>DATNMN010000060.1:0-30747 GCA_035602295.1 Candidatus Dormiibacterota bacterium | reverse complement strand
TGGGAACAAGGTCATCGTCGTGGGCAGCCCGAGAATCTGGCCCCACGCCTGCGCCCGCTGGCTCTTGCCGAAGCGAGTGAAGTCGGGCATGTTCAGCGAGAGCGTCGACCAGAACGCGATCATCCCCATCAGCGCCGGCGGGAAGAGGACGAACCAGAAGTTGCCGCCCCAGCCGATCTTACCGGGCTCGCTGAGGATGGGCCCGAAGCCGCCGGCTTGCCCAACCATCCACGCGAGCAGGCCGAGCGCCACGACCAGCACAAACGGCGCCGCCCAGTTTTCGAAGCGTCGGACGGCGTTCATGCCGCGCATGATGATCAGGATGTTGAGCGCCCAGAAAATCGCGAAGCTCAGCCAGAGGGTCCAGTGCTGCCCTGCGATCATGGACGAATTCGTCCAGCCGGCTCCGAACAGCTTTCCGGACAAGGCGTAGAGCGCGCCGCCGCCGATCCAGGTCTGGATCCCGAACCAGCCGCAGGCCACACCTGCCCGCAGCAGCGCCGCCACGTTGGCGCCAAATACCCCGAACGACGCGCGGGCGAAGACGGGGTACGGGATGCCGTACTTCGTGCCCGCGTGACTGTTCGCCAGCATCGGAATCAGGACGATAATGTTCGCCAGCGCGATCGTCAGGATCGCCTGGTACCAGGCCATGCCTAACGCGACGAGTCCGGAGGCCAGCAAATAGGTCGGGATGTTGTGCGCCATTCCGATCCACAGCGCCATGTAGTTATAGGTGGTCCAGGTGCGCCGCTTGAGCGGTACCGGCGCCAGGTCGACGTTGTAGAGCGGGCTATTGCGGATCGCCGAATCGTCGGCCAGCTCGTGCCGGCCGTCCGGGTAGACAAGCTCCTCCCCCACGCGCTGCGCCGGAGGCGTTAAGGTCGCGACTCCCATGCTTCCCCTCCTCTGAATTCCGGATCACCCGGTTTTTGCGAGCTAAATGTACGTTCGGCGACTGCCCAAGTCAATGGCCCTCGGACCCAACTACGCGAGGCTGCCGCCCCAACGACAGCAGCGTCCCTAAAGGTCTCTCTTCGCGAAGCTCCAGTTGGCCAGCGCGATGACAACAGCCAGCCAGACGACGACCCACAGGATGTACCAGATCGCTAACGGCGCCTCCGCGAAGAACGGGTTTCCAGCCCTCGCACGGCCCGCGAGCCTGGCTGCCGCGATGACTTCGGACGGCTCCAGATAGTAGATCGCCCCGTGCCAGAGCCCGTCGGTCGGGATCAAGAGCCGGCTTGCATTGCCGATCCCCTTGATGGTTCCGTTGTCGAACGCATTGCCGATCGCCAGCGCGATCCCGCCGACCCAGCCAACGAAGAACAGCACCAGGGCGATCACGCCGCCCGTCATCGGCGCCAGGCGAGTGCTGAGCAGCAAGGCCAGCGTCATCAGGATGATCCCCTCGGCCGCGACGAAGGCGATCGACGCGATCGGGTTCGGCGGCAGGTAGTTCGTCCCGAGCCAGATGCCAAGCAACTCCAGCAGCCCACTGCCGGCGGCATAGAGCGTGACCAGCAGCGCGAGGCCGAGCCATTTGCCCATGAGGAGCTGGCTGCGTCGAATCGGCCGGGGTAGGATCGCCAGCGCGATCCCCGACTCGATATCGCTGGCAATGCTCGGCGCCGCGACAAGGGTCGAGCCAAGCGCGAGCACACCACTGAACATGAAGGCCATCAAGATGGTCAGCTGCGAGGCTGCGAGCCGAACCTCGGCCGATGTCACATTATTCATCGTCGGCAGCCGGCTGAAGCCCCAGCTGGTCAGCACGACGACGACGACGGTCAGGATGCCGAGCGCGAGCAACAGTTTGCGCCGCGACGCCTCGAGGATCGTGAGCCGGGCGATCGTGAGGACCTGCGTCACTGGTCCTGTTCCTTGAGCAGCTGAAGGAACCTGTCTTCAAGCGTCTCGTGACGCGGCTCGACGGCGTAGATGCGGCCACCCTGGCGAACGATCTCACTGACCAGCTGCGGGACGCGATCGGGGTTGAGCCCACGAAAGGTGAGCCATTCCCCTTCGTCCTCCAGGTTTCCGAACTCGCTGAGCCCGGCCCGGTCGGCGGCGGCCAGTCCGGTCACCCGGACGCGGACCGCGCCGTCCTGGCCCAGGATCTGCGCCATGGTTCCGGTCGCGATCACCCGGCCGTGGTCTACCACGGCGAGCCGGTCGCAGATCTGTTCGACCTCGCTCAGCAGGTGCGAGTTGAGAAAGACGGCGGTGCCGCGCGCCTTCAACTGGCGGATGATCTCTCGGACGTCATGGCGCCCGACCGGATCGAGCGCCGATGTCGGCTCGTCGAGGAGCACCAGCTCAGGCCGGCCAAGCAACGCCACGCCCAGCCCCAGCCGTTGCTGCATTCCCTTGGAGAAGCCTTCGACCTTGTCGTCCGCGCGGTCGGCCAGCCCGACCATGTCGAGCGCGAGCTGAATTTCCGTCTTCCATTCGGAGCGCGCCATGCCCGACAGCTCGCAATGCAGCCCGAGCACCTCGCGCGCCTTCATCCAGCCCTGATAGCGGAACAGCTCGGGCAGATAGCCCAGGCGCCGCCGGGTCTGCAGGTCGCCGATCGGCGCCCCAAGCACCCATCCCTCTCCCGCCGTCGGTAGGGCCAGACCAACGAGCAGCTTTACCGCCGTGGTTTTCCCGGCACCGTTTGGTCCCAGGAAACCAAAGACCTCGGCGCGACGCACGCTCATCGTCAGACCGCTGAGCGCGACCGTTTTGCCGTAGCGCTTGGCGAGGTCCTGGGTGTGAACGGCAAGAGAGGCGGCATCGGCCGCCTCCATCGGGTTCAGATTGCGATCAGTGGAGGGACGTTGCAATGGCGAGCACCTGGTCGGGAGTGAGTTGGCCTCCGACGGCGTAGATTACGCCTTTCTTGGTCCAAACCACCCCAGCGCCAAGGACCGCCTTGATCAGGATCCCCGATACACCATTCACCTGCACCGGTTCGCTCGTCGCCAGCCCCTTCGGGATCGGAATCGGAAGCGTCGTGCTCGGATCCTTGATCGCCCTGATCTGCGCCGCGATGTCGGGCGGCACCCCTGGCTGCGATAACAGGTAGTCCTCCAGCTCGGCCGCGGTGGCCCCGGTGGAATCGACCGTCGGCACCCGCGTCTGCGCGATCACGAGCGTCGGCGCCAGGGTCCCGCCGGTGTTGGCGGCCAGGCCCCACACCTCGAGCAGTGCCGGCCCCCCGTTGACGACCAGCTTGCTGCCGTTGATCTTTGCGGGCATCGGATTAACCCGCACGCCATTCTTCGCCGCCGACGCGCGAAGGCGCTCGGCGTCGAAGGTCAGTGACCCGGTCGCGTGCGAAACCACGCCAAAGCTAACCGGGCCGGAGACGCCCTTGGGCAATGAGGCCGGCATGAGCACCGGCAAACCTGACTGTCCCGCCGCCGCGGTCGCATCGCTGAGTTGCTGCAGGGTGGGCGCGCTCGGCAGCCATTTCACGTCGCCGTAATCAAGCAGCGCGCCCGCCGTCGGAAAATCCGAAGAAGAGACCTGCACCGGCGCGACTGTGCGGGGCTCGAAGACGCGGAACCAGCCCTGCGCCACCCCGGTTGCGGTCACGCCGCTCAGGAGGGCGCCCGCCAGCAGCACGGCAATCGCCGGCCTGGCGACGGGCTGCCAGCGGGGCGAGGTCCGGTCCACCCAGCGCTCGTACCAGCGAGGCGGGCGGGCCGCTTCATCCGTTCGAATCCGAATCCGCACCGATCGCAGTGCCGCCGCCGGTTCGGGGGTGAAGCCCGGCACACTCAGCAGGGTGGCCGTGGCACGAGCGCCATTCGCGATCGACTCGAATCGCGCCTTGCAGTCGGTGCAGCCATCGAAATGCGCCTGGTCCAGCGATGTCAGTGCCAGGGGCTCGTCGTAGATACGTCGAAGCGTTCCGTCACTCGGGTGTCGCACGATTGACCTCCTTGCGCAGGGCGTCCTCCGCCCGGCGCAGCAGCGTTCCCACGTTTCCAACCTTCATCCCCAGCGCCGTCGCAACCTCGGCGTAGCTCAGCCCGCTGTAGCGCAACATCAGCAGCGCCGCGGTCCGCTGCGGCAACTTGCTCAGCGCACGCCGGACCTCGCGCCGAACGGCGGCATCCTCCACCAGCCGCTCCGGGTTGGCGGCGGGCGGTTGCGCTGGGTCGAGGGCGTGCGCAGTCTCGCGCTGCGCCCGACGCCGCTCGCCCCGAATCACGTTCAGTGCGGAGTGCACGGCGGCCGAATGTAACCACCCGGCGGCCCGCTCGGAGTCGGGGGAGAGACTCCGGTGGAATTTGATGAAGACCTCCTGGGCGACGTCCTCTGCCGCTGACCGATCGGCGAGGACGCGATAGGCGATGGCGACGACCTTCGGATATTCCTCCAGGAACAGCCGTTCGAATGGGTCCGGCACGCGCTGCCTAATCGCGTCCAGCGGTGTCCGCGCGACGACCGGTTGCCAGGCTTGCGCGTGAAGCATTCACTCTGTATGCACCGCCGGCCGCAAGAATATGACAGGCGGCACGGCCGCCGTGTCGGTCGCGCCGGAACTCATATATAAAGATGTCGGCGCCGAAGGTTCAGGCGGTTCTACTCGCCCTTGAAGCTCGGCTTACGCTTCTCGGCAAAGGCGCTCAGACCCTCTTTGGCGTCGGCGGTCTCGAACAGGCGAAAGATCCCTTCCCGCTCCAGGGCGAGCCCGCTCTCCAGCGACATCTCGAGGCCCTGTTTCGCGACCAGCTTGATCTCCCCGATCGCAACGGTTGGTCCGGCGGCCAGGGTCGCTGCGAAGGCGATCGCGTCGGGCAGCAACCGGTCCGGCGCAACCAGGCGGTCGACCACACCCAGCGCCGCGGCCGTCTTTGGATCGAGCGGCTTGCCCGTCACGAGCAATTCCATCGCCTTCTGGCGGCCGATCAGTCTCGGCAAACGTTGCGTGCCTCCATTGCCCGGCAAGAGGCCGAGCGTGACTTCGGGCACGCCGAGGCGGTACTCGCCCTCGGCAGCAAATCGGAAATCGGCGGCGAGCGCGATCTCGAGACCGCCACCGAGGCAATGACCGCCGATGGCGGCGACGAAGACTTTCGGCGTGTGCTCCATCTTGAGCAGCACCTCGTGCATGTGCAAGATGGTCATCGCCCGCGCCTTGGAGCTGACCGTCCGGAACATGTTGATGTCGGCACCGGCACTGAAGAACTTCGGCAAGTCCGACGTGAGGACTGCGGCGCCAATGGATTCGTCGAACCGGATCTCGTCGATTGCGGCGTTGAGATCGTCGATCAAGCTGCGGTCATAGGAATTGGCGGGTGGACGGTTGAGATGAATCAGCGCGACGCCATTTCCCTCGCGCGTGACCGACACAACCTTCGAGGTGGTCGCTTGCTCCATCGATCCCTCCTTTGTGTACCCTGAAGTCTAGTTCGGCCCATAGCTAACAGGAGTGGCACTGCATGAGCACGATGGTGATTGACGGCAAACCGGCGTCGGCCCGATCGGGCGCGACGGTGGAGATCCACGACCCGGCAACCGGCGAACTGGTCGACAAGGTCCCACAGGCTGGCGTCGAGGAAACGCGCCAGGCGATCGACGCGGCGCACGCGGCCTTCCGCGGCTGGGCCGATACCCTGCCGCAGAAGCGCGCCCAGATCCTGATGAAGGGGGCGGCGCTCGCCCGCCAGCACCTCGACGAGGTTGCCTCGCTGCTCACGCGCGAGCAGGGCAAGCCGCTTCGCGACTCGAAGATCGAGGCGGAGCGTTTCGTGGAGAACATCGAGTACTACGCCATGCTCTCCGCTTCGGGCGCCATCCGAGGCAAGCACGTCCAACTCTCGGTGCCGGGAGCTTTCGGCCTGGTGGTCCGCCGCCCGCTCGGCGTGGTCGGGGCGATCATCCCCTGGAACTTTCCGCTGACCCTGCTTGCCAACAAGATCGCGCCGGCGCTCGCGGTCGGCAACACCGTGGTCGCCAAGCCGGCGAGCACCACCCCGCTGTCCAGCATCCGCCTGGTCGAGCTGATGAATGAGGGTGGGTTGCCGCCCGGTGTCCTCAATCTCGTCGTCGGACCGGGAGCCGTGGTTGGCCAGGAGCTGATCAAGAACTCGAAAGTCCGGAAGATCGGTTTCACGGGAGAGACCCAGACCGGCAAGCAGGTGATGGCCGAGGCAGCGTCCGACCTGAAGCACGTAACCCTCGAACTCGGCGGCAGCGACCCGGCCATCGTTTGCGATGACGCCGACCTCGAGATGGCGAGCAAGGCGATCGCTATCGGACGGTTCTTCAACTGTGGGCAAGCCTGCCTTGCGGTGAAGCGGGTCTTCGTCCACGAAGCGGTCGCCGATGAGGTGATCGAGAAGGTCACGGCGCGAGCAAAGCGACTCAAGGTATTGCCCGGAACTGATCCGTCATCCCAAATGGGGCCGATGCACACCGCGGGCGGCCGCGAGACGATCGAGCAGCAGTTGAAGGATGCGCTCGACCGCGGCGCGCGGCTGCTAGCCGGTGGCAACCGGCTAAAAGGGGAGCCGTTCGATCGGGGCTTCTTCTTTGCGCCGACGGTCATCACCGACGTTCCACCAGACGCCCGGGTGTGGCGGGAGGAGACATTTGGCCCGCTGCTTCCGATTGCTCGCGTCAAGAGTCTGGACGAGGCGATCGAGCGTGCGAATGACTCGGAGTTTGGCCTGGGCTCCTCCGTATTCACGCGCGACATCAAAAAAGCCCAGCAGACCATCGATCGGCTCGACGTCGGCTATTCCTGGATAAACCAGGTCAACCTGGTGGCCTACGACGAACTGCCCTTCGGGGGCACCAAACACAGCGGCTTCGGCAAGGAGCACGGCGTCGAGGTGCTCGACTTCTACACCGAGCAGAAGAGCGTCGTGGTAGCGGGCGTCTAATGCGGCTTTAACAATTCAACGGTTTGATGGCCCTCTACCGATGCGGGCGGAGAGTATCTGCTACGGTGGGGGCGCGCGGGCGTGAGCACTCGATCACCCAATTGGGAAATGGAGGCAAGGACGGGATGAAACCTTTGACTTTTCGATTTCGGGCCGTACAAAGTGCGGCGATCCTCGGGGGGATCTCGCTCCTCGTAGCGGCGTGCGGCAACTCAACGTCCACGACGAGCGGCCTGGCCGCGAGCCAGGTCCTCAAATTTCCCGTGTATCAGACCGCCGGAACCTTTGACCCGGGCCAGGCCGACGCCGAGGTCGACACGGAAATCATGCAGAACGTCTTCAACAACCTCTGGCGGTTCGATGACAACCTCAACCTCGTCCCGGACATTGCAACCACGGTGCCGACGCAGGCGAACAACGGCATCTCATCCGATGGACTGACCTACACGGTCAAGCTGAAGTCAAACGTCAAGTTCAACAACGGCGATGCCATGACGTCGAAGGACGTTGTGTACTCCTGGAACCGCGCGGTCGCCCTGCAGGGCGGCTACGCGTCCAACTTGAGCGCGATCGCCGGATACAGCGCGGTGCAAAAAGCGGCCGGCGCGCCGCCTTCGAGCTCGAGCGGCGCGGGCGGCACGACGACCTTCCGGCAGAACATCGAAAACAAGCTGACGGCCAACGACCCCGCCTTCCAGATGAGCGGCCTCTCGGCGCCCGACGCCAGTACCGTTCAGATCAAGCTCGCCCACGCCTGTGGCTGGTGCCTCACCGCCTGGGCGCTCCAGGGCAGCACGGGCAGTGTCGTCGACCAGAAGGCCATTGCGAGCGATCCGGTCAACTGGTGGTCCAAGCCGGTCGCGCAAGGCCAGGCAGCCGGCATGGTGGGCACGGGCCCCTTCTACCTCGCCGCGTACACCGCGAAGCAGTCGATGGTGTTCAAGGCGGTGTCGAACTGGTGGGGCTCGCCCAAGCCGACGCTTACCGAGGTCGACATCGCGATCCACGATCCATCGGCGATCGCCGGTGACGTCACCGCCTGGGAGCAGGGCAACTTCGACCTGATCGGCTACGGCGGCAACAGCGGCAACCTGACCTATCCCCTCATCCAGGGGATCAAGGGCAATTCGCAATTCGCCAGCCAGCTTCTGACGAAGCCGAAGGGCCGCACCACATGGCTCAGCTTCAACGTTGGCTGGACGGCCACCGGCGGCCCGTTCGTCGGCGAGTCGGCGGCGGCCAAGGGTCTGCGCACGGCCTTCGCCCTCGCGGTCGACAAAGCGGGCCTGGCCACGACCGTCTGCCACGACGTCCAATGCGCCCCGGCCACCGGCGGACTGATTACCAAGGGCCTCGTCGGCTACCTGGGTGACGGCGCCGACCCGCTCTCGAAATTCGATGCAGCGCAGGCCAAGTCGCTGCTGACGCAGTACGATCCGACCGGCAAGCTGACGGCGAACCTCAAGTACTCGTACAACGCCGGCGGTCTCAACGACCCGGTCGCCGCCTACCTGCAGAACGCATGGCAGACCAATCTCAACGTCAAGGTCACGCTCGATCCGAGCAGCGATGCCTCCCAGTTCATCTCCAACCGCCTGTCCGGGAAGTACGTGATGTCGCGCGATGGCTGGCAGTTCGACTACAACCACCCGCAGGACTGGTTCGACAACCTCTGGGGCTCCGTTGCCTCAGCGGGCGGCTCCAACACCAGCGGATTCATCGACCCGACGTACGACAGCGTTCTCAAGCAGGCCGACCAAACGCCGCTCGACGCAGCACTGCCGCTGTACAAGCAGCTGGCGCAGATCCTGCAGCAGGACGTCGCCTACATCCCGCTCTACTACTCGGTCGCCAACTTCGCCATCCACTCCTATGTGAAGGGAGCGGGCTCCAACAGCCAGGCGGACTACTACTGGAACGAGACCTCGATCCAGTCCCACTGAGCGGCTGGTAATCAACTGAACGAGGGCGCCTCCGTCGCGGGGGCGCCCTCGTTGGCACTAATCTGACAGGCGGGAGACGATGTTAACGCGAGGGACCCTGATCTACATCGGGCAGCGGCTCGTCCTGATCGTCTTCACCGTGCTCGTCGTGTCGTTCGGCGTCTTCGCTGTCGTTCATTCCCTCCCCGGCAACGCCTTCGTCAGTGACCGGGTGCACGGCACGGCGCTGCAGATTCTGCTGCACCAATATGGCCTGGACCAGCCCATCCCGGTCCAGTACTGGAACTTCCTCAAGGGACTCGTCCACGGAAACCTCGGGGTGTCGCTCTACATCCGCGACCTGCCCATCACCCCGCTCGTCCTTCGCGAGCTCAGTGTGAGCGCCATGCTCGGGGGCGCCGCGCTGATCGTCACGATCGGCCTCGGCATCACGTTCGGTGTGCTGGCGGCCGTCCGGCAGAACACCTGGGTTGACTACCTCCTGACCAGCATCGCGGTCGTTGGCTACAGCGTCCCCAGCTTCGTAATCGCCTCGCTCGGCATCCTGATCTTCGGCCAGTGGCTCAACAACGTCTCTCACGGGGCGTTCTTCTATCCGGAGCCGTGGACGGGAACCTACGGGACGCTCGCCGAGCTTTCGTTGCCGGCGATCGCCCTCGGCTTCTACACCTCAGGACAAATCACCCGCATCACGCGGGCGTCGATGCTCGAGGTTATCCAGCAGGATTACATCCGGACCGCGCGCGCCAAGGGCCTGGAAAACCGAATCGTCATCATCCGGCACGCCCTGCGAAACGCGCTGGTGCCGGTCACGAGCATCCTCGGACCGACCGTCATCGGCATCATCACCGGCAGTGTCGTCATCGAGAATATTTTCGGCATCCCCGGCCTTGGCAAGGAATTCGTTGAGTCCATCTTCCAGCACGATTACAACGTCACGGTCGGGGTGTTCACCATCTACGCCGTCCTGATCGGGTTCGCGAACCTGACGGTTGACCTGGTCTACACCGTGATAGACCCGAGGATTCGGTACTGATGGCCACGCTCCTTCCCGTGCCTGCGGTCGAGTATGCCGGAGGCACCCTTGCCGGCGAGCAGGTCAGCCTCTGGCGCGACGGCGTGCGCCGGCTGCGCCGCAACAAGCTCGCGCTGGCGGCGGCCATCTACTTGATGGTGCTGGCCCTCGTCTGTCTGCTCTCACTCTTCTGGACGCCATACAAGCCGAACCTGATCGGCACCTGCGTCACGTACGCTCTCCCCACGGGCGCCCACCCCCTGGGATGCGATGATCTCGGACGAGATTCGCTCAGCCGGCTCATGGTAGGGTCGCAGGTCTCGCTGGCCGTCGGCCTGGCGACGGCCTTCATCGTCCTGGTGATCGGTGTCGCTCTCGGCCTGGTGGCCGGGTACTTTCGCGGCGCCGTCGACGCCCTCATCAGTCTGGCCACCAATATCTTCTACGGCGTCCCGCCGCTTCTCGTCGCCGTGGCGCTTTACGTGCTGCTGGGTCCAAGCCTGATCAATATCATCATTGCTATCTCGGCCACCGGCTGGATGGACATGGCGCGGTTGGCCCGGGGGCAGGCGCTGAGCATTCGGGAACGAGAGTTCATCGAGGCGGCTCGCTCAGGGGGAGCGCGCGCGGGCAAGATCGTCTTCGGCCATATCATGCCGAATGCGCTCGGTCCCATCATCGTCCAGGCAACGTTCGTCATCCCGGCTGCGATCCTCACGGCGGCATTCCTGACCTTTCTCGGCTTCGGAGTGCCGCCGCCCACGGCCGACTGGGGCGGCATGGCCAGTGAAGGCCTGCCGTCACTGCAGGGCGGTTTCGACCCCTATATCCTGTTGTGGCCTGCGGTGGCGTTGTCGGTGACCCTGCTGGCCTTTAATTTCTTCGGAGATGGCCTGCGAGACGCCTTCGACCCGCGGCAGAAGCGCTAGGTCGAACCCCTGAGCACCTCCTTCGCCGTCGATACGAGGCTTAAACGATGACCGCGCCTGTGCTTCAGGTCAAGGACCTCAAGACGCAGTTCTTCACCGACGATGGCGTCGTGCAGGCCGTCGACGGCGTCAGCTTCGACCTTTACCCCGGTGAGACATTGGGGATCGTCGGCGAGTCCGGCTGCGGCAAGAGCGTCACCGCCCTATCGATCCTGCGCCTGATCCAGCGGCCCGGCCGCATCGTCGCCGGGCAGATCCTTTTCAAGGGATCGGACATCGTGACACTGTCGGAGGAAGAGGTCAGGGAGATCCGTGGCAAAGATATTGCGATGATCTTCCAGGACCCCCTGAGCAGCCTGAATCCGGTGCTGAAGGTCGGCTTCCAGATCGAAGAAGCGATGCAGGCCCACGAGAAAGTCTCAGGCAAATCGGCACTGAGCCGAACCATCGAGCTGCTCAAACAGGTCCGGATCCCCGCGGCGGAATCCCGCGTCAACGACTACCCTTTCCAATTCAGCGGTGGGATGCGCCAGCGGGCGATGATCGCCATGGGCCTCGCGAACACTCCATCGATTCTGATCGCGGACGAACCGACGACCGCGCTCGATGTCACGGTCCAGGCGCAAATCCTCGAGTTGCTGCGCGACCTCAACCACGACCTCAATACATCCATCATGATGATCACCCACAACATGGGGGTGGTCGCAGGCCTCTGCACCCGGGTGCTCGTGATGTACGCCGGCCGAATCGTGGAGCAGGGCCCAGTCGAGCAGATCTTCAAGAATCCGCAGCACCCCTACACCTGGTCGTTGCTGCGGTCGATCCCTCGTCTCGACTCGGACCGCCACGACCGCCTGCTCTCCATCGACGGCCTCCCGCCCGATCTGATCAAGCCGCCTGCCGGCTGTCGGTTCAATCCGCGATGCCAGTTCAAGATCGACCGCTGCCGGCACGACGATCCACCCCTGATGGACATGGGCGCCGACCAGGAGGCTGCCTGCTGGGTGACGATGCGGCGGGCACTGTCCCACAATGGAGACCAGCGTGCCTGACCGAGTGCCGCTGCTGCGCGTTGAGGGGGTGGTCAAGCATTTCCCGGCCACGCTGGGCACGACCGTGAAGGCGGTGGAGGGCGCGAGTCTCGAGATCTACCCGGGCGAGACGGTCGGCCTGGTCGGCGAGTCTGGCTGTGGCAAGTCAACGTTGGGACGGCTGATTACCCAACTGCTGCCTGTGACCTCCGGGAACATCTTCTTCGAGGGCGTGGACCTCACCAAACTGAGGGGCGAGAAGCTGCGACAATATCGCCGCCAGCTGCAGATGATCTTCCAGGACCCCTATTCATCCCTGGACCCGCGAATGACCGTCGGCGACATCATCGCCGAGCCGCTCGAGAATTTCGGCCTCCTGCGCGGCGGATCCAAGGACAAGCGCGTCCAGGAGCTTCTCAAGATCGTTGGGCTCAACCCCTATTTCAACAACCGCTATCCCCACGAGTTCAGCGGCGGCCAGCGCCAGCGTATCGGCATCGCGCGCGCGCTCGCGCTGCAGCCGAAGCTAATCGTCGCCGACGAACCGATCTCGGCCCTCGACGTCTCCATCCAGGCTCAGATCATCAATTTGATGGAAGACCTCCAGAAAGAATTCAAGCTGACCTATCTCTTCATCGCTCACGACCTCTCGGTGGTCCGTCACATCAGCAACCGGGTGATGGTGATGTACCTCGGGAAGATCGTGGAGGTGGCCGACAGCGTCGAGATCTATCGCAATCCCCGCCATCCTTACACCAAGGCCTTGCTCTCCGCCATCCCAATCCCGGATCCGGAAATCCAATCGAAACGGCGGGTGGTCTCACTCAAAGGCGAGATCCCATCGCCGGTGAATCCGCCGTCCGGCTGCCGCTTCCATACGCGTTGCCCAATCGCCCAGGTGCCGACCCCCTGCGCTGACCTCGAGCCGCCGCTTGAAGAGAAGGCACGCAACCATCGCGCCGCCTGCCACTTCTCTGAGAAGGTCCCGATCGCCGTATAGTCGGGGCCGCCGCCGCTCCTTCCAGCGCCGCGTCCTCGCCTGGTACGCGGCACACGGTCGCGATCTTCCCTGGCGCAGAACGCGCGACCCATACGCGATCCTCGTCTCCGAGATCCTGTCGCACCAGACGCAGATCTCGCGGGTCGTCCCGGTGTATGAGGCGATCCTCGAGCGGTACCCGACGGCGGAGGCGATGTCCCTCGCTCCTGTCGAGGAGGTCAAGGCGATCACGGATCCGCTCGGTTACAAGATTCGTGGCAACTGGCTGCATGGGGCCGCCTTACAGGTGGCCGATCGATTCGGCGGCGTGATGCCGCAGACGCTCCCGGAATTGCAGCAGCTGCCCGGTATTGGACGCTACACCGCCGGCGCTGTTATGAGCTTTGCCCACCACCGGGACGCGCCCGTGCTGGACACGAACGTGGCTCGGCTGCTGCGACGGCATTTCGGCGTCGCCGCCGCGCCTTTGGCCCGGACCCGCGAGCTCTGGTCACTGGCGACCGCCGTCATTCCGAAAGGAAAGGGATACCTGATCAACCAGGGGTTGATGGATCTCGGAGCGATGATCTGCAGGGCGAAAGCGCCCCGCTGCGCTGCCTGCCCACTCCGTCGCAGTTGCGACTTCAGGCGGAAGGCAGGGCAGGGGTCACGCCGACCCCTGCCCTAAAGGTCATTCCTACTGGCTCATGCGCAGGATGCCGAACACGGCGCCCTGCGGGTCGCTGATGACGGCGAAGCGGCCGCCTGGGAAGTCCTGCGGCGGGACGCTGACCTTACCGCCGAGCTCGGTCGCCTTCTTGGCGGTCGCGTCGGGATCAGTAACCGCGAAGTACACCAGCCAGTGAGGCGGGACGCCGGGCGGCATCTCCTGCCACTCCATGCCACCGCCGATGCTTTCCCCACCGAGCTGCCACTCGGTATAGGGCGGCTGGCCTTCGCCCATCGGGCTGGTCTTATCGCCCCAACCGAAGACCTGCTTGTAAAACGCTTTGGTCTTCTCGACGCCCTTGGCATTCAGCTCCGCCCAGGTGAAGGTGTTGGCTTCATTCGTCGCATCGAAGCCCTTCATCTTCGCCGGTTGCCACACCGAGATGAACGCGCCGATCGGGTCCTGGTAGACGGCCATCGAGCCCTGGTCCATCACTTCCATCGGCTCGAGGGCGACAGTTCCCCCGGCTTCCTTGACTTTCTTCGTGGTCGCCGCGGCATCGTCGGTCGCGATGTACACCGACCACGCGGACGGCTGACCGGGGTTCTGGACAGGCCCCAGCGCCGCGATCTGCTTGCTACCCTGCTTGAAGATCACGTAGCCGCCGGCGTCGGGACCCTGGTCCTCCGGCTGCCACCCAAAGAGCTTGCTATAGAACGTCGTTCCGGCGGCGGCATCGGTCGTCGAGACGTCGGCCCAGGCGGGCTTGCCGGGCGCGGCTACAGCGGTTTCTGGCATGTGCATTCCTCCTCCTGCCTATGGGCAGAAGTCGATATTAGTCCGCCCGCCGACCCCGTTCAAGCGGCGAATACTAGGTACGGGCTGCCGGCTCTTCGTCGAGGAACACGCGCCCAGTTTGTGCGATCCGGTCGGGTTTGCTGGTAGCGAAGTAAACGAGCAAGGCGATCCCCGCGACCATCCATACGCCGATGATCAGTGGAGCCAGGTTGGATGGCGGGGACAAGGCGCCAATACCCAGATTGCCGAAGTCGATGCCGAGCGCGGCGGCCAGCGCCGGGAGGAAGATGAGGCTCCCGACGATCGGCACGATGCCGTTCCAGAGGATATTGAACTCGCCACGTTGCTCGCGCAAGTAGTAGACGAGGTTGCTGAGGTTGGTGAGGATGTAGATCACGACGACGATGATTCCGGCCATGGTGCCCAGTAATGCGAAGGCCGGCAAGGGGCCGCCGGCGATCGTCCCCAACGCCACCGCCAGGATGATCCCACCAACCGCCTGCACGTTGACGGCCCAATAGGGCGTCTTGAATCGGGGATGGATCCGCGAGAGGAGACGCGGTAAGAGACCGATGCGTGCAAGGGAAAACCCCACGCGCGTCGCCGCGTTGGCGCCCGCGTTCGAGTTTGCGATCGCGCTATTCAGCACGGCAAGGATGACGATGATCAATCCGGGTCCCCAGACGGCTTGCGCCATCGCCGACCACGGGTCGCTGTTGTTGAGAAGTGCGAAGCCGTTCTTCGGATCTGCCATCTTGCCGGGACCGAAGTAGACGGTCGCTGCGTAGTAACAGCGGCAGGCTCCCGCCGGCGTACGGAGCCCCAACGATGATTGAGAAAGCGACCGCCGCTGCGGGTGCCATGTGGGTGATCGACTGGAATAGGGTTGGCGCCAAACCAACAGCATTTCGCTCGAGTCGATGCGTTTCGACGGATGTGCCCATGAGTCCCTCCTCCTTTTAGGCGCGAACATAACATTTCGCGCGGGGCGTCGCAACGCCGAGCCGGGTTAGCTGTCGGTCCGGGTCTCGGCGGCTTGTTCGTGGGCCAGGGTCGCCTCGGCATCGGCGCGCGAGATGACCCCCAGCAGGCGCCCTTCGCCGGTCGTGACAAGGCTGTTGGTCTGGATCTCGTGGTCTCGCATCGACTTGAGCAGTTCCTGCAGCGTCACGTTCGGCCGGAAGGTCTTGGGCCCGGGCCGCATCACCTGTTCGGCGGTCGCCTGCGGGTCGGCATCGAGCTCCTTCTTGCGCAGCAGCCCGAGCACCACGCCTTGCGGATCGACGACGACGCAGGTGTCCCAACCGGCCGTTCGACCTCGGACGTCCCCGATCCTTTCCGTCAGGCTGCAGGTCGGCACGTCTGACCCGGCGACGTCGCCAATCCAGATTTCGTCTACGGCCTTGCCCTCACGCGGTTGGTTATCTTCAAACCAGGCCTGCTTCCCGGGAACGTAGTCGATCACCGTCTTGAATCCCAGCGTCTCGAGCCGCGACGCGGCCCGCGGTGAGAGATCTCAGCCGAAGTCGTTGCAGTAGACGAGTACCGGCCGGTGGCGATCCAGCCTCGCGGCGGTCGTCGCGTCCAGCCGCTTGAGCGGGATGTTGATCGCCCCGGGGAGGTGATCATGTTCGAACTCGTCTTCACCGAGGACATCGACCAGCTGCGCCCCCTGGTCGAGCAGCTGCTTGACCTCGGAAACGGAAAAGACCTGCGCCGACATGGATCTAATTTACGCGGGTCTTGCGTCAGACGGGCTTAGCGAGCTCGCATCCGGTTGTTTTTCGGAAGATGCTCGACTTCGGCCAGTCCCATCGCTTCCATGACCGGTGGAACGTACATGCCGAAGCGGCCGCGTAAGCCTTTCTTCAGCCCGTACCAGCCGCCAACCGGGTTCTTCGGTGACCGCGCCCAGGCTTCGACGGTGCCCTCGGCAGCCGGTTTCTGCTCGTCCGCGCTACCGAGTGGCATCCAATCACCGTGTTGCCTGAGCATCTTGTGCAGGTCGTCCAGGCCGCGCAACTGATAGCGGACCTCGGTCTTCCCCACCTGTACGATCAGCGTCGGCGGATCGAGCGTCTCGTCCCGATAGGCCTCGAACTCCGACGTCCCGGGTGGCGTCTTCAATACCCAAGGTGACTGCCGCGTCCCCGATCCCTTGACCTTAGCTTTGGCCATCGCGTCCTCCCTGCTGGTTTTTTTGGTAACCATTAGGTTACGCTCATACGTTACGCCATCGGGCGCCAGCCTTGGCTCAGCGAGCCCAGACGCCGACCGGCGTGAATTCGAGGGGGACATCGACGAGGATCAGTTCGCTTGGTTGTGTCGCCTTAAGCCGCAGGTCGGGCTCCCCGTGGATCTTGGCGGCATCTCCGGTCGAGAGCTGTTCGGCGCCGGCGGTGAGTCCGCCCTCGATCAGGTATAGATAGCCGCCGCGGCCCGATGCGAACCCAAGCGAGACCTCGGTGCCCGGCGGCAGCGCCGCCACGTACACAGCGGCCGCGTCCTGGCGGACCTTCAGAGCATCAGCATCGGGTCCGATCACCTGCAGCAGGCGACCGGTGCGCTGCTCCTTTGAGAACTGACGCTGCTGAATGCCAGGTGGCAGACCCGGCGTGTCGGGAAGGATCCAGAGCTGCAGAAACTCCATCGGCTCGGTCTTGGATGCGTTTTGTTCGGAATGCTCGGCACCGGAGCCCAGGGTCATCACCTGGATGGCGCCGGGTTGCAGGATGCCGTCGTTGCCGAGGCTGTCGGCGTGGCGGAAAGAGCCTTTCCAGACATAGGTAATCCCTTCGATGTCGGCATGCGGGTGCATCGGCCAGACCGCGCCTGGAGCGAGCTGATCGTGGTTGAACACGCGGAGTGGCCCCACCCCCATCTGCCGCGGGTCGCGATAGCGATCGAAGGAGAAGTGCCAGCGGGCCACAAACCAGCCGCCGTCTTCCCGGTGGATCTCGCGGTCGCGTCGCACCTGCAGCATTACGTTGCATTCGAGCCTAACTGGTCCACTTGGACAATCGTCGCCAGCCGAGTGGACTAGGGCGGCGTAAGACTTGCTGCGTAGGCTCACCTCATGCGCCGCCAGGGGTCGGGCCAGGCCCTCGTCGAATACGTCGTGCTGCTGGCGTTGGCCGCACTGGTCGCGATCGGGGGGTGAGTCTGGCCGGGCGTCAACTGGCCAGCACCTTTGGGCAGGTGACCGCCGTGATCGCCAACCCGGCGGCGGCGATCGCCCCGACCGCTTCGCCCACCCCAACCCCAGCAGCCCCCGCGACACCGGCCCCGACGCCGGCACCGACGCCGGCCCCCACACCGACGCCGGCCCCGACGCTAGCGCCGCATCCCGACTAAGGGATCTGGATCGAACGCTTGGACAGCCCCATCCAGTAACCGTCGATGATGCTCGGTAAGGGCTCCCCGTTGCTGTCGCCGGCACCGAGCGTCACGAACAACGGCGCCAGGTGCTCCGTCCGCGGATGCGCGTACCTGACGGCCGGAGCGCGATGAACGAAATCGGATAGTTCGTCGACGTCGCCGTGTTCGAGCGCTTCATGCGCCCATGCGTCGAACTCGCTAGACCATGCCGGCGGCGGCGCATCCAGCCGGAAGTCACGAATGTAGGGGAGCCCGTGGGTGAGGAAACCGCTGCCGATGATCAGGACGCCCTGGTCGCGAAGCGGTCGCAGACGGCGACCGATGTCGTAGAGCTGTTCGGGGTCGAGGCTGGGCATCGATATCTGCAGTACCGGCACGTCTGCGTCGGGATACATCACGGTCAGCGGGACATAAGCACCGTGGTCGAGCCCCCGATCCGGTTCCTGGGCGACGGGCTGATCGGACAGCAACCGGCGCACATCGGCGGCGAGCTCGGGGGCGCCGGGCGACCGGTACTGCTGCCGGTAATAACGCTCGGGGAATCCGCCAAAGTCGTAGACCAAGGGTGTCCCCGTCCGAGTCGCGCCCATCGTAAAGGGGGCATTTTCCCAATGCGCGGAGACGATCAGTACCGATTTCGGACGTGGTAACGCGCTCGCCCATGCGGCCAGCTGGGCCACCCACAGCGGATCATCGACGAGCGGTGGCGCGCCGTGGCCGAGGTAAAGGGTCGGCATCCGACTGCCGGTGTGAACCCGTTGCGCGCGCTCCGCAACCTCGGCCGCCACTCCCTCAGGCTCGACCGGCGCAGCCGGTTGCTGCGGCTTCAATTCCTCGTCCATCCCGCCTGCCTCCTTACTATCTTATGGATGGCCACAGATCACGCCGTCTCCGCTGAGGGATTGGTCAAGCATTATGGGCGCGTCAAGGCACTGGACGGGCTCGATCTTTTCGTGGACGAGGGAACCCTGCTCGCTGTGCTCGGGCCGAACGGGGCAGGGAAGACGACCGCGGTACGCATCCTCACGACGCTGTTGAAACCCGACGCCGGTCGAGCCACCGTGGCCGGGTTCGACGTCGTCAAAGACGCCAACCGAATCAAGTCCCAGATCGGGCTGGCGGGGCAGTCGGTGGCAATCGACGAGTACCTGACGGGACGGGAAAACCTGGAGATGATCGGGCAGCTGTATCACATCTCGCGGCGCGACGCGAAGCGCCGCGCCGAGGAATTGCTCAGTCAGTTCGACTTGATGGAGGCGGCGGACCGGATTGCGAAGACCTACTCGGGTGGCATGCGACGGCGCCTCGACCTGGCCGCGTCACTTGTTCTTCTGCCGCCCGTGCTCTTTCTGGACGAGCCGACCACCGGCCTCGACCCACGCAGTCGGCGGCAGGTGTGGGACATGATCAACTCGCTGGTCAAGGATGGCTCGACCATCCTGCTAACCACGCAGTACCTGGAAGAGGCGGATGAGCTGGCCAACCGGATTGCGGTCGTCGATGCCGGGCGCGTGATCGCGGAAGGCACGTCCGACCAACTGAAGGACAAGGTTGGCGGGAACCGGATCGAAATCGCGGTCGCGAAGGACGCTGACCTTCCCGGCGCCGCCGAGGTGGCCCGACGTCATTTGTCCGACGACGTCACCGTCGATCCGGCTCAGCGGCGGATCTCGGGACCCTCGAAAGATGGGACCAGCCAGCTGGCCGTGCTGGTACGCGACTTCGACGCCGCGGGCATCACCATCGTCGACCTGCAGCTTCACCGGCCGAGCCTCGACGACGTTTTCCTCACCCTGACCGGTCACCAGGCCGAGCAGGAGAAAGAGGTCAAACCCGCCAGCAGGTGGGGACGGAGGGCAAGCTGATGGCCACTAGGACCGCGACGCTGTCGGCCGGAACCCGCTACCGGCCGATCTCCGGACGGTGGCCTATGGTCTGGGCCATCCTGGACGCATTGGTGCTGGCCAGACGGAGTGTCCTCGAAACGCTGCGCATCCCGGAGCTGATCATGTTCGTCGCCATCCAGCCCGTCATGTTCGTGCTCCTGTTCCGCTACGTGTTCGGAGGCGCCATCCAGGTGCCTGGCGGGCAGTACGTCAACTACCTGATGCCAGGGATCTTCGTGCAGACGGTCGCGTTCGGCGGGGTCACCACCGCCATCGGGCTCGCCCAGGACATGCAGCGCGGCATCATCGACCGATTCCGCTCACTCCCCATGTCCTCGTCCGCTGTCCTGACCGGCCGCACCATTGCCGACCTCGCTCGAAACCTCTTCACGGTGATCATCATGCTGATCGTCGGGTTCCTCGTCGGCTTTCGACCGGGCGGGACGCCGTTCGAGTTTCTGCTCGGCATCCTGGTCCTGTTGGGAGTCAGCTTTGCCTTCTCCTGGATCTCGGCGTTTATCGGGCTGCTCGTCCGCAGCGTCGAGGCGGCCCAGTCAGGCGGATTCATCTGGCTCTTTCCTCTGACTTTCGCGTCCAGCGCCTTCGTGCCGGTGGCGACGATGCCAAGCTGGTTACGAGGCTTCGCGGAACACAATCCGGTCTCGGTCCTGGCCGACTCGCTGCGTGGCCTCTTCCACGTGAACCCGGCGCTGACCACCGCGGACACCCGGTGGGCGCTGATCCAGTCGGCGGCTTGGATCGTTGGCATCCTCCTGGTCTTCATCCCGCTCTCGGTGATTCGCTATCGAAACACCATGGCTCAGTAACGAGCTGAGCCGTTTCAGTTTGTGAATTAGGCACTCCAGCCGATGCAGAAGGCCACTGCGCCTGCAATCTTCGTGTGAAGTGAATTATTGCGGTCCCTTTTGCTTCGGACCGTAGGACCTGGGGAGCACGATTGGACAGTTACGCGGACGCTGCCGGCGGGGGGCATGTCCTCGGGCGGTTGCCTAGAGGGTAATAGCCAGTGCAGACTTCCAAGTCGCCCCTGCATGCACTCGCTTCCGTGCTTCGGACGTCGCCCGAGTCAGACGCCCTCGTGGTCCTCGGCCGGCTGCTCGACTCGCTCCCGATCGGCTTCCACGTTAGTGACTGTGGCGGCGGCCTCTTCCATATCCTTTACGCCAACCGCGTTTGGGAACATTGGCTCGCCCCTGAAAAGCTGCCGGTCGCGGGCAAAACCCTTGCCGACCTCTTTCCCAGTGCCGAGGAAGCCGGCGTTCTCGAGCTGATGCGTCAGGTGTGCGCCAGCGGCCATCCAAAACACCTCAAGGGCTATGAGTTTCGCGAGCTGGGTGAACCTGGCAAGGCAAACGGGATCAGCCGCTGGGACTGGGAGATCTACCCACTGAGCGGCCCGGGCGGCGTCACCCATTTGCTCAACGTCATCATGGATGTCAGCGCGCCGCGTCCCCGACGGAACGGGCTTTCGAAAGAGGACCAGCAAGCGGCGAACCTTCGCCGGGAAGAGGCATCGGGCGTGTTGCGCATTTTCGGCCTCGCTCCGCAGGTCCGGCACCCCAGCACTGAGGAGGTGCTGAGCGAACGGGAACGCCAGGTGGCTGATTTGCTGGCGATGGGCTTTACCAATCGAGCGATTGCCCGCCACTTGAATGTCAGCTCGGCCACCGTGTCTTCCCATGTGGCCCATATCCTTTCCAAGCTGGGCTTCCGGTCACGCGCCCAGGTCGCCGCCTGGGTGGTTGGGCGAAGGCTCCGGCCAACCGTAGGCCGCGCGCCGGCCCACAGGACGGCCCTAACCTAAGGCGGCTCGCCCGCAAAAATCCACGCAAAATCATCTGAACGAATGATGACAACCGCGGCGCGTCGGCCGCATTCTTAGCTAACCCTGAGGGACCCCATGAGCGGACTCACCGGCCGCAGTCGGGCGGAGACCCGTCTACGCACGTCGCAGCTGCACTTCAGAAACGCGTTTCGGAACGCTCCGATCGGTATCGCACTGGCGGGCCTGGATTGGCGCTTTGTGGAAGTTAACCGGGCGCTGACTCAGCTCCTCGGATACTCGGAGGAGCAGCTATCGCGCACCACCATCCGGGCGGTAACCCATCCCGACGATGTCGAAGCCATGCTGTCCGGCAGCCACCAACTGTTGGCCGGGAAGGCCGCGAGATTTCAGGCCGAACAGCGCTACCTTCATCGGGACGGCAGCGTTGGGCGGGCCCTGGTCAGCATCTCACTCATGGGCGACATCAGGGGCCGGCCTCTTTACTACGTTCTGGGGATGGACAACATTACCCCACGTCAGCAGAACGAACGGCTGAGAGCCATGCCCGAGGCACTAACGCACATGCTGGTCGAAGCCCAGACGCTGGAGGCCGCCTCCCGCGCACTTCTGCAGCGGCTCTGCGAGGAACTTGGCTGGCAGGTCGGAGAGCTGTGGATCCGGGATCGCGAAGACGATGTCCTCCGCCTGCAAGACCTCTGGCATGGGCTCTCGCCGGAGGTGGGCGCCAACGTTGCCAACTCGGTAACCACGCACCAGGAAAGCGACCTGCCGAGCCAGGTATGTGCCCGAGGGGAGCCCGTGTGGATCGTCGACCCCGCCAGCAATCCAGACGTCGGCCCGGCGCCTACGGCCACTGACGCTGGCCAGCGCGGCGCCTTCGGCTTTCCCATCCTGAATGGCGGCCACGTCATCGGCGTCGTGAACTTCTACGGCGGCGCCATCGCCGAGCCCAGCGCGGATCTCCTCGCCATGGTGAAGGAGCTTGGAGGTCAGCTCGGCCGGTTCATCGAGCGAAGACGCGCAGAGCGAGTCGTGCAAGTGACGGGAGAGCATGTGAGAGGCGTCCTCGACAACGTGGCCGACGGAATCATCAGCACCGACGAGAGCGGGGTGGTCGAATTCTTCAACCGGGCGGCCCAACGGCTCTTCGGCTACGCGCTGGTTGAGGTGCGGGGCCAAGACGCGAAGATGCTCATTGCAGAGCCGTATCGTCGCGATTTTGTCAGTCACCTCGACAACTACCTCCGACCCGGAAAGAGCGCGACTTCGGTATCCGGGTCGCGCGAACTGTGGGGCCAGCGCAAGGACGGGTCGATCTTCCCCATGGAGTTCCGCGCCAGCGAAATGCTCCTCGGCGGGGAACGGCGCTTTGTGGGGATCCTGCACGACATCTCCGCCCAGCGAGCGCAGAAGGACGCGCTGGAATACCAGTCTCTCCACGATCCGCTTACGGGCCTGCCTAACCGAATGCTCTTCAATGACCGGCTGCGTCAGGCCATCGTCGTCGGTCATCGAGCAAGAGAACCAGTGGTGCTGCTCCTCATGGACATGGACCGATTCAAGGAGGTCAACGACACCCTCGGACATCAGGTTGGGGATCTGCTCTTGCAGCAAGTCGCATTACGGCTAGCAGCGACGCTCCGCCAGTCCGACACGGTTGCGCGGCTTGGCGGAGACGAGTTCGCGGTACTTCCGGCCAGTGGGACTGATCTAAACGGCGGGGCTCATGCGGCAAAGAAGATTCTGCGGGCACTCGAGCATCCGTTCGTGGTCGATGGCCGAAACATCGATGTCGGAGCGAGCATCGGCATCGCCCATTGCCCCGAGCACGGCGAGGAGGCCGACACCCTCATGCGCCACGCGGATGTCGCGATGTACGTGGCCAAACGGACCAAGCGCGGATACGCGGTTTACGCACCCCAGCTCGACGAGCACACCGCTGCCCACCTTGCGCTGATTGGCGAGCTGCGCCACGCGATTGGGCATGACGAGCTGGTCCTGCACTATCAGCCGACGGTCGCCCTCAACACCGGGCGCGCCGTCGGAGTCGAGGCGCTGGTGCGCTGGCAACACCCAAAGCAAGGACTGATCCCGCCCGACCAGTTCATCCCTGCCGCCGAAGAGACCGAACTCGTTCAGCCGCTGGCCCACTGGGTTCTCAATCAAGGCCTCTCGCAGTTACATAGCTGGAACGACACCGGGCTGGACGTGGGCCTGGCGGTGAACTTATCGGCGTGGAACCTTCGTGATCCAGAATTTCCGGTACTAACGTCCGGTCTGCTCGATCACTGGAGCGTTGCGCCAGGCCGGCTGCAACTGGAGATCACCGAAAGCGGCATCATGGCCCCCTCCGCGATCTTCGAGGCCATCACCCACCTGAGCACGCTGGGCGTCGGTCTCTCCATCGACGACTTCGGCACCGGCTACTCGTCTCTGGCGCGCTTGAAACGCCTACCGGTGAACGAGATCAAGATCGACAAGTCCTTCATCATCGGCATGATGGCGGACAGCATGAGTGTTTCCATCGTGCGCTCCGTCATTGAGCTCGGTCACAACATGGGCCTTCGAGTCGTTGCCGAAGGGGTTGAGAACCGTGAAATCTGGGACAAGCTGGTGACCCTGGGCTGCGACCTGGCCCAGGGGTATTACCTTTGCCCGCCGCTACCGGCGGCCGACCTACCGCGCTGGCTCCGGGAGTCCGGTTCGGGATCCTTCGGTCAAGCCTGATCCGGCTAAGCGGCAGTTCGTTGACTCGTGATCGCTGCGGTGCGCGTGCCGAGAAACGCAAGACTGAACAGCCAACCGCACAAGCAGGCTAGGGTGACGAGGGGCCAGATCGGGGCGCCGTAGAGCGGGACGTACATCCCGAGCGTCACGGCCTTCTGCCAGCGTGGCGGGTTCAAGCGCAGAATCAGCCAGCCCGCGAGTACCAGGGCCGAGAGGTCGTAAAAGTTGACGTATGGGCTGACCAGCATGCTGCTGATCAGGCCGACGGCGATCGGAAGGGCTGGGCCGCTGCCGCGACCGCGCCAGAGGGTGACGGCGCAGGTGCCAAGCGCGAGCACGATACCGATCACGGCTACCGGAAAGGGCAGCTGCCGGAGCAGTGACGACTGGATCGGTCCTGGAACCCCGCTCACCGCATGGAGCGATTGAGAGATGTGATGGAAGACCGCCGTCCCGGTGACCAGCAGCGTGACCGCGCCGAGCGGCACGCTGACCGCCAGCCAGGCGAGCACGACCCGCCCATACCCCGAAAGCAATAGGGCGACCGGCACCAGGAAGGCCATCTGCGGCTTCAGGATCAGTGCGCTCAGCGCCAGGCCGGCGAGCCCCGGCCGGCCGCGGGTGAGAAGCCACCAGGACAAGGCGACAGCGGCGACGACCACCAGGCTGACCTGGCCGAAGAGGGCACCGACGAAGACCGGGAGCAGGGCGGCGGCGCCGACGCCGTGGATCAGGCGCACCAGCCCGCGGCCCGGCGCAACCAGGTACCAGGTGAGCCCGAGGGCGGCCGCCAGCATTCCCGTCCAGATCCAGCCGGCCAGTGTGTAAGGAAGGTAGCTCAGCGGCGTGACCAGCCAGGCGAGCTCCGGGGGGTTGAGATACGGCAGCGGTTTGCCGACCGCGTTGGTCACAGGCGGAAGGAAAACCGCCGGGTCGTAGATTGCGGCCCACCCGTGCGCCCGCCCGAGCCGGGCGGCCAGGTAGTAGACATAAAAGTCGGGCTGCGGCAGCTTGTAGCGCAAGGTGTACGACCACTGGAGATCGACGAAGGCGAGCACCAGGCTGACTGCGAGCGCCGCGGTGATGCCGTGCTCGCGCCGGAGTCTCATCTCAGGCCGCCTCCCGTCTGTCCACGGCGACGATGGGCAGGGCGCGCAGGAGAAAAAACCCGACCGCAGCGAGGCCCAGGTTGACGACCGTGGCCACGACGAAACCCGGCGCCGTCGGCGCGACGGGGAAGGCGTGTCCGAGCGCCAGCACCAGCATCAGGTCATAAGTCGCGTGCACGGCCATCACCGGCCAGATGGTGTTCATGCGGAGGCGTACGGCGCCGAAGAGAACGCCAACCAGCGCGGCCTCGAAGATCTGGTAGGCGACCCCGAGCTCGTCGGCGCCGGGAAGGAAGAGGTTATCCAGGTGGCTGAAGCCGAAGAGGACCGCCGCCAGCGTGACGCGTAGGACGGGGCTGAACCCGGACAATGCCTGCAGCACGACGCCGCGGTAGGTGACCTCCTCCATAAATATGTCGATCAGCAGGAAGCCAACCTGGAGAGCGAGCACCAGCGCCGTCGTTGCCATGATGCCGCGCGCCCAGAGCCCGGCGACGGGCAGCGCGAGGACGAGCAAGAGGAGAATCGAAAGATGCAGCGCCCGCCACTCGCGGATGGGCGTGAAGCCGACCCGCCGCCACCAGTGCAATCGGGTCAAGATGACCGCGATGAAGATTCCGGGAACGAGCACCAACGCGAACGGCATCAGGTACTGCCACCAGCTTGAGCCGCCCGCGGCCACAATCCCGCGAATCGCGACCAGGGTGCCGGCTTCGATGATGAAGATGCCGAGGGCAAAGCGCAGGGCCCTGCGCCGCGGTGGCTGGATCAGCAGCAGACCCGCCGTAGCCAGGATCAGCCCGAGGCCGAGCTTGACCAGCCAGTCCAGGCCGGGCAGGACGTGGGTCGTCGCTGGGTCCCCCATCGCCTGGTATGACGCGCGACCGCGCCAAAACCGAACGCGCCACGAGCATCTCGTGGCGCGCCGTGAGCCGCTTTACCGGCTTCTGGTCAGGCTGGAATTTGAACCGGCTGTACCGAGCGCCGGAACGGGATGCCCCGGTCTCCCCATACCCACAGGTAGACCAGCGGTACGATCCCGACGATGGAAATCACGATATAGCCCGTGATGCCACCGAAGATGTCGAAGGCCGCGTGCAAAACCGAGACGCTGATATAGGCAACGAGCACACTCCAGGTCAGTCGCAGGTGACCCTTGCGCGCGGCGTGAAAGATGACCCCACCGAGAATTGCCGTCCACAGGCCATGACCAAAGGGCGCAAGCACGGCACGAACCAGCTCGGTGAAGACGACCGACGGCAGCGAGAGGACCAGCTGCTGCCCCTGGACGACGAAGAGGGAGGCGAGCGCGTAGCCGCTGGTCTCGAGCGCCGCAAAGCCAAACCCAATCGTGGCGCCGAGCAGCATGCCGTCACGGGTCGCATACGAGCGGAGACCGAGTGCGAGCAGGATGATCGCCGCGCCCTTGACGAACTCCTCGATGAATCCGACCTTGAGCATACCGATGGTCCCGGGGCCGTACACCAGCCAGAATTCGAGCAGCGATGCGACGATGAGGCCCAGGACCCCAGCGATGATGAAGGCGCTCGCGATGCGCCTGGGCGAAAGCGCCGGGCCCTCATCGTGATCGAGGTACCAGACGATGGCCGTCACCGGCACCAGGAAGCTACCCAACAAGACGATGGTGGGCAGGAGAATTATGTTCCCCGTCACGAACATGGTCCCTGTGGCTGCCACCCAGAGGGCCACCCCGATGAGCAGGACCGCCCACCAGCGCGGCGTCCAGGGCTGTCCGTTGACTCTCTTCAATGTGTGTTGATCCGACGGCAAATTATTCACGACTTGACCTCCTTGACGACTTGACTCCTCCACGACTTGACTTCCTATCCGCGCACGTCAGGCTCACCGGTATCCGCGTCCACGGCCGCGATGATCGCTTCCGCCACTCCGGCTGACTCTCCTGGATGCTGGCCGTTGGCGCTGCCTTCGAAGGTGCTCACCTTGATGCCGATCGGAGCCATTTGCTTGGCGAGCGCCGCTGAGAAGCCTTCGACCGCAAGCCTGCCAGGGGAAATGGACAAAACGTTGACGATGTAGCCTCTACAGACGCGCTCCATGAACGGCAGAACCGTGCGCGTGACGTCTACGAGCCCGAAGACATTGGCTTCGAACACCTGACCGGCGGTGTTGACGAGCACATCAATGCGGCCAAAGCGATCGCTTGCCTCAGAAACCGAGCGCTGCACCTGTTCGTGTCGAGTGACGTCGAGCTCGACGACGAGTGCTTGGGCTGGATAGCGTTCGATCAGGTCGCGCACAAGCTCCGGTTTGCGCGCTGTGACGACCGCCCGCTCGCCTCGAGCCAGCACCGCCTCCGTAAGGGCCCGGCCAATGCCGTCAGATGATCCCGTGATGAACCAGACACGCTTATAGGTCGACGGCCGACGGTACTCGTTCATCTCTCGCCACTGATTGTCGCGGCGCGCCCTGCGCAAGACACCGCTCCTCGGCAGCATTCGCTGCCAATACCTGCAGGGGAGGTTGCCTCCCCCAACTGGGGGAGATCGGAGTTCAGCGGGGCCGCAAGGCTTACGGATCTCTCTTACAGCGAGGGAAAATAAGCCGTAACCTATTGAGGAGGTGGTCTTGACACAGACCGGCAGAGAGAGTGCGATGGGGACGGTCCGGCTGCTGATCGCCGACGATCACAGCGTGGTTCGGCAGGGCCTGCGCATGTTCCTGGCGCTCGATCCGCAGCTCGAAATTGTGGGCGAAGCGGACACCGGCGAGGAGGCCATCAAGTTGGCGCATGAGCTCCACCCGCAAGTTGTCCTCATGGATCTCCTGATGCCAGGCATGGGGGGCGTGGCGGCAACGGGGGTGATCCGGAGGGAGATGCCTGACGTCGAGGTGATCGCCCTGACCAGCGTGCTGGACGATGCCGCGGTCACCGGCGCCATTCGCGCCGGCGCGATCGGCTACCTTCTCAAGAACACGGAGGCCGACGAGCTTCGCCAGGCCGTCAAGTCGGCCGCCGCGGGCCAGGTCCATTTGTCCCCGGAGGCCGCCGCGCGCCTGGTGCGTGAGGTGCAGATTCCCGGGAGCCCGGAGGTACTCACGGAAAGGGAAACAGCCGTGCTTCGACTCCTCGCGAAAGGCCAGGCGAATAAGCAGGTTGCCCGCGAGCTCGGTATCGGCGAGCAGACGGTCAAGACGCACGTCAGCAACATCCTCGGCAAGCTTCAACTGCAAAGCCGAACCCAGGCCGCGCTTTACGCGGTGGAGCGGGGCCTGGTGAGCGCCAGCGACCTCGGGAGAGGCTGAAGCCGACGGCGGTGACGCGCTCGTCCGTTACCGACACGGCGGGTTTTCCCACGATCGACGAGATCGTTCGGACCCTGGTGGAGGTCGTGCCCACCCCCGTGGTCGTGTCGGATATAGCCGGCATTTACGTTTACGTCAACCCGGCAGCCTGCGAATTCTTCGGCCGGCGGGTCGACGAGTTGATCGGGTCGTCGGTGATGGATTCGATCGTCCCGCGTGAGCGCGAGGAGGCGTGTTCGTTCTTGCAGTCCAGCGCGATCGATGAGCCGGGGCGCCGAAGCATGACCCTTTTGGGTCGGGACGGGAAGGAGCGCGAGGTGGTGCTGCATCACACGGCGCTCGAGTTGCGAGGAGTTCGATTGCTGACGGGAATCATCGAGGACGTGACCGAGACCCGTCGCGTCCGGCGCGAAGCGGTAGCCCTGGCCCAGTCGGCGGCGCACCTTGGCATCAACCGGTCGCTCGGGGCCACCCTCGACGCGCTATCGCAGAGCGTCGTCGAAACCACCAGCGCGATCGCCTGCGGGGTCTATCTCCTCGAGAGTGATGGCGAGCTGCGCACCGCAGGCACCTTCGGACTCCCCCGTGGTTATGCGAAGGCGATCGCCGCCGCGGGCAAGCAAGGCGCCCCGAGCGCGGCGCTCAGGGCGATCGAAGCTCGCGCGACCGTCATCGACGAGGACGTCATCAGGCGGCGGCTGGCCGACCCACGTTTCGCCCCCGTGCACGATCTCATCCGACACGAGCCGTGGAGCGTCGTCGTGTCGATGCCGCTCATGCACGGGACCACCGCGATCGGCGCCTTGAATGCGTACTACCCATCCGGCCAGCGGCCGCCCGAAATTGACATGTCGTTCCTTCGGGCCATGGCCGACCAGGCGACTTCCGCCGTCGACTATGGACGCCTTCTACATGCCTCAAAGGAGAAGGTTGCGCTCGAGGAGCGTCAGCGACTGGCTCGCGATCTGCACGATTCGGTGTCGCAAGCGGTGTACGGCATCGCGCTCGGTGCGCGGTCCGCCAAGGAGCTGCTGGCGAAGGATCCCGCCCAGGTCCAGGAGCCGCTCGAGTATGTCCTTCGCCTTTCGGAAGCTGCGCTCGCAGAGATGCGAGCGTTGATCTTTGAGCTCCGTCCCGAAGCGCTTGAACGTGAGGGGCTGGCCGGCGCGCTCAAGCATCACACCGCCGTGCTGCGCGCACGGTACGGGATTGCGGTTGAGGAATCACTTACCGGGGAGCCGGTGACGAGCTGGGAGGGCAAGCAAGCCCTGTATCGAATCGCCCAGGAAGCATTGCACAATGCCGGCCGGCATGCGCGGGCCACGCAGGTTCGCATCGTTCTCAGCCAGGTGGACGCCCAGGTTCGGTTGGAGGTCCAGGACAATGGTGTCGGGTTCGACTCGGAAAACGCGTTTCCCGGGCATTTCGGCCTGAATACGATGCGTGAGCGCGCGACCGACCTCGGCGGCAGGCTCGACATCGAAAGCCGCCCCGGCGCCGGGACCACCGTGCGCGCGACCATCCCGGTCACCCAGCCGATTCCATCCTGACCGATCCGGTCACCCGAAAGTACGGCAGCAGATGGCTCCTCTTTGGGGATTCCTGCGGCCCCAACGACAGCCGATGATTGGCGCATGAACTCTGAGAAGTTGAGCATCAACGAACTCCTTGCCCTGTTCGGGCGCGCGCCGGACCAGACGCGATTGCTCAGTTTTGCGGACTCGGAGGAATATCTCGCGGTGGTCACCTACGTGGTGGAGCGCTCCTACCGCAAGTACTAGGCGGAGGTTGCCCGGCTGCGTTCGACCCGCTCACCCGAAAGTACGGGTGCCTCTCACCGCTTGGGAGCATGACTGAAAGCTCGCTGGGCTTGATGATGGGGGTATGCGAGAAGGTCCCCTCATGAACCCCGCCCGCGACGGTGATCCCGCGAAGGGAATCATCAGATTGGTCTTCGACGGAACCTCGGGGCCGATGCGATTCGAGGTCGCCCGCACCGACTTAACGGTGCGCGAGTCTCGTCCCCGACGCGAAGACCGATCGCCGGCGATCGCCCGCTAGTCTCCTCTCCCCTTCCCCCAGGCCCCCTGCTCTTAGGGGGCCTGTCCCTCAACCTCGCGCCGAGCTTGACAACCGTATCCTCGGCGGGTTATTATGCCGATTAGCTAATTAGCTAATGAGGCAACTATAGTGGCAGCCGATCAATTGAGCGTCACGTTTGCGGCGCTGGCGGACCCCACCCGGCGGGCGATCCTGGCGAGGGTCGCGGAGGGCGAGGCCACCGTCATGGAACTGGCCGAGCC
>DATNMN010000059.1:0-3563 GCA_035602295.1 Candidatus Dormiibacterota bacterium | reverse complement strand
GGGGGGTCGAGGAGGAGAAGGTTGTAGGCGCCGAGGTCGCCGTCGCGCGCCCTCAACCAGTCGATGGCGTCAGCATTTGCCACGTCGCCCTGCTGGGCGAACCCGGTTGCGGCCAAATTCTCCGCGACGATGGTAGCACAGGCTCGGTCGCGTTCCACAAATGTTGCCGCCGCGGCGCCACGGGACAGGGCCTCGATGCCCAGCGTCCCGGCGCCGGCAAAGAGATCGAGGACTCGCGCACCGCGTATGCTGTCGCCGATGATGTTGAACAACGCCTCGCGCACCAGCGCCGTGGTCGGCCGCGTTGCGCGGCCGGGCGGCGTCTTCAGCAGGCGTCCACGACTGGTCCCCGCGGTGACACGCGTCGCCGGTCCCGTCATGCGATGAGTAAAACAGGCGGAGCGGTCTGAAGGCCGGCGCCCAGGAAGGAGCTGCAGCATAGTCGTCGTCGCCGCCGTGGTTGGCATCATCCTGGTGCTGGCCCTGCCGATCGCCTGCGGCATGGGTGTCGGCTGGCTGCTCAGTCGATTGCGGCCGCTGCCGCCCGCGGCCCCGCCGGTCAATCCAACGCGAACACCTGACGATACGCCGAAAGCTGGTGGCGGAGCCCCGGCTCGCCGGCCAACGTCGGGTCGTGCTCCAAGAGGCGGACGGCCTCGCTCTGGGCGTCGCTGATCAGCACGGCGTCCAGCAAGCTCGCCATCTTGAAGTCCTTCCCGTGCTGCCGGTAACCGGCGAGGTCACCCCAGCCCCGTAGCTCGAGGTCTATCTCCGCAAGGTCGAAGCCACTCTTGTTCGTGACGACGGCCTGCAGTCGCTTGAGCGACTGCGGATCCTCGGCATCGGTGAACAGCAAGCACCACGACTCCTCGGATCCCCGTCCCACACGGCCGCGGAATTGATGGAGCTGCGCCAATCCGAACCGATCGGCCCCTTCGATCATCATCACCGTGGCATTGGGAATGTCGATGCCGACCTCCACCACCGAAGTGGAGACCAGGATGGCGACGTCGCCTCGCTTGAAGGCTGCCATCACCGCCTCCTTCTCGGCGGCTTTGAGGCGGCCGTGGAGCAACGCGATGCGGGACGCAAGCTCGGGAAAGACGTCGCGCTGCAATTTCTCGACCTCCTGGGTGGCCGACCGGACGCCGAGCTTATCGGACTCCTGGATGAGGGGGCAGATTACGAACACCTGCCGTCCGGCCTCCACCTGTTTGCGAATGAAGTTGTAAGCATCGGCCCGCTTCTCGGGCGGTACCAGGCCGGTTTTCACCGGCCGGCGCCCGGGTGGCATCTCGCCGAGGATCGAGATGTCGAGGTCGCCGAAGAGTGTCAGCCCAAGGGTGCGCGGGATGGGGGTGGCGGTCATCGATAGGAAATGCGGCGTGCGCTCGCTTTTCTGCCGGACGGCCAGCCGCTGGCCGACGCCGAACCGATGCTGCTCATCGACCACCGTCAGCGCCAGGTCTTTGAATTGCACGCCCTCCTCGATCAGCGCATGGGTCCCGATGAGGACGGGCAGACGGCCCTCCGCCAGCGAGGCCAGCATCGGCTTTCGGGCCGAGGCCGGTGTGCTTCCAACCAGCAGCCCCACATCGATCTGGAACGGCTCGAGGATGGATTGGATGACATCGGCGTGCTGGTGGGCCAGGATCTCAGTGGGCGCCAGCAGGACGGACTGAAAGCCGGCGTGGGCGGCGTGATGCATCGCCATCGCGGCGACCACGGTCTTCCCGGATCCCACATCGCCCTCGAGCAGCCGATTCATCGGCTGCGGGCGGGCGAGATCCTGCAGGATCTGCCAGGCGGCCACCCGCTGCGCGTTGGTGAGCGTGAAGGGTAGCGCCTTGACGAAGCCACGGGCCGTCGGCTCGTCGAATGGCACTACCTGCGCGCTGCGCGCCTTGCGTGCGCGCTTTGCCATCTGGGCGGCGACCTGCAAGACGAAGATCTCCTCGAAGGCAAGCCGCTGCTTGGCGCGGTCAAGCCGCGCCGCCGAGGCGGGGTAGTGGACCTGTCGCACCGCCTCGGCCCGCCCCATCAGCTCGCGACGGGTGAGTAGTTCTGCCGGCAGGAACTCGTCGAGTTGGTCCGCAAGCGGCAGCACCGCCTGGATCTTCGGTCGCAGCCATTTCGATGTCAGGCCCTCGGTTTCCCGATAAATCGGGACCAGCCGCGCCACGTTCTGCGGGCGAAGCGACACTTTTTCGTGGTCCGGGTTCTTCATCACCAGCCCGCCGTTCAGGTCAGCCTCACCGGCGACAAAGATCTCGTCGCCCTTCTGCAGGCTCTTGACCAGCCAGGGCTGGTTGAACCAGACGACCCGCAACGTCGTCCCGGAATCGTCGCCCAGGACAGCCTCCGTCAGCGCCATCCGCTTGTACTTAGTTTGGTGGGCGCCGATCTCGTAGATCCGTCCGCGAACCGTTGTCTTAACTCCCGGACGCACGAATGCGATCGGCGTAATACTGGAAAAGTCCTCGTAGCGACGCGGGAAGAACAGCAAGAGGTCGCGGATGGTTGCGATGCCCAGGCGGGCCAGCCGTGCCTCCGTCTTATCGCTCACCCCCGGGAGGTGCGCGACGGGATCGTCCAGGGACGGGGCCCGCACCACGTGCAACCGCGGCATGGTCAGGCGACGAGATAGGTGAAGCCGATCACGCCAGGTCCGGTGTGGGTTGCGAGAACGGCACCGATCTCGGTCAGCAAGATGTCGAGTCCCGGATAGGTCGAGGCCACCCGGTCTCGCAGCTGCTCGGCGTCTGCCTGCGCGGCACCGTGCATGATGGCGAGCTGGCTGACCTTGCCGTCCCGTTCGAGCAGTTCGACCAGCCGGCTGAGTGCCTGCGGCCGTCCACGCGCCCGTCCCAGCGGGACGACCTCACCGTCTTTCAGCTGCAGGATCGGCTTGACGTTCAACAATGACCCGAGCAGCGCCCGCGCCTTCCCGATGCGGCCACCACGTTCGAGGTAGGTCAGCGTGTCCACCACGCAGATGACCCGAGCTTTGGGGACCAGCGCCCGGAGGCGCTCCGCGATCGCCTTGCGATCCTTGCCGGCGCGGGCCAGCCGTGCCCCTTCAAGCGCCATGAAGCCAAGCGCCATGGATGTGCTGAGTGAATCCACGACGTCGATCGCGCCGTCGCCTAATGATTGTGCTGCCATCAGCGCGGAGTTATAGGTGCCGGAGACCTTGCTGGAGAGGTGGACGGAGACGATCTCGTCGCCGCCTTCCCGCAGCGTTCGATAGGCCTCCTCAAAGGCGCCCACCGAGGGTTGCGATGTGCGTGGTAATTGTGGTGATGCTTTCAGTCGACGGAAGAACTCGTCCGCCGAGAGGTCCACATGGTCACGAAAGACCTGGTCGCCGAAATGAACGTTGAGCGGGACCACAGTGATGCCGGAGGCTCGCTGTTGCTCTAGGGTCAGGTCCGCGGTGGAATCCGTAACGATCCGCACCACCAGTGGAGTATAGCCAGCGCTTCGCGCCAATCACAGCCAGGCAACGGGCGCGTGTCGTTAGGTTGGGCGTCGCAAAGATTGATAAACCTATACTGCGATGT
>DATNMN010000058.1:0-4883 GCA_035602295.1 Candidatus Dormiibacterota bacterium | reverse complement strand
CGATGGTCTCGACTTCGGGAAGCTCGGGCATTCAGGCTTTGGCGGCGACCAGCCGCACCCGCTCCATGTCCTGCCAGTTGGGCCCCAATTTCAGGTCGACCTGCAGGGGGACTTTCAAGGGATACGCGGTCGCCATCAGGTCGGGCACGACGTCGATCAACCGATCCCGTTCGTCTGGTGGGACCTCGAAGACGAGCTCGTCGTGCACCGTCAGGATCATGCGGCTCTGGAGACGCTCCTCATGCAGGTAGCTATTCAGCCGGATCAGGGCCAGCTTCATGATGTCGGCCGCGGATCCCTGTACCGGCATGTTGATGGCGATCCGCTCGGCGCCCTGGCGCAACATCCGATTGGGCGAGCGGATGTCCTGGATGTAACGCCGCCGATGCAGCACCGTCTCGACGTAGCCCTGCTCGCGAGCCTGGATCTTGATGCCTTCGAGGAATTCGCGAACGCGGTTGTAGGCGCGAAAGTACGCGTCGATAAACGCCCGCGCCTCTTCGGTAGACATGCCGGTGTCGCGTGCGAGGCCGAAGTCACTCAGGCCGTAGAAGAGGCCGAAATTGACGACCTTGGCCAGCCGCCGCTGGTTCGCCGTGACCTGATCCTGCGGAATGCCAAAGACTTCAGCCGCCGTTCGTGCGTGAATGTCTTCGCCACGGGCAAAGGCATCTAGCAGCACCGGATCGTCGGTCATATGCGCCAGCACACGCAGCTCGATCTGCGAGTAATCAGCCGAAAGCAACACGTCGCCGGGCCGGCTGGGTACGAAGGCACGCCGGACCTTCTGACCCACTTCAGTCCGAATCGGAATGTTCTGCAAGTTCGGATCCGAGGACGAAAGTCGGCCGGTCGCGGCAACCGTTTGATTGAAGCTGGTATGGACACGGTGGGTGCGCGGATCGACCAGTAACGGTAGGGCGTCGACGTAGGTGCCCTTGAGCTTGCTCAATTGTCGAAACTCCAGGATCTTCCCGACGACTGGGTGCTGGTCGCGTAGCCCCTCGAGCACGTTGGCGTCCGTCGAGTAGCCACTTTTTGTCTTGCGCCCGCCCGGCAGGTTCAGGTCTTCGAACAAAAACCTCGCCAGCTGCTGCGGCGAATTGACGTTGATCGGCCCGTGCGCCACATCCGCAATCTCCTGGTCCAGCCGCTGCAATTGCTTGTAGAGCTCGCGCGACACCTGCTGCAGGTAGGGCAGGTCGATCGCCACGCCGGCGATCTCGATCTCTGCCAGCACCGGCACGAGCGGCATTTCGAGATCGCGAAACAATTCGGCGTTGCCAAGCCGGTCGAGCTCAGACTCGAGTCTCGGCGCGAGCTCCAGCATCACGCGCATGCGGTCTCCGAAAAACGCCGCGGCCCGCATGACGTCGACCTGCTCGCAGGTCATCGCCGTCTTGCCGCTGCCGAACAGGGACTCGCGCCCCTCAATGACGCGATGCAAGACGTCGGACGCGAGCGCCTCGAGGCTTGGCGACCGCACCCCAGAGTTCAGCAGATAGGCCGCAACCAGCAGATCCCAATCGACGCCGCGAAGCTCGATCCCGCGGGCGCGGAGCGCCAGGTAATCGGCCTTCTGGTTGAAGCCAAGCTTCGATGGCTTCGCGCTCTGGAGGCTGGGGGCAAAGCGCTGAAGAACATCGCGCACCTCGAGGCAGCGCTCCTGCTCGTGCGCAACCGGCACGTAATAGACGTCGCGTTCGTTCAAGCCGACAATCAGGGCGGCGATCCGGCCCTGTCTCGGCACGTCGTCCAATGTCACGACCTGGAAGCCGGCGCGGTCCGCGGCGGCAAAGGCGGCCACGACTTGATCGAGTTCGCGAGTCTCGCGAACGACGGTGACCACGCCGGTTGGAGCCGTTTCCAAAGCCAGTGTCGACTGCGCGGGTTGCCGCACCGGGTCCCCGTCGAGGGGGAGTCTGCCCTGCTCTCTCGCCGGCGGGGCAAAGATCGGTGGCGCCGACATCGTGCTGCCGTCGCTCCAGGTGGTTGGCACTCGCGCCGCCAGGCTGCGGAAGCCCAGGTCCGCCAGGATGGTGCGAGCAGCGTCCGGGCGATAGTCCTTGGCCGAGCCGTGACTCAGATCAAGTTTCGCATCGACGTCGAGCAGGATGGTCGCCATCTTCTTGCTCAGCAAGGCCTGCTCCCAGTGCTCATCGAGGAGCTTCTGGACCTTGGGGGGCGTAACGCGCGCGCGGTTCTCGACGAGGCTCTCGACCGAGCCAAATTCTTGGATCAACTTGATGGCTGTCTTTTCGCCGATGCCGCGAATCCCCGGGATGTTGTCCGAGACATCGCCGACGAGGCCTTTGAGATCGACCGTCTGGATTGGCTCGAGGCCGTAGCGCTCGCGAACCCGGTCCGGCGTGTAGAGAATCGTTTCCGACACGCCGCGCTTGCTGGTCAGCACGAAGACGTCGTCATTCACAAGTTGCAGGGCGTCCAGGTCACCGGTCACGATCGTGCTGTGCAAGCCCTGCTCCCGGGCCTGCCTCGCGAGCGTGCCGATCACGTCGTCGGCTTCGACGCCCTGAACTTCGTAAATGGGGATCCCAAACGCCCGAACGATGTCGCGCGTCAGGGGAAACTGCGGTGACAGCTCCGGCGGGGTGGGGCGTCGGGTCGCCTTGTACTGCGCCAGCTCCTCGTGCCGGAACGTCCGGCCACCCAGGTCGAAGGATGCCAGCACGTAGTCCGGGTGCTCCTGGAGGGCCAGCAGGAGCATGGACGTGAAACCGTAAGCAGCATTGACCACCCGGCCTTCGCGGTCGGTCAAAGAGGGCAGGGCAAAGAAGGCCCGGTAGACCAGGGAATGGCCATCGATGAGAACGAGCCGAGGCCTCTCTTTTGGCGCGTCCTGTGGCGCTGTCACCATCAGAGTTTAGGCGCGACGGAATCCCGCAACCGTTGTCTTTCTCTTAAAAACCCGATGATAAGATAGGCTCGAATTCAGGATGGCAAAATTTGTCGAAATGCAAGTCGACTCCATCCGTGTCCACATGCCCAGCGGGCAGCACGTGGTGATCCTGAAAGAAAAAGAGACCGACCGTTATCTGCCGATCTGGATTGGCATTTACGAGGCCAATGCGATCGCTCTGAAGATCACTGGCATCACGCCGGAGCGGCCGATCACCCACGACCTCCTCGCCACCATTCTTCAAAGCGCGGAGATGCGTCTGAAGAAAATCCAGGTAACGTCGCTGACGAACGAGGTCTTCTTCGCGCGATTGTTTCTCGCTGTGAACGGCAAGGAAGTCGAGATCGACTCCCGGCCGAGCGACGCGATCGCCCTGGCGGTCCGGATGACCTGTCCGATCCTGGTGTCGCAGGACGTCCTCGACAAGGCAGGGGTGTTCCCCGAAAAGGAAGAGGAAGAAGAGGATCGGCTCTCGATCTTCAAAGAGCTGATAAATAGTATGGACCTACCCGACCTCGAGGGCCCACCGCCCGAAAAGTCCTAGCCGCCAGCTACTTGATCGTCACCGGCAGCTCGGCGAAGAGTGTCACAGCGGAGCCATCGGTTGCTACCCAGGTCGCCGTAAGCGTATAGCTCCCCGTAGCCGGGTTGGGGAGTCGCAAGGCAGCGATCGAGTAGGTGCCTTCAAACCCGATGCCGTTCGAGTTCGTAAAGGTTTGCTGCGGCATCGGTAGCTCCACGCCGTAACTGCCGCGACGCAGCAGAAGACGTATTTGTCCGACGTTGCTCGACGGGTCGCCGCTCATCGTTCCGTCCACGACGATGAACCCGTCAGTCGCGTAGGTGGCAGCGTTGATCATCAGGCTCAGGCGGCGCGCATTGTTGCGCGGGTCGGTAACGGTCTTGCTGTACGGCGAAAATGCTCTGCTGCTGTCAGCGGTGACGCTGCCAGGGCTGCCTGTCGGAGCAGCCGCGCCTTTCTGGCTGAGTGTGCTTGGGTTCTGAGCGAGGCCGCCGCTAACTGGGCTGGCCGACCCGGCGCTGGTTGTGCCGCCAAAATTCAGATGCTGGACACCGACGACGATGATGAGCATCGCCGCCGCCACGCCGCCGACCCAGCCGGCTGCCGGCGCCCAGCGAAACGACTCACGCCGCTTTGTCGGGATGACGAATGTCCGCGGTGGCGTTTCCATCGGCAGCGCACGGATCGCATAGGCCGCTTGACGCAGCCCATCGAGGCGCGCCTGGCAGTCGGCGCAGCCGGCCACGTGCTCGGCAACGCGCGCCTTGGCCTCGTTGTCCAGCTCATGATCGAGATACGCCGATAGCTCGTCCATCGTCGGCTCAGTGGGGATGCGCGGCTCACTCGGCATGGGCGTCCTCCCGAGTCGACGGAAAGAAATCCGGATATTGCTGAAGATGTTCCTGGACCTGCGCCCGCGCACGGGCAATCCGGGATTTGACGGTCCCCAATGGGACGCGGAGCACGCCGGCGATCTCGTCGTAGGCCATGCCGTTCACGTCACGCAGAATGATTGCCAGGCGCATGTCGGGTTCCAGTGCCTCGATGCTCTGGCGAACCAGCCGGTTGCGTTCGCTCGCCTCGGCACGCTCCTGCGGATCCGGGGTTGCGATGCCCAGGCCGACGACTTTGTTGGTTTCCTCGTCGGGCATCTCGCCGTACCGCCGGCCGCGCCGGAAATGGTCGTAGCAGAGATTCGCCGCAATCTGGAAGAGCCACGACTTGAAGGGCGCGTCGCGCAGCGTCCGGATCTTTACCCAGGCGCGCGTAAACGCCTCCTGCGCGATGTCGGCGGCGTCGTCCGGCCGGCCGACCATCCGCAGCGCCATGTTGTAGACCGGTACCTGATATTGCATCATCAATTGGGTAAACGCCTCCGGATCGCCCCGGCGGGCCCGGCCCACCAGGTCGCGATCGTCCATTAGCGATTCCTGCCTTTAG
>DATNMN010000057.1:0-6764 GCA_035602295.1 Candidatus Dormiibacterota bacterium | reverse complement strand
AAGTCGGTGCGGTCGAGCGCGAGCGTCTCGGAGATGCGGCATCCGGTGCTCACGAGAAACTGGACCAGCGCGCGGTCCCGTTTGTCCTGCTGCGTGGCGCGAGGCAGCGCGTTGAGGAGGCGATTCAGCTCGTCGGGGTCGATAGGTTTCGGCAGCCGCTGCTCCAGCTTCGGCAGGGTGATCCCGTTGGAGAGGTCGCGGTCGATGAGGCCTTCACGCGCGATCCAGCGAAGCCACGAGCGGATCGCCACGAGCGCGCGGGCGCGCGAGGCCGGGCTCTTCAACCGTCCGGCGAGGTGGCGCTGGTACGCACGCAGGTCCTCGTGCCGGAGCGTGTCGACCGTCAGCTCGTGGGCGTTCGCGGCGAGAAATCCGAGCAGCTTGCGAATCTCGGAGTCGTAAGCGCGGACCGTGTTTGGGCTGCGGTTGGCCTCGAGCTGAAGCCAACCGATGTATTCGCCTGCTGCGGCCTGGAGATCGAGTGCCATGTCGAGGCCGACTGCATGTTGGCATAATCGTCCCGAAGTGGGGGCGCTGCGCATCGTGAGTCCTCCGGCTGAGGAACTCCCAAGCGACGGCTTCGGCTTCGACCCCGAGTTCACCAAGCGCGTGGAGAACGTCGCGCTCTGGTTCTATCGCAAGTACTGGCGGGTCGAGGTGGACGGGGTGACCAACGTACCCGCGCGCGGTCGCGCGCTGCTCGTCGCCAATCACGCTGGGATCATTCCTTATGACGGCGCGATGATCCGCACCGCGATCATCGCCGAGCATCCTCACCCGCGCCACGCGCGCATGCTCGTGGTCGATTGGGCATTCGCGATGCCTTTCACCAACATGCTGCTCCTCAAGACGGGCAACGTGCTGGCCCATCCGGACAATGCAACGGCGCTTCTCGAGCGCGATGAGCTAGTGGGCGTCTTTCCAGAGGGGGTGAAGGGCGCATCGAAGCCGTATCGCGACCGCTACCGAATCCGCAGGCTTGGCCGGGGTGGTTTCGTGCAGGTCGCGCTGCGCACCGGCACGCCGATCATTCCTGTCGCGGTCGTCGGGTCAGAAGAGGTCCACCCGGTCGTGTTGGACCTGCAGCCGCTTGCGCGCCTGCTGCGGCTACCGACATTGCCCATCACCCCGACGTTCCCCTGGCTCGGGGTGCTGGGGATGATTCCGCTGCCCTCGAAGTGGCTGATCGCGTTCGGCAAGCCGATCGACGTGGCGCAGTACGGACCGGAAGCTGCCGACGATCCGCGGCTCGTGCTCGCGCTCAGCGAACAGGTCAGGGAATGGATCCAGTCGACCGTCTACCAAATGCTGCCCCGGCGCCGGACGATCTTTTTCTAGCTGGTGGTCCGGGGCGGCTCGGGAATCCTGCTCGTCTGTTCGCGGCCGCATGCGGGGGCGGGGGATCACCTGCTCAACCGCAAGGACCGACGGTCTCCAGCGTCTCGGTGCAGCGCGGCGACGTGCCTGGCGGGCTGGTCAAATGCGACCTCTCCGGTGACATCAACGCAGTCGTCGCGAAAGAGGCAACCCCCGACCCGAATACCTCGAAGTCGTTCCAGCAGTCGTGGAAGGATGCACAGGCTCAAGGGGCAAAGGCCGGCTACTTCGCGATCTACTCGAACAGCGCGACCAACTGCTCGACGGTCAAGAGCAACGAGACGCAGTTAGGGGCGGCGAGCTACCCGTTCATCCTCAATTTCGTGGTGCAGTACAAAGACGAGAAGACCGCGACCGACGCATACACGAATGGAACAGTGTTCAACTTCAGCGCCACCGTCCTGAAGCAGGGAGGTGCGCCCGTGATCGACGGCACCAAGACCGGCCTGACCCCGAACTCGGTCGTGTTGAGTGCGTCGATCCCAAACCAGACCTTCTACATCGCCGAGTGGCAGAAGAAGAGCTTCGTGGTCATCCTCGTGGCGCTGAACGTGGACCAGAACGCCGGCAAAAAGGTCGCCACCGTGGAGAACGCAAGGATCAAGTAACTCGGGCCGCCGCGGCGCTTTTCCATTCATGGGGTCGCTCCGCCACTAGAATGGCCGGGCCGATCGCAAACCCTCGCAACGTCGCAGCCCGCACTCGGCGCCGCCAGGGCTCGTCGCCCTTGTTTCGCGCAGCGCTCTCCGTGGCTCTGGTGGTCACGTGTGTCTTCGCTCTGCCCAATGTGTTGTTGGCCACCCGCTCGGCGGTTGCGCCGGGCGGCGCCACCGAACCGCCCGCGCTAGTGTCGGGGCAGGTCGTGATGGCCGGCCTTCAGCCTGGCGCGTGCATGAGCTTTGCGCCGAGCGACGGCCGTGCGAACAAGACCGTGTTCATCGATCCAGGGCACGGTGGCCTCGACCCCGGCGTGGTCGGTTCCGCGGGCGGCAAGCAGGTCCTCGAGAAGGACGCGGCCCTCGCCGTAGCGACACGCCTGTCGGCGATGCTGCGGGCGGACGGTTACCGGGTTGTCATGGCCCGCACAGCCAACGCTTCGGTGGCCAAACTCACTGCTGACGATTCCGTGACAGGTGCGATGACCGCCGACGCGGTGCATCGGGACCTCGTCGACCGAGCGGCGTGCGCCAACGCGAGCCATGCGTCGGTCCTCGTGTCGATTCATTTCGACGGGTTCGACGATCCATCGGTCGGCGGCACCGAGACGTTCTACGACGCGGCGCGACCGTTTGTGGGTGAGAACAAGCGGCTGGCGCAGGACCTACAGGCCGCGCTGGTCGCGGGACTCGGATCCAACGACCGGGGCGTGTGGACCGACGACCAGCTCGCTGCACCCGCGCTGACGACGTCAGGCAACCTCTATGGACACCTTATCGAGTTGGGTCCCGCGGCGAATGGCTGGGTCGAGAACCCAAGCCAGATGCCGGGCGCGCTGGTCGAGCCATTGTTCATCACGAACCCAGCCGAGGCGCGCCTGGCGAGCGACCCGGCGGGGCAGCAGCGGATGGCGCTGTCTCTGGAGACCGGCCTGCAGAAATACTTCGCGGGCGCCTGACACGCGCGGGGCTTCTCGGCTCGGCGTGTAGGGGATGTTGTCTTCCTTTCACCAGACGGACGGTGGAATTGGGATCGGGTCGGTCGGCACCAGCGTCGCGACGGAGACGTGCGGCCACGTTAGGGGGGCGAAGTTCAAAAAGACGGTCTGCGAGTACTGAATCTGGGTCATGTGAACTCTGATTGGGTGCGGCCGCGGGATCGGGATTGGCGGGTGCACCAGGAATTGTGGAATGGGCAGCCCGGGATGACCGGGATCGCCTGACAGGATCAGTGGAGCGTCGCCGACCTCGAAGGGCGGCACGATGATGACGATCTCGACTGTCTCGATCCAGAACGTCGCCGTCATCAGCACGGTCTCAGCGTTCGGGGCGGGGGGCGGCGGGGCAGGGGCGGCGCCCTGAAGGAACGCGATGTTCGGCGTGCCGCCTCCAAATATCGGCGCCGGCTGCTGGGTGGAGATGTCGAGGATCGTGGTCGAGATGATGTTCTGCGACGCGATGTGGTCGCGCAGGATTTTGTTGGGATCATCGAGGATGGCCTGCGTGATCGTGCCGGCCGCGATGAAGGCGGTCAGGTCCTGCGGAATCCGCGCCGTGCCGTTGCTGGCGGCAGTTTGACTGGGGAAGCGCAACCGGCCTGGGGGCGGCGGAGGTGGCGGCACCAAACCAATGGAGAAGGGGCTGATGTCCACAGGCGGGATCGTCGGCTTTCCGGCAATGGTCGTGGCCGTTCCCTGGGCCAGCACCGTCGTGCCGTGTGGGATCGATGCCATGCGCACCACTGTCTGCCCTTCAGCAGGGATGGTGGTGGGCGGCACGATCACCCACATCCCCGGCTCGAAGTGAATGCCCGTCGGCTGACTCGGGACTGTGACGTCGCTGATGGCCTGTAGGTAAGGCACGCCGTTCAGAAATGCGTCAGCCTGCGCAAAGCTGCCGCGGTTGGGGACGGAGCCGAGCGGCTTCGAAAACGACAGCGTTTCCTGGGTCAGGTTCAGCTCGAGGATGTTGTCACTCCCCAGGACGGGAATCGGCAGCGGCGTCGGAGTGGAGGCGCTGTCAGGTCGAAAGATTGTGTTGAAGCCGGTGCCCGTAAACGTACCCGTGAAGGCGGCCAGCGGCCCCAGGCTTGGGGAGGGTGGAGTCGGGCCTTTCTTGCGCTGCGTAAAGCTGGACACCTGCCCGAACTTGAAGTTGCTGGGCACCAATAGGGCCTTTTCGAGTTTCGGGGTCTTGATTGCTCGGGCCTTTTCGAGTTTCGTCTGCATTTGATCGATCCTCCAAACAGCGCAGGGCTTCACACGTCGTCGTTGTCGGAAGAGAGCCAGGAGGAAATCGGGCGCCTACGGAGGCTCGAGAGGTGGAGGGCGGCTCCCTGCTTGATCGATTATCGACCTCTTGAACCGAATGTCAAGGGAATCACTTAACAGCATGGGGCGATGCTTGACAAGCATCAGCGCGAACCGAGAGTAAGCGCGTCAGCGGAGCTCAGGAAGCTCGAGCTCGGGCGTCCATGGTGCGCCTGGCAAGAATCGAACTTGCTGCCTCTTGCTCCGCAGGCAAGCGCTCTATCCGGTGAGCTACAGGCGCAGGAAGAACTCAGTTTAGGCGAGGGTCAATCGCGGCCGTCGCCGCCTTGAACGTTGTCACGTCGAGGTTGCTGGCCACGACGAGCGCCACGAATACCGAGCGATGCCAGCTGGCCAATCGTATCGAGGGCCGGTCATAGGTAAACGAGCTGAGGCCGAGGCCTGTGCTCGCCCCTCGCGTCAGGCCAGGCACGAGCACGCCGGCAGGCGGCGGCGCAAAACCGAACACGCCGGACTGCCAGGCGCGGTCGGCCTCGCCCTCGTCACCGAATTGCGCCACTAAGCTGGCGATCGATTTCGTGTTGGTCGTCGAGCCGAGCTCGGCCTTGCAGGCGGTTGGGCTGGAGGCAAAGATCGAAATCGCGCCCGCGCGGGCGCCTTCGTTGGTGAGCAGCGCCCACTGGCTCGATGCCCTGTCAGCCAGCGGGGTGCCGGAAGCCCCCAGCGTTGCGATGTAGACGTCGATCGGACCAGAGCCCAGGCACACCGCAAGGGTCGGCGGGGCGTCGTTCGACTGAATGATGGCCGCGGTTGGTGCGGTGTGTGGCGTCGGGGTCGGCGCGGGGCTGAAAACGGGGTGCGTCTGGTTCTCGCAGGCGATCAACAGCACAGAAACCACGAGCCACGTCGCAAGTCGAGTCACGGGGGCCGCAGTTTAGACTGGGTGAGTCCCATCGCGCCTGTAGCTCACCGGACAGAGCGTTCGGCTCCGGACCGAAAGGCAGCAGGTTCGATTCCTGCCAGGCGCACTTTCGTACAGGCTGGGGAGTCGAGATGAAAGCCGCCGTTTGCACGGCGTACGGGCCGCCCGAGGTGCTCCAGATCAGGACTGTGCCCGACCCGCGTCCCCGGGACAAGGAAGTTTGCATCCGGCTTGTCGCGACCGCGGTCACGGCCAGCGACTGCATCGTGAGAGGCCTCAAGCTGCGCGGCGTCTACCGGCCCCTCTTGCGAGTGGCGTTCGGCATCAGGGCGCCGCGGAGGGGGATTATCGGCATGATCGCGGCCGGCGAGATCGAGTCGGTCGGCCGCGAGGTTACTTCCTTCAAGCCAGGTGACCAGGTCTTCGGAATGGACGGTTTCCGCGCCGGTACGTACGCAGAGAAGGTGTGCTGGTCGGCGAGTGCGGCGCTCGCCCTTCGACCTGCCAACCTCACGTACGAGGAATCCGCCGCCCTGCCCTACGGCGGCCTGATCGCCTCGTTCTTCGTGCGTCGACTGAAGGTTCGGAAGGGCCAGCGGCTGCTGGTCTATGGAGCCTCGGGGGCGATCGGCACGTCCGCGGTTCAGCTGGCCAGGCATCTCGGCGCCGAGGTGACCGGCGTCTGCAGCACCGCGAACCTCGAGCTTGTTCGGTCGCTGGGTGCGACCACGGTGATCGACTACACGAAGGACGACTTCACACAGGGCGGCAGGCGCTACGACCTCATCTTCGACGCCGTTGGCAAACGGAAAAGCGCGAAGGCGATGCTCAACGCCGGCGCGGCACTCGCATCGGGCGGAGTGTCGATGTCCGTCGATGATGCGTTCCCGAGGACCAAGAAGTCAGACCTGTTGGTGCTGAAGGAACTCGCCGAGAGCCGCGCGCTTCGGCCGGTGATCGACCGCCGCTACACGCTGGATGAGATTGTCGAGGCGCACCGCTACGTCGACCTGGGTCACAAGAAGGGAAACGTGATCGTCACAATCTCGCCAAGCTGATTGCGGCACCGATCGCGCAGGAAAGTCGTCCGACGGTCGTGTTTGCCCGATGGGGTAACGCTATCCGCGTCGAGCTACCCCGCGGCCCGATGGGGTATTGCGACGTCGTTTGCGATCGAGGACGAGCACTGCGGTCAAGGCAATGGCCGCACCCAGAACAACGGCGGCTACGGTTATTGCTGCCTGGTTTGACGAAGGCTCTCTCACCACGATCTTGGCAATCTTGTTGACCAGTCGTTCGGTCACCCAGACGTTTCCATCTGGCCCGGCTACAACTCCGGTCGGATAGCTTTGGGCCGCCGGGAGCGGGAACTCGGTGATCATGCCCGACGTGGTGATTCTGGCCACCTTGTTCGCGTCGGCTTCGATGAACCAGGCGTTTCCATCTCGGTCGACCGCGATGTCATTCGGCACGCTGCCGGGGGTGGGGACCGGGTACTCGGTGAAAAGGCCTGAGGTGGACACCCTCCCGACTTTGTTG
>DATNMN010000056.1:0-10159 GCA_035602295.1 Candidatus Dormiibacterota bacterium | reverse complement strand
AGCCAAGAACGCGGCTCCCCCCATCCTCTACTCGCGATCCGAGCCCATGCTCTATTCAGCCAGCATGCCGGACTTCATCACCCGTTCGGGCGCCACGCTCATGCTCAACGGGCGTCCCTATCACTTCGCCGGCCTCAACATCTATAACGCCAACAACCAGGGCAACTGCTGGTACGAGCTGGGTACGACGGCGTCGCTCGATCAGACCCTGTCGGCCATTGGGCCGGCACAGAACGTCTTCCGGGCCTGGTTCTTCCAATCGCTCGCCACGCGCAACGGCCAGCGTGACTGGAGCAGCTTCGATGCCACGCTCGCGGTCGCGCGGATGCATGACGAACGCGTGATCGCGACGCTGGGCAACGACCTCAGCGATTGCGAGGGGCCAGCGCCCGTCCAAAGGACCGAAACCTGGTATGGCTCCGGATACGCCAGCCTCCGTGACGCCGGCATGGCCGACACCTATCGCGCCTGGGTTGCGGAAGTCGTGGCCCGTTACCGCAACGATCCCACCATCCTGGCGTGGCAGCTGGTCAATGAAGCAGACCTCGCGAGTCCATCCGGCCGCTGCAGTCCGAGTGCCTCGCGGACACTGAAGCACTTTGCCCAGGACATGGCGGGGATGGTCAAAAGCATCGACCCGAACCATCTGCTCAGCCTGGGGAGCTGGGGCCTGCACGATTGCGGGCTCGTCGGGGCCGCCTACCAGGACGTGCACAGCGTCCCGGGCATCGACCTCTGCGAGATTCACGATTACAGCGGCCCTTCGAGCGCCCTCGCCCCACAGCTGCAGCTGCGGATCAGCCAGTGTCGCGCGCTCGGCAAGCCGCTCTTCGTTGGCGAGATCGGAGTGAAGGTACAGGACGCAGGCTCCCCGGTCAACCGTGCCGCGGCGATCCGCGCCAAGCTGTCGGCGGAGTTCGCGGCTGGTGTCGCTGGCGCACTGGTCTGGGACTGGGCAAATGCCGACCAGCAGGCCTATTCGGGGTACGAGGTGCAACCCGGAGACCCGACCCTCCAGGTCCTGGCCGCGTTCTTATGATGCCGGCGCCGGCGGCGGGGCGATAGCCGAGACGCGATACAGCCGCCATTCCACCTTCTTATCGGGGCCGGCGAACTCCTGCTCGAGGGCACCCGAAGCGGCGCCGGACGGCCATAACCCCGGGAAGGCACGGTTCAGGGCGTCCAGCGATCCCAGCGAATTCCCATCGGCCGGTGCGGGCACGAGCAGGTAACGCACCCCAAAGGCAGACGGATTGGCTACCGCGAGCGCAAAGTCGCGATCGCTGGTGATGATGAACTGGCGCGGCGTCCGGGACGCGAGGATCACCGGAAAGCCGGTGAAGCTGTCCACCAGCACGCTACCCTCGGCGAGAGATCGACCATCGAGATACCTCGCGACGTCGGTGGCGATGGCAGTCGACACGCTCGTCCCCGGCGCGGGACGCCCAATGATCGTCCGCACGACCGGCATCTCCTCCTGGCCGGTTTGGGCAATCAGCATCGCCGCCGCCGTTGTCGGCACAGCCGCGAGCAACATCAGGCAGGCGGCCAGCGGCCCCAGCCATGACCGACGCCCGGCGGCGAGGCCAAGGCCAATCAGCAGGGTCACGAGTGGAACCACGACGATGAGCTGCCGCAGCCAGGGGAAGGTCACGCTGAGGAGGCTGGCACCGACGATGGCGACGGTAAGCGGCCCCAGCAGGCCGATGGCGGCGAGCGAGGCGCGGGCGCGGCCGCTGAACCAGCCAATGATCAGCAGCATCCCGGCCGCGGGAAGGGCCGGTTCGAGCGCGAGCAACTGGATCAGGGTGCGCCGCGGACTCGTGATCGCGAAGGCGGCCGGGATCCCGTGGCTGCGCAAGGCGTCGAGCTGCGCCAGGTAACCGTAGGTCGAGAGGAGCTGCGGCAACGCGTTGCCGGTGACCAGCCAGGCGGCAGCGGCCCAGAGAACAACGGTGGCAGCCAGCGGCAGACCAACGATCAGCGCGTCGCACACGGCGGTCGCGACTCGCCGGTCCCGGGCGCGGCTGAACGACACCACGCCCACGACCGCAGTCACCGTGATGCCGCAAAGGACCGCGTCGTAACGCGTCAGGTAGGCGCCCGCCAGGGCAAAGCCGGCGATTATCGCGCCCATCGTGCTCCTGTCCTGCAGCCAGCGCGCGAGGTGACGCGCCGCGAGCAGCAAGAAGAATACGTACCCCGCTTCGGCCACGCCCGTGGCTGCCGCATAGAGGATCAGCGGGTGGAGAGCGAACACGATCGTCAAGCCAAGCCGCGGGACCCTCGAGACGCCGCCCTCGCGGAACAATTGATAAAGCTGATAGACCGCGCCGGCCATGAAGAGAGCCGAGACGATGCACGCCGCGAAGCCCACGTCGCTCAACGCGGGCCAGACCGCCCGCAGGGGCAGGAGCGGGAGGATCAAGATCGAGGGAAGCGGGCTGCCCACGAAGCCGATGGCGGCGACGTGAGGATCGCGGCTGAATACCACGTAGGACGCGTTGGCGACGATCCCAAGGGCTTGCGTCGAGACGACGTGAAACCGAAAGGCCAGCAGGGTGGCGGCGGCGAGGTAGCCGGCGCCCGCGAGTCCAAAGATGACCACTCCCTCCGGGGGGAGGCTGAGGCGCGGACGGGCACGCGCCGGCGCCCGCAGGACGAGCCGTTCAGCGACCAGCATGATCCCTGACCAGGTCGACGGCAGGCGTCGGGTCGAGCCCATGGACGCTTTTCTCCCAGAACGACGGCGCTACCACGAGCTGGACCAGCGCCCGAATGGCGGCGATCGACATCAGCGCCCAGTACAGCGGCGAAAGGATGACTGCTGCCAGCAGGTCGGGCCGGCGCCGGACCTGGATCGCGACCAGGCCGATGTAGAGGGCGATGAAGTTGCCGGCGAGCATCGAAACCAGCGCCGGATAGTAGATGGGCGCCGGAAGCAGGACCGTCAACGCGTGCGGCTGAACGAGAAACCACAACGCCGTCAGGAACCAGAAGACCGGATTCAGCACCGCCACCAGTGGGATGGCGCCCAGCAACAGGTTGATGCCCACAAAAGCCCGCCAGCCCACCTCCCGCCAGAGGCGGAGCGGCTGCCGCATGTGCACCAGCCAGGTTTGCAGGTAGCCCTTGTACCAGCGGGACCGTTGTCGCACCCAGTTGACGACGTCGCTATTCGCCTCTTCCAGCGTGGTCGAATCGAGCACCGCCACCTGGTAACCGAGGCGCTGTAGCCGGACCCCCAGGTCGGCGTCCTCGGTCACGTTGTGTGGATCCCAGGCGCCGACCGCCTCCAGGATCGTGCGTGGCATGTGCATCGATGTGCCACCCAGTGGGATCGGCCCCCCGATGCGTGCCAGCGCTGGCAGCATCATCGAAAACCAGGTCTCGTACTCCGCGGTGAACCATCGGGTCAGCAGGTTCTGGCCGATGTTGTGGTACGAGAGCTTGGCCTGCAGGCAGGCCACGAGCGGCGGCAATCGGCGGAAGGCGGCGACCACCCGCCGCAGCTGCAATGGCTCGGGGCGGTCCTCGGCGTCGTAGATCGTGACCAGCTCGCCCTTGGCGCGCAGCAGCCCGACATTGCAGGCCTTCGGCTTGGTGCGCGGACTGCCGGGTCGGACGAGGACGATCTCGGTCGCGAGCGGGCTCGCGACGGCGCGGGCCGCTGCGATCGTATCGCGGTCGTCCGCCTCGAGCAGCAGCTTGACATCCAGCCGATCGAGGGGATAGTCGAGCCGCTCGAGGGCGGCGATGGTGCGGGCGATGACGTGGGCCTCGCGGTATGCCGGGACGAGGATGGTGTAGACGGGGAGCTCTGCATCTGGGATCGCGCGCGCCTCCGCGTCGGTGATCCGCACTTCGGCCGGGTGGCGAAGCGCGACTCGCAGCAGCACAACCCGGTAGAGGAGGGTCGCCAGGTAGAGCGCCGTCGTGAGGGCCAGCAGGGTGATCAGCAACGCGGTCGGCCGCAGTAATGCGGACGCGATGACCGCCACGGCCAGCACCGCGAGCACGATGACCTGCGGGCGGCTGAGAATCCGATGGGCCGACAGCTCCGGCCAATTGGCGCGCACCACGTCGAGGCTTGGGTCGAGCTGACTCATGGCGCCGTCGAGGCCTCCGCGACCATGGACGCCACCAACTGACGCGCGAAGTGCAAGAGGTCGTCGCCACGGGCTGCCTTCAGGTCGAGCGGCACGAGCCGCTCGACGATGATCCGCTCGCGCTGCGCGCCGGCCGCAGACCGGACCGGCCAGTCCCACCAGACGACGAGCAGCGACATCCTCCCTCCGGGCGCCAGGTAGCGCTCGACGTGGCCACCCACGCCGGCACCGAGATCGTCCGCCCGCGACGCCTCGAGCCGGTACCCCTGGAGGGTAGCCAGCGCAGTGGGGGAAAGGGCGAGCTCACGTCCATCGCCTGGGGCCAGCACGTCGACCACGACGCCGCCGTAGCGATAGCTCTCGTGATTGGCTCGCGATCCCCAGTTGGGCAGGGTGGTGGGCGTGTCGCTTGCCGTAGTCCGCAGCAGCCCGTCGATGGTGGTCGCCGGTCTCGAGAGGGCGGCGAGCTTCGGCTGGCCGTCGGCCTCGAGCAGTGGCGCGGCGGTCTGCAGCTGTCGGTCGGCCACGGTGGTCAGGATGGCCGCGGCGCAGACCAGTCCAACGGCGATAAGTCCACCGCCGGCCCGGCCGCGCGACGAGTCCCCCCGAGGGAATGTGTGGCGGGCGATGATCCGTCGCCGTCGGGGTAGGACGACGACCGCCAGCACAGCCAGGCCGATGGCGGCGATCGAGGCAGTGCCGAGGCCGCGCGAGATGTGAGCCGCCACGTAGGGCAGCGGCCAGGCCAGGAACAGAAACACGATGGGAACGCGGTAGCGCCACGCGGCCCGCGCTCCGCAGACGAGCGTGACGGCGCCCGCGGCAAAGAGCGGCAGCCAGACCATGTCGAGCCGCCAGGACCAGAAAAAGATGGACATCGACCTTGGCAGGAACCACATGGCGGCCATCGCCGTCCCGAGCAGCGCCAGCCCCAGGATGTAGTCGAGATATCGATCATGAATGTCCGGCTCAGGTCGGCGCCTCCGGAGGGCGATCCCTACGGCCAGCAGCAGCGAGATGAGCGGGACGAGGCCGAGCGCCCCCAGTGTCACACGCTGGGGTAGGCCCGCCGACAGGCTGGCGAGGGAGGTAGCGAACGCGATGCCAGTGGCGCCAAGCGCCAGGCCAACCTGGACCGGTGAAGGCAGCCCTTGTCTGAATTGCGGCCGGGCGTCCGCGCGCGCAACCTCCTCCAGAGGCCTTGACGGCGTGACGATCGCCTCCCCCTCAGCCGGAGCCACCCGGGCCGAGGTCAACCCGGCCTCATTCACCCCGTTGACAGGCTACTAAAAAGTGGAACTCAGGGTCGTTGCGCCAAAGGGTGCCTTCCGCTATGCTGGCCGCTGCGTTGCGCATTGGTACCCCGAGCCTGGTCAAGGGACGATCGGCAATGGCCGCCGCCCTAATGCTGCCGGTCGTCAGCCTGCTGAGCGCGTGTGGTTCGACCGCCAGCAAGCCGGTTGCGGCCTCCCCACTCGCGCACGTCTCCCCGACGGCAAAGGTCGTGGTCGGTACGCGGGCTCCCCGCACGCTGCCGAGCTTCCAGGGCGGTGTCATTGTCTATGCGGACGGCAATGACGCGGGACTGGCTTCGAACGCCGAGCGTTTGTTGGATCACCTGGTCGCTGTCAAGGTAAATAGCGTGGCGCTCGTGTTTCCGCTCTATCAGACCAGCTGGACCTCAACCGACGTCCATCGGGATGCGGCCAAGACGCCCAGCGACGCATTCATTCGGGGCTTCATCACAGCGGCCCACTCCCGCGATCTCGCCGTCTTGTTGCGGCCGCTGATCGATGACACGCCGTTGATGAAGGCGGGCCACTGGCGTGGGCAGCTGCAACCGACGAACCGGGACGCATGGTTTGCGTCGTACAAGGCGCTCCTCCTCAGCTATGCGGGCGTTGCCCAGTCCGAAGGTGCGGAGGCGCTCGATATCGCCACCGAGCTGAGCTCGTTAGAAAACAGCACCTCGGCATGGCTTGACCTGATCGCGGCAACCAGGCAGGTGTACACCGGACAGCTGACCTATTCGAGCAACTGGGGCGGCCCCTACCCCGCATTTGGCAGCGCCCTGGACTTTGCCAGCGTCGATGCGTTCTTTCCGTTGTCGGCGCCGCATGCCGCGTCGGTGGCGCAGCTGGTCAGCGCCTGGCAGCAGTGGACGCCGTCGCTGAGCCAGATCCACGGGTCGCTGGGTAAGCCACTCGTCCTCACCGAACTGGGCACCACTTCTGAGCCTGATTCCTATCGATCGCCGTACGACTGGCACCACGGCGGTGGCGTCAGCCTCGAAGCGCAGCGTCGCTACTACGCGGCCTCCTGCCAGGCGTTGAAGCCGTTGGTCGGTGGCATGTACTGGTGGGTCTATTACACGAACTGGTTCGATAAGGTGACGCCGGCAAGCGATCCCGGCTATCAGCCGGTGGGCAAACCAGCTGAGCAGGAAATCACGGCCTGCTACAGCTGATCAGGACCACTCAGTAGACTCTTTGCGGTGAGGAAGGCGAGCGCGCTCGTCGTGCCGTTGCTGCTCGTCGCCATCACCGTGGTCATCGGTGTCTGGGACCTTCGAACGGTGAGAACAGCAGAAGTACGCGCGGTCGCCGTCCGGACCACTCCCACTCCCCCACCAACCGTCGCGGTCATGCATCCGCGAGGCGCGGCGCAGGACTTCCAGGCGGGCGTTTCCGTCGTGATCTACGGCAACGACCCGTACTTCGCCGACAAAACGCAGGCGCTGCTCAACCGCCTTGCCACCCTCGGCGTCAACAGTGTCTCGCTGGTCATCCCGGTGTTTCAGCAGGGCTGGGTCGCCAGCGAGGTCTACGCCGATCCGGTCAAGACCCCCAACGATGCCGCCATCGCCGTCTTTGCCAGTCAGGCGCGGCGCCGCGGCTTCAGCGTGATGCTCCGGCCGCTGCTGGACATCGTGGTCCCCCAAGATGGCACCCACTGGCGCGGAACGATTCAACCGCAGGACGCCGCGCAGTGGAAATCGACCTACGCCGCGCTGGTGACGAAATATGCTCGGCTCGCTGAACAGGACCACGTGACCATCCTCGACATCGGGTCGGAACTCGACTCGATGGAACGCGACGGCACCTTCTGGCAGGGACTCATCAAGGCGGCTCGCGCCGAATTCCACGGCCAGGTGACCTACTCCTCCAACTGGGCGAAGAGTTTCCCGTCGTTTGGCAAGTCGCTCGACTTCATCAGTGTGGACGCGTACTTTCCGCTCAAGGCGCCCGCCAGCGCGTCGGTTGGCGATCTGGTTGCGGCCTGGCAACAGTGGGTCACTCGGCTCAAGCGGATGAGCCAATCGTTCGGCAAGCCACTCGTTCTCACGGAGTTGGGGACGACCTCGCTGTCCGGCTCTTTTCAGCAACCGTGGCTGTGGGACAACGGTCTACCGGTGGACCTGTCTGCGCAGCAGCTCTATTACGACGCCGCCTGCCAGGCCGTCGTCCCCCCTTTTGGCGGCGTCTACTGGTGGATGTACACGCTGGACCCGCCCGCCAAGCCGGCGGTCGACCGTGGATTCATGGTTGCCGGTAAGCCCGCCGAGGTGGCGCTCGCCCACTGCTTCGGCGGTGCGGTTCCGCTGCCGACGCCATCGCCGTAATGGCGTGAGAAAGTTCGCCGCCCTAACCCTCCTCACCGGTCTGACGGCTGCGTGCGGACAAACGTCATCGCACGTTTCGGCGGCACCCCGCGCATCGGCAACCGCGGCCGGTGGACCCCGACAAGTCCTGATAGCCACGGCCGTGACGCCGCAGGCTCAGCCGGGATTACTGACTCTCTATAACCCGACCGGCACCCGCGTCGCACACTTCGCTCTCGACCCAGACACCCGAGTACTGGCGGCCGCCGGCTCGCGGGTCTTTATCCAGCGCGCCAGCGGCAACCTGAAAGCGATTCGACGCGACGGGGCGATCGAAGATCTGGGTAGCCTGGGCGCCACGGTCCGGTGGTTCGCGGCAAATCCGGATGGAACCAGGTGGATTTGGAGCACGTCGGACGAGACATCGAGCCCGACACAAAGCGCCGTCCACCTCGGGGGTAACGGGCTGACCGCTCGTATCGTCGAAGAACTGACTCGGTCGGGAACGGTGCTGGGACCCATCTCGTGGACCCTTCAGGGAGCCTTTGTTCAATACGGCCCGGCCGGTGGGCACGGCGGCTATTTCCCGTTCGGCCGAACTAACGAATGGTTGCTGGTCGAGGGATCCGTGCACCAGATGGACCCCGTGACCGGGCATATCACGGCGCTGCCTGCGACCTTCGGCTGCACCTTCGGCGACATGGCCGCCGACGGTACCGTCATCTGCTTTCCCGGCGGGGCCTACGTCCGGCTCGTCTCATCCGGCGGGAAAACGACCAACATTCCGCTGGCGACGCCGCGATTCAACAACGTCGGCGAGGCGTTCTGCGCACCAACCGAAGCAACCTGCACCGTGGCCGGCGCCACCGGAGTCGGCAATGCCATGGATCCCACCCACCAGCCCGAGCAATACGGGACCGACCTGGTCACGACTGATGGTTCCATTTCGCGATTCGGACCAGAAGGGGTTGACCCTGCGATGGGCTGGCAGTCCTGGTTGCCCGACGGCTCCCTCGTGCTCTGGCGGAGACCTGGCGCGGCGGGCGGCCCAGCCGGCCTATATGTGCTGGACAAATCCGGGCACGGCCCCTTTATTGCTGATAGCGGCGAACCGGTGGGGTATTTGAACTAGAACCCCGCCGATGAATCACGGGAGCGCCAGCAGGAGGACCTGACGCGGCCCCGTGAAGTCACGACGCGCCGCTACCGCGAGCGTCGAAGGGTCGAGGCGCAGGAGACTCATGTGGGTCTGGTCCACGAAGGACTCGGTATAAATCGCGCTCCCGTCCGGCGCGTAAAAGGGTTGTCCTAACCCGAGGTCATGGGTCTCCGCCACGATTACGGCACGCTCGATATCGATCGCCCGCAGCCCCAATCCGCGGGCCGAGAAGTTCCCCGTGCTGTCGACGCTGTCCTGGCGCGCCCAGGCGATCAGATGTCGACCATCGGGCGAATAGATCAGGTCCCACTGCACCCCCTCGGCGTACTTCGCATACGCGTCGATTGGCCCTGGGTGGAACCAGCTCGTGGGCGTCGGCGCCGCGAGGAGCCGGCGGGACGCGGCGATCTTCATACGGGCGGTGTCGACCGTTAGCAGCTGGCTGCCGTCCGAGTAGACAACCGCCACCGTCGAACCGTCGGGACTGAGCGCCATCCCAGGGGCGAGCGTCGCCAGCACTGGCTCGGAGCCGATGGTGCGCCCACTCTGCCAGACGCCGGCCTCGACGCCGGCGAGTTTGACCCGCCCGGTTTCGCGTCCCAGTTGCATGTCATACCGGACCAGCACCGGCGTAATTGGCCCGGTGGCATCCATGCCGGAACCCGGAGTGAGCACGCGATAGAGGAACCGACCGCTCGGATCGATCCACGCGCCAAACAGGCCGCAGCATGGGTCGGCGCTGGTGTCGAGCGTTGCGGTCTGGTGTCCATCACGGGTATCGAACACGCGCCACGACAGCCCGTCGCTGGCGATGACCCGCAACTTCGAACCGTCCGCCGTGAGTATCGGGTTGGCCGCGAACGGCAGCGAAAACGAGGCGCGCACGGTTCCGCTACGGGCATCGACCACCCGAGCCGACGCCGTCCCGTCACCGTGGTAATCGATCTCAACCAGGGTCGACCCGTCGGCCGACACGACCGCGAGCCCCTGCCCATGTTGAGCCAGCTGAAGATCCCGCAGGCTTCCCGAGTCCAGGCGCATGAGTTGCCACGGAACCTCGAAGGATTGGCCCCCGAGTACGAAGAGGCCCCATGCCGCGGGCGGGTGGAACGGCGCCGGCCGCGGCGTTGCGTACGGACGCGGCGAGAGCGCCTGGCCACACGCGACCAGGCCGACGACGACTCCGGCGAGCACGAGTGCCTTGCGCATGACCTGCGGCGCCACCAGTGAATGTACAACGGCTTTGACCCCTGGGTTCCGTTTGTTACGTGGCTGTTCCTCGTTACCCGT
>DATNMN010000055.1:0-5368 GCA_035602295.1 Candidatus Dormiibacterota bacterium | reverse complement strand
CTGTCGACGCGTAACTGCTGGCCAAGCTCGCGGATGAAGTCGAATCCCTGGGTCGTTCGGATTTCGGTCACCGAGCTTTTAGCCAATCAGCTCACCCCGTTCTAGTGTCGCCCCCTGGTAATAGACTAGCCGCCGGCCGTGGCTTGCCGCTGGTCGGATCGGTATGGCCCCCGAGGGCGACGCCGAGGACGGCCGTGCCAGGTCTGCTGGCCCGCACGCGCCGGTCGCGGTCCGCGAGCGGCCACAGGCGCCGGCTCCACGAGGGAGGCGGCGATGTAGCGCCAGTCGCCCTCTGCCAGCAGATGCGCGACGTCGAGCTCCTGGAGGGCCGGGGCGCCTTGACGGCGAAGCTGCCGCCAGGCGGGCTCGTCCTCCGGTGTTAGAAAGGTAAGCGCTCGTCCTTTGACGCCCATCCTGGCTGTACGTCCAACCCGGTGGGTCAACCATTGCGGCGAGTCCGGCAGGTCGTAGTTGATCACCAGATCGACGTGGCTGATGTCCAGGCCGCGGGCGGCGACGTTGGTCGCCACCAGGACGTTGGTCCGCAGCCCACGAAAGGCGTCCATGGTGCGATCGCGGACATTCTGCGAAAGATTGCCCTGCAGGTCGGCACTGTCGTGGCCGAGGTTGCGCAGATCCCGGCTGAGCTTGCGCACGCCGTGCTTGGTGCGGCCGAAGACGATCGCGGAGCCCTTGTGGTTGCGCAGCAAGCGGCTCAGGGTTCGGAGCTTCTCGGGCCGGCTCACGCGCAGCAGGCCGTGTTCGAGGGTCTCCTCCGCGTCGCTTGCGACGACGACCCGGACGGGGTCGTCCAGATGACGAGTGATCATCCGGCTGACCCACTCGGGCATGGTGGCCGAGGCCAGGACGATCTGTGGTTGGTAGGTCATCTCGATGATGCGCTCGACGTCCGGTGCGAAGCCGGCATCGAGCATCTCGTCGCCTTCGTCGAGGACGAGCAGTTGCACCCGGCTCAGGGCCAGGCGGCGCCGCGAGACCATGTCGAGGATGCGGCCGGGGGTTCCGACGACGACGTCAACACCCTGGCGCAGCGCCAGCTCCTGGGTGCCATAACCGACGCCACCGTAGACCAGCGCTGACTTGAGGCCGGTTTTGAGCGACTGGAAGACGCGGTCCACCTGGATGGCGAGTTCGCGGGTCGGGGTGACGACCAGGGCGCGAGGCCCGGGTCCGCCAACCGCGATCAGCCGCTCGACGAGCGGCAGCATGAAGGCGAGGGTCTTGCCTGAACCGGTCGGCGCCTGGATGACGACATCACGGGCGGCCAGCATCGGGGGGATGGCCTCTACCTGAACGGGGACGGGGCTATCGATCGAGTTGCGGGAAAGTGCGGTCAGTAGGCGGGCATTTACGCCCAGGTCAGCAAACGTCGTGGTCAAGAGGGTACTCCTCGGTCCCCTCTACCTTTCTTTTTGATGACCGCGGTCTACAGGACACCGTACTGTGACGGGGAGGAGAACCGAGAGCGGGTGACCCCGAATTTGGGGGTCGCGTGGAATTCTACCACCTTTAGCGAAAACCTAAACGGATCGATCGCCAGGTAAGCCGGAGTCGGTTAGTGATCTGCGGCTGCGTCGGGTTCGGTCCAGGCAAGAATAGCCGGGGGAAGTGTTGTGTACATCAGGATCAGCGCGGTGAGGATCGCCCAGATTTCCGCTTGCGTATGGGGCAGCCAGAGGCCCGGTAGGACTTCGATGGCCAGCACGGCGTAGGTCGCCCCGCCGATCACAATGACGGCTGAAATCGGAAAGGCGATGGCCTGTGCGCGATGACGGACCGCCTGTTGCCTCTCGTCCGGCGGACTCACCATCCTAGCCCTCACCTCTTTGGCCGAGTATCCCTGCGCCTTCAGCTCACGCATCCGGGCGACGCTCATGTCTCGGCGCCGCGCCGGCCCAAAGCCGTAGCGGACCGCCGCGCTCAGCACCCATGCCCAGCTGAACGTGATCACAAGCACTGTCAACCCGAAAAGCAAGTCTGCTGGTATCCGTAGGCCTGCCGGCCACGGGCGACCGACGTGCTCGTGCACGAGGACTTCTGCTAGGAGCGCCGCGTAGCCGGCGTACATCGCAACGATCAGCCTTCGCCGCCACGCTCGGGTTTCCATCCGCTTCCAAGTCGCCCCTGGCTGGTCGACCGACTGGCTCGCCGTCATTGCTTATCTCTCCTCCTGCGCGGTGCGCCCGTAGACTTCCTCGCTCAATGGCTTGAACGGACGAAGCGAAAAAATTGCCTCCACGGGTAGCGCGAACAGCCCGGCGATCCGCAGGGCCAACTCGAGGCTCGGGTTGTAATCGCCCCTTTCGAGGTAGCCGACCGTCTGGTGGTGCAGGCCGAGCGCATCGGCCAGCCGTTGCCGCGACCAGTCCCGCTCCGCCCGCAAGACAGACAGCCGGTTGTGCACCGCCCCCTGGCCACTCGTAACCCGCTCAGTACGTTCAACTGGCATTGCAGTACTGACTGTAGCTTATACACAACATGTTGTCAAGGTGGGCGCAGCTGGCAGGATCGGGGGGCCGCACACCCGTGGTGTCGACCCTCCGGCTGGACGACGCGGCTGGCTCGACCTGTCTGTGCTCCTGGGTCGTCGACGCGGCCGCCTCAACGACGATGGATTTCGACGTTCGCTTCGCGCCGTTGACGCGCCAGGTCACACTGCTCCTGCAGGAAAGGGTGGATCCGTCGCGGAGCGATGCCTGGCCGCTTCGCGGGCTCCTGCTCGCGCTTGCCGCCGCCATCGCACTGCTTCAATGGAGATCGGCGCGCCGCACTTGGTACCCCCAGGCGGAATCGAACCGCCGTTCCGGCCTTGAAAGGGCCGTGTCCTAGCCGCTAGACGATGGGGGCAGGACGCGAATTCATGCTAGCAAGCGCGCTGCAAGCCGCAGCCTCGAGTCACTCGCCCCAGGGCGTCTTCAATCGCTCGTAGGCAAGCGCGATGAGGGTCTGGGCCGTATAGTCCCAGTTCCGAGTCTGCGACCACATCACGACCAGCGCTCGAGTAGCGAGGGAAAGCGCCTCATAGACAGGGAGCCGGGATCCCTTGTAATTCGGACGGATGTCGCAGTAGGCGTCGAGGAAAACCCGACGGGCAAGATTGCCCTGAGCCGTGTCCGACCAGTGCTTTGGTGCAGACGGCGCGAGATGTCCGCAGTATTTGCCTAAATCGAAGCTCGGCTCGGCCTGAACGAAATACTCGACGTCGATCAGAGCGAACTGGTTGCCATCGAAAAGAAATTGGTTGTACTTGTAGTCGCCGTGAGATGCGACGGCCGCTTCGGGCGGGACTCGTTCAGCTTTGGCGTTGATCTGTTTGAGCAAGTCTCGGAGCGCGAGGTACACCTTTGGCGACGACATCTTGAACTCTTCCATTCGGTTCAGCAAACGATTGATCTCGACGTCCACAGTGTGGGGTGAACCGACCGCAATGCCCGACTCATGGATGTAGCCGATGGTCCGGCCGGCCGCCTCGCACTGCGCCATGAAGGTCTCGGAATGCCGGTCGCTCTTGATACCCTCACCGGGCACCTCCGACTGGAGCAAAAGGTCCAGCTTCGGGTAATAGGCCAACGGCTCAGCGACAATCAGTTTCCCTTCGGCGCGAGCCGGTAGATCCCAGAGCGCCTTCATGACTTCGTAGGTTTGCGCGCCACGACGGCTGTGTTGCACCTTCCCGTAGATCGAGACCGGGCCCTCCTCACCAAAGTCCGCCTCGTACCGGATGATGCAGGAAATCTCCGGGAGGTATTTCACGCGAACGGCCTTGATCGAACGAGGCTGCTCACCGGGTCGGAGCCGCGCGAAGTGGGGGGCGAGGGTCGAGCGCATCGCCTCACCATCGACAAGCATTGGTAAGGAGCGGAAGGCGGGGTCGGTTGGGAAGAAGAAGAGAAAAAGATTGAGGTCCTCGAAGAACTGCGCGTGCCCCTTGGGGTCCAACGGATTGCCGTTCTGATTTGCAAAGATTCGATCGACGCCGCGCCGATATGCCTGGCAATCCTCGTCGGCAAAGTAGGCCTTGGTCCAAAAGACCTGTTGGGCCTCGACGCCGCCGGGCAGCTCCAGTTCGGCGGCGTACGCGTTCCAGAGAATCCTGGGAGCTTCTAACCGTCTTCCCTCGATCGCCCGCACCTTTTTGACCTGCACTGATGCGAGCGCCGGCCCAATGACCCTCGACGCCAGCAATTCGGCGATAGCGTCGGGCTCGGAAACCGCCTTGATGGTGGCGTAACTGACTGGCATTAGGTGCAGAAAAAGCTTACGGAATCCTTCGTGACTCAGGCAAAGAGGCCGCCGAGCCAGCGATTGGCCCGACGGCTTCCTTCATTTTCTGTTATCGCATCCACCGACCAAAGAGTTCGCGTCGCTTCAGCCAGACCGCCGCGACCAGGCCGAGTAGTCCGATGGCAAGGGCGTCCGATGCGAGCGGCGTTTTGCTCGCCTGCTGGACCACCGCTTGACCCGTGTTGGCGAGCGTCCCAGCCTGTGCGGCCGCGCTAGCCCCACCGCCAGTCGTCACCCCGCCTGCCTCGGTCGCCGTTTCCGTGACGGTTGCACCGGCAACGCCGGCTGTCGTCGACGTCTCGGTAACGGTAGCGCCGGCACCGCCGCCCACGGATGTGGTTGTCTCGGTGACCGTCGCCGCGCCATTGGTGCTGGTGCCGCTACCCTGCGCCACCGCCGAGGTCGAGGTCTCGTTGACCGTCGCCGCGCCGTTGGTGCTGGTACCGCTACCCTGCGCCGCCGCGGAGGTCGACGTCTCATTCACGGTGGTCGCGCCGTTGGTGCTGCCGTTGCCACTACCCTGGGCCGCTGCGGAGGTCGACGTCTCGGTGACCGTCGCCGCGCCGTTGGTACTGCCGTTGCCACTCCCCTGGGCGGCGCTGGTATTGCTGGCGCCCGCCGGCGATCCGGCTGCCGAGCCGTTGCCGCTACCCTGGGCCGCTGCCGAGGTCGAGGTCTCAGTGACCGTCGCCGCGCCGTTGGCACTGCCGTTGCCACTCCCCTGAGCGGCGCTGGTATTGCTGGCGCCCGCTGGCGATCCGGCTGCCGAGCCGTTGCCGCTACCCTGGGCCGCTGCCGAGGTCGAGGTCTCGGTGACCGTGGCCGCGCCGTTGGTACTGCCGTTGCCGCTACCCTGGGCCGCGCTGGTGTTGCTAGCCCCTGCCGCCGAGCCCGCCGCCGAGCCGTTGCCGCTGCCCTGGGCCGCTGCCGAGGTCGAGGTCTCAGTGACCGTCGCCGCGCCGTTGGTACTGCCGTTGCCACTCCCCTGAGCGGCGCTGGTATTGCTGGCGCCCGCTGGCGATCCGGCTGCCGAGCCGTTGCCGCTACCCTGGGCCGCTGCCGA
>DATNMN010000054.1:0-16315 GCA_035602295.1 Candidatus Dormiibacterota bacterium | reverse complement strand
GCACCGCTGTATCCCGGGTTCAGCGGTGGTCCGCTGGTCGACGTCGATGGGCGCGTGGTCGGCATGAATAGCTGGGTCTTCGGGCGCGGCGACGGACGCGCGGTCGCGATGGACGTGGCCGAACGCGTGGTGGCCAGCCTCAAGGCCGATGGACGGATCCGGCGCCCCTACCTTGGTATCGGGACGCAGGAAGTACCGCTGCCCGAAACGGTGAAGGCGAAGGCAAAGCAAGATAGCGGCCTGCTGATCGTCGCGGTCGAGCCGCAGAGCCCGGCTGATAAGGCCGGTCTGATGCAGGGCGATACGCTGGTTGCCCTCAACGGCACCACGACGAGCAGCCTCGAGGACCTGTACAGCGGGCTGCGCAAGGCCAAAGTCGGCGCCACCCAGACCGTCCGAGTGATTCGGGCGGGCGAGCTCAAGGACCTCCAGGTCACTCTCGGCGAAGCGGGGAAGTAGCCCGCCCTGGCCCCCTCCCTCCGAAGCAGGGAGGGGGCGAAACGGGGGTGTCGCAGTCCGATCAACGACCGCACAAGGACCTTCAGGATTGCCTTGGCGGAAGGTTGCCTCTATAGCCGACGGAAACGGCACAGATGGCAAACAACCGCCGCCTCTTGATCGTGCTCGCTGGGTGGGCCGCATTCAGCCTATTTTTCGCGTCCTGGCTGCTGTTCACGTGGGGCGGGGTCAAAACCACCCAAAAGTTCGACGACATCGGCGAGTTCCTGATCGCGTTCCTGGCGGCGGCAGCGTGCGCCTTGACCGCGATTCGCCATCAGGGCCGCACCCGAACCGCCTGGGCGTTAATGGCCGCGTCCGCCTTCGCCTGGGGCGCCGGTGAGGTCGCCTGGTCGTACTTCGAGCTCGTCAAAGGACAGCAGGTGCCGTTCCCATCGTTCGCCGACCTCGGATATCTGACGGCTGTCCCATTCGCCATCGCTGCGGTGCTGTGCTTCCCGGCAGCCCCATCGAGAGCCGTGTCGCTGGCGCGCACCATCCTGGACGGCTTGCTGATCGCGGGCTCGTTCCTGATCATCAGCTGGTCGACGGTCCTCGGCGCCGTCTATCGGGCCGGCACGGGCAGCGCGCTCACCGACCTGATCGGGCTCGCCTACCCCGCGGGCGACGTGGTCATCGGCACCATGGTCGTAATCCTCGCGGCTCGTGCCCCCAAGGCCGCTCGCCTGCCGCTGTATTTGCTTGCGGGGGGACTGGTCGCCAACCTGCTGGCCGACAGTGGCTTCGCCTATCTGACCGCCACCAACCGGTACGGCACCGGCAATGTCATCGATGCGGGTTGGGTGGCTGGTTATTTACTGATCGCGATCGCGGCGCTTCGCGCGGCCTCGATGCCGGCGCTCAGTGCTGAGGCGGACGGTGCGGCGGTAGACGGTCCGCCGGGTCGGCTCGGTCTTCTATTGCCGTATTTGCCGGTGGCGGCCGCCGCGGTCGTGGCGGCCATCGAGGAGGTGCAGCCGGGTGCGCTGGACCCGATTGTGTTCTGGACGCTGCTGGCCGTCATTGCCCTGGTCGTGATCCGCCAATTCCTGACGCTAAGCGACAACCTGGCGCTCAACCGGAAGCTGGAAGTCAACGCGGCGGAGCTCACCAAGGGCCGCGAGCACTTCCGTTCACTGGTTCAGAACTCCTCCGATGTCATCACCCTGATTGGTCGTGAGGGGGTGATCCGCTACCAGAGCGCGTCGGTGGAGCGGATCCTCGGCTACTCGGATACCGAACTCGTCGGGTCGCCCTTCGGAGACCTCGTTCACGCCGAAGACCAACTCCTGGTGCTTCGCAAGATCGACGAGGCGATCAACATCGTGGGGCCGCCCCTCGCGTTGGAATGCCGGCTTCGTCGAAAAGACGACTCCTACTGCTCAGCCGAAGTCACGATCACCAACCTGCTCGAACTGCCGGCGGTCTGCGGTCTCGTCCTCAATACCCGCGACGTCGGTGAGCGCAAGGCACTGGAGGCGAAGCTTACCCACCAGGCCTTCCACGACCCTTTGACCGATCTCCCGAACCGAGCCGCGTTCCGGATTCACCTGGACCATGCGCTTGATGATGAGGGTGAGCGTCGAATCGCCGTGCTCTTCCTCGACCTCGACGACTTCAAGGGAGTCAATGACACCCTGGGTCACGATACCGGCGACAAACTCCTGGCCGCGGTCGGGGCTCGGATCGCCGCGACGCTCCGGCCGGGGGACACCGTGGCACGACTCGGTGGCGACGAGTTCGCCGTGCTCCTCAAGAACATGGAAGACGAGCAGATCGCGGTACGGGTGGCGGACCGGATCACGCGGCAGTTCGTCGCCCCGTTTGGAATCGGCGGAAAGAAGATCGCAGTCCACGCCAGCATCGGCATCGCCGGGCTGGTGTCGGGTCAGGAGGCGGCGGAGGAATTGATCCGCAACGCCGACGTCGCGATGTACATCGCGAAATCGAAAGGCAAAGCCCGCTACGTCGAGTACGACGCAACGCTTGCCGGTGCGGCCCTTCACCTCATGGAACTCGAGGCCGACATGCCTCGCGCCCTGGCCGAGAAGCAGTTCGTGCTCGACTACCAACCCGTCGTGATGCTCGAATCGGGAGCGATTCACAGCGCCGAGGCGCTCGTGCGATGGAATCATCCCGAGCGCGGTCTGCTCGCTGCCCCGGACTTCATCGCTGTCGCGGAGCGGAGCGGCATGATCGTCGAGCTGGGTCGCTGGGCACTGCAACAGGCGGCGCGCGACGTCCGCCGCTGGCAGGTGCGCTATCCGTCGACGCCGCTGATGGGGATCAGCGTCAAGCTCTACGGGCGGCAGCTGCAGCGGCCCGAGTTGGTCTCGGAGGTGATGGAGGCCGTCGACGCCGCTGGGCTCGACCCGCAGTCATTGATCCTCGAGTTGACCGAGAGCGTGCTGATGGCCGAGGGCCAGCCGATTGCCCAGGTCTTGCAGGAGCTTCGAGAGCAGGGATTTCGCCTCACGCTGGACAACTTTGGCGCCGGCTACTCGGCACTAGGACGCCTGCGCGACTTCCCGGTGGACATCCTCAAGATGGACCGGTCCTTCGTGGCCGGTATCGGCCAGGGCCTGACCGACGGCGCCATCGTTCGAGCCATCATCGGCATCGCGAACAGCCTTGGCCTGATGACGATCGCGGAGGGCGTCGAGCGGCCGGAACAGCTCGCCGCGCTCAACGCCATGGGCTGCCAGGCGGGCCAGGGCTTCTACCTCTCGAAAACGGTTGACTTCGAGGGAATGGAGGCGCTCCTCGCCTCGTGCATTCAGTCCAGCGACGGTCGCCAGTTGCCTCCGACCTGGCGCCAGACAGCCTAGCGACGCGCCAAAATGCGTGAATGCGCTCAGCTGCTCGCGGCGGGGCCGCGCTGGCCGCTCTACTGACGATCGCCGGATGTGACAGCGCCAAGCCGAACGAACCGGGCCTGCCGCCACCAATCGTCATCAGCGGATCGGTCCAGCTGCTGTCGGGCTGTGCCCAGCAGGCCCAGCCATCGCGCAGGCCTGGCGAGCCGTCCGTGGCGGCGGAGCCCGGCAATCCCCGACAACTGGTTGCCGCCTGGCTCGAAAATCAGCCACCGGACCACGTTGGTATCACGGTCGCGCTGAGTCATGACGGGGGCACGAATTGGAGCCGGTCGCCACTCCCTGGCCTGCTCACCTGTGACGGCGGTCGCTATGTCCATGCCAGTGATCCCTGGGTGTCAATAGGCGGCGACGGGACGATCTACGTCGCCTCCCTCGGGACACAAGCGGCGACCTCGACCGGCACGGCGCACGACATCGTCGTCAGCGTCTCCCGCGATCATGGGGCCACGTGGGCCGCGCCCGCCGTCCTCGAAAGTGCGACTGCGCCGCCGGCACAGCCAGACAAAGAGGCGATCCTGGCCGACTCCAGGCGTCCGGGCACCGCGTACGCGGTCTGGGCCAACTATCAGGTCACGCCTGGCACCGAACCATCGATCGACCGGGTGATGTTTGCGCGGACCGGGGATGGCGGCCGTACCTGGTCGAATCCCAGCCCGATTTACAGCGGCAACGACGAGGCCCAGTCGAACCAGCTGCTGATGACCGCTGGCGGCGTTCTGCTCGACGTCTTCGTTGAAGGATCGTCCTTACCGGGAACACCGCATCCGCCACCGCTGCCGGTGAAGATCCGTGTGATCCGCTCGACCAACCAGGGACAAACCTGGTCGGCACCAATCGATGCGACACAGTTCACGTACACGAATGCGGTCGATCCTGGGACCGGCAACCAGCTCCGCTTCTTCGGCCAGGACATCACGGCCGCCGCGTCCGGCAATGCGATCTACGTCGCCTGGTTCGAAGATCACAGCGAGTTCTCGAGCATCCTGGTCGCGCGGTCCGAGGATGCGGGCCTGCACTGGCGGGCGCCGCAGGTGGTGGTGCGCGAGAAAGCCGAGGCGTTTCTTCCGACGCTCGCGGTGGCCGGCGACGGGACCGTCGGATTGCTCTGGTTCGACTTTCGCCACTTCACGCCCAAGAGCTCTACCCTCAGCACCGACGTCTGGTTCAGCAGCTCGCGTGACCGTGGGCTGCACTGGACCGAAAAGCACGCCGCAGGGCCGTTCGACCTGCGATCGGCGCCGGCGGTCCGCTTCGGACCTTTTCTGGGCGACTACATGGGGCTGAGCGGCTTACCAGACGGCTTCGCGGCAGTGTACATCCAGGCGAAGCCGCAGAGCCGCAACGGACCGACGGACGTATTTTTCTCCCGTATTCGCAACTAAGCCGGCTTTCGTCCGAAGAAGTTCGTCCCGGTCGCGCTCATGACGAGCACCCCGTCCTGGTTACGCATCTCGCCGCGCCAGCCGACGATCCCCATGTTGGGGCGGCTGTTCGAGGCGCGCATTTCCAGCACCTCGATCTGTCCGGTCAGCGTGTCGCCCGGCCGGACCGGCGCGGGCCAGCGCAGCTCCTCCATTCCCGGGGATCCCATGCTGGTGGTCTGTGAGATCAAGTTCCGCACGAGCAATCCCATGAACAGCGCGCCGGTATGCCAGCCGCTCGCAATCAGGCCACCATAGATGGTGAAGCTCGCCGCATTGGGATCCAGGTGCATCGGCTGCGGATCGTACTGACGCGCAAACTCGATCATGTCCGCCTGGCGGACCTGCACGCTGCCCAGGTCGACCACCTCACCGACGCGGAAGTCCTCGTAGTAGCGGGTCAGTGGCGCAGCGTCCGTTCAAGCTGGTCGAGATGCATCTCGAGGTGCGCGCATAGCGGCAGCGCCGCCAGTTCCGCAGCGCTCATGGAGAAGCCTTCGTACAGCACCGCCCGGCGTTGCATCGCGACGGCGTCGGCCATCCGAAGATAGGCGATGGTTTTCTGATGGTCGCGCTGCGCCATCGCCACCAACTGGTCTGGCGGCAGCGAGCTCAACTGTTCACCGGCTGGGTCACGGCTCTGGACCGCCTCGAGCAGCTCAACCTGGGAAATCTTGCCCGAGCCAACTCGGTAGATGACCGTCCCGTAGAACTTGGATAGCACGGCGATGTGAGCAAGGATCTCGTGACCGCTCCAACCTTCAGAATTTCCCCTTCCCCTCTGGGGGAGGGTCAGGGCGGGGGCGAGTTTACCCAGCCTTGCGGAGTCGGCCTCCAGCCGGTCGGCCAGCCGGCGTCGCTCGTAGTCGACGGCTTCGTCGAGAAAGGCGCGCATCTCGCGCTCGGTAAACGCCGGGCTCTCGATCCGCACCCGCTGAGTGTACGTGTGTCAGGTAGCCTTGTCGGGGGTGGAACCCAAGCAAGTCAGCCCATACGGCTCATGGCGCTCGCCGATCACGGCCGACGCCATCGTCGCGGGCGTCATCGGCCTCGGCCAGATCCAGATCGACGGCGATGACGTCTACTGGGTCGAGCAACGACCAGCTGAAGCCGGCCGCAACGTCATCGTCCGGCGCCGGGCGGGCGCCACGATCGAGGACATCACGCCCCCCGAGTACAACGCGCGCACACGGGTCCACGAGTATGGCGGCGGTGCCTACCTGGTGCGCCAGGGGACCATGTGGTTCACAAACTACAAGGACCAGCGGCTCTACCGGCAGGATCCCGGACGTCCCCCGGTCGCGATCACGCCGGCGAAGGACATCCGCCACGCCGACATGGTGCTCGACGAGCGACGGAACCGGCTGATTGCGGTTCGCGAGGACCACACCACTGGTTCGACCTGGGCCGTCAACACCATCGTCAGTCTCGATCCCTCCGGGAAAGAGGCCGACCGGACACTTGTTGAGGGCAACGACTTCTACGCCGCCCCGCGTCTGAGTCCGTCCGGATCGCACCTGGCCTGGCTCACCTGGAACCACCCGAACATGCCGTGGGACGGGACTGAGTTGTGGGTCGCCGAGCTGACGGACGACGGCGGCCTGCTCGCGGCGCGCAAAGTCGCGGGAGGGGACCAGGAATCGATCTTCCAACCAACGTGGTCGCCCGACGGGGTGCTCTATTTCGTTTCCGATCGAACGAATTGGTGGAACCTGTACCGCTGGCGCGGCACAGACATCGAGCCCGTCGTGCAGGTGCCGGCCGAGCTCGGCACCACCTCGTGGCTCTTCAAGATGAGCACCTATGCCTTCGAGTCGGAGCGCCGGATCGTGTGCCAGGTTCGGGCGAATGGCCTCGCCACGCTGGCGACGGTAGACCCGCAGGACGGACGGCTGAAGAACCTCGATACGCCCTATACGGCGCTCGCGCCCTCCATCCAGGCGCGTGCGGGCAAGGCGTTCACGATCGCAGGATCGCCGACGGCAATGCCGGCGCTGATCGAGGTCGAGCTGGACAGCGGCCGAGTCGAGGTGATCCGACGATCGGGCAATGTGCCGGTGCCCGCAACCTTCCTGTCGATACCGGAGACGATCGAGTTTCCGACCGAAGGCGGGCTGACCGCCCATGCCTTCTTTTACCGACCAAAGAATCCGGATTACGAAGCGCCGGCCGGTGAGCTGCCGCCGCTGATCGTCTACGTTCACGGCGGTCCCACAGGTTCGGTGTCGAACGCGCTCGACCTGGGCGATCAATTCTGGACGTCGCGCGGCTTCGGCTACCTGGTGGTCAACTACGGGGGGAGCTCGGGGTACGGCCGTGACTACCGGCAGCGGCTCAATGGGAAGTGGGGTGTCGTCGATGTCGACGACAGCGTCAACGGCGCTCGATACCTGGTCGACCGCGGCCTGGTTGACAGCAACCGGGTGACGATCACGGGCGGCAGTGCCGGCGGTTACACGGTGCTGCGAGCGTTGACGTCGACGCATTTCTTCAAGGCCGGAGCCAGCCATTTTGGCATCAGCGACCTGGAGGTCTTTCACACCGACACCCACAAGTTTGAGTCGATGTACGACCAGGGCCTGATCGGTCGGTGGCCCGAGGAGCGGCACATCTATCGAGAACGGTCCGCGATTCACTACCTCGATCGGATCACAGCACCGGTCATCCTCTTTCAAGGCCTGGAGGACAAGATCGTCCCACCGAACCAGGCCGAGCTGATCGTGTCGGCCCTCAGGAAGAAAGGGCTGCCGGTTGCGTATATCGCCTTCGAGGGGGAGCAGCACGGCTTCCGGATCGCGAAGAACATCAAGCGCTCGCTCGAAGGCGAGCTGTATTTCTACTCCCAGGTCTTCGGCTTCACACTGGCCGACCCCGTCGAACCGGTGCCGATCGACAACCTCAAGCAACCCGCTGGAACGACGTAAGCTCGGCCGCACGACGCTGCAGGTGCCGGTCATCGGGATGGGCACCTGGCAAACCTTCGACACCACCGCGGACCGCACGCCGATCGTCGACGAGGCGCTGTCGGCCGGCATCAACCTCTTCGATTCATCGCCAATGTACGGCCGCGCCGAGGACACGCTGGCAAAGGCACTGGGTGGTCGTCGAGACGAGACGATTATTGCGACCAAGATCTGGACGAGTAGCCCGGCGGACGGCCGGCAACAGGCCGAGCATGTTCTCCGGCTGTTCGGGCGGGTCGAGATTTACCAGGTGCACAACCTGGTCAACTGGACGGCACAGCTGAAGATGCTCGAAGCGCTGAAGGGGGAGGGGAAGGTGGTGGCGGTCGGCGCGACTCATTACGACCCAGGCGCCTTCGACGACCTCTGCGACGTGATGCGCACTGGCCGGCTCGACATGATCCAGGTCCCCTACAACCCGCGTCGCCGCGAGGCGGAGCGTCGCGTCTTCCCGCTAGCCGCTGAGCTCGGCCTGGGTGTGCTGGTCCACAGCCCGCTCCGTAACGGTGTCCTCGACAACCCGCCGAGCCCGGACGAGATCAAGGCGTTTGGCGTGACGACCTGGGCGCAGGCCATTCTCAAGTGGATCGCCAGCGATCTGCGCGTCAGCTGCGTGCTGTCAGCGACCAAGACGCCGGGCCGTCCGACCGAAAACGCGCAAGCCGGCGACCCGCCCTGGTTCGACGGTGATCAGCGCGAGCGGCTGCTGCAACTCTTGCAGTGATGGCTTGCCCTCCCCCTCTGGGGGAGGGTAGGGTGGGGGCATATGAAACGCGAGCAGACATCCGTCTGGATCGACGGGATCGAGCGCCATCTCGAGGACCTCAGGCAGAACGCGTACGAGGGGGCGTCGGGAGCCGATCGGCACGCGCTCTACGTGGCGGCTTTCGAGCTGCTCACGCCGGTCGCGGTCGATGTGCTGCAACAGGTCAGTGCCGCGCTGCTGCGCGGGAACGGCGAGGTGTTGGTGCGGGCGCCGGGAGCTGACGGTGACGGCGGCTTTATCGGGTCATGGCTGCTCACCTGGCTGGAGCTGCGGCAATCGACCAGCCGCTTCACCGGCAAGGCGCTCCAGCCGGTCACCATCAGCGCCGTCTTTCCAGCGGGGTTCACCCATCCTCACCTGGTAGGCGATGGGCCGGTCAGCCCGCGCGCCGCGTCGCTCACCGCCTGGCCGATGCAGATAACCTCACCTGAGGACGCCGAGCTGCAGCGTCCCGTCCTCTGGGCGATTGCCACCGCCGAGGTGCACGACCGGATCTACCAGTCGAGCTGGCAGGTCATTCCTGCTTAGCTTTATGCCTCCCACAGAGGGGGAGGGAAAACCAGCTAGCCGCCGAGGTATGCCTTCTGCACCTCGGGGTTGCGGCGTAACGCGGTGCCGGTTCCGCTGAGCAGGATGCGGCCGGTCTCAACGACGTAGGCGCGATCCGCGATCTCGAGCGCCCGGAGCGCGTTCTGTTCGACCAGCAGGATAGTGACGCCCTCCGTGTGGATCCGCTGAATGACCTCGAAGACGGTGTCGACCATTTGCGGCGCGAGTCCCAGTGAGGGCTCATCCAGCAGCAAGAGGCTGGGGTGCGCCAGCAGTCCGCGCGCGATCGCCAGGATCTGCTGCTCGCCCCCGGATAGCTGCCCAGCGGGAAGGTTCTGCCGCTGACCGAGGATCGGGAACTGCTTCATCAGCTCATCGATCTCGCGATGCGCCGCGCCGCGGTCGCGCCGAGCCCAGGCGCCCAACTCCATGTTCTCGCGCACCGTTAGCCGGGCGAGGATCTCGCGGCCCTCGGGGATCTGGGCCAGCCCCGCACGGACGATCTTGTCGGGCGCGGCGGTCGTGAGATCGAGGTCGCCGAACCGGGCGATCCCGGCGTGCGGCCGGAGCACTCCCGAGAGGGTGTTGAGGATGGTGGACTTCCCGGCGCCGTTCGCACCGATGAGGGCGACGATTTCGCCCTTCCCGACACCGAACGAAACCCCGCGAACCGCCTTGATCGCACCATAAGCAACCTCGAGGTCCCGGACCTCGAGCAGGGGGGAGGCAGGCTCGGCCGAGGCTGCCGGCTTTGCAGTGGCAGCGATGTCCATCTCTTCCGAACCCGGGACGTGGCTGGCGCTCTCGGGGGCGTGGCTGCCGAGGTACGCGGTCACCACGGCGGGGTCATTGGACACCGTCGCGGGTGGCCCGTCGGCGATTTTTCGACCGAAGTTGAGCACTACGATCCGCTGGCACACGCCCATCACCAGTCGCATGTCGTGGTCGATCAACAGCACGGTCAAACCGTCCGCGTTGAGTTGCTGGATCAACTCTCGCACCCGGTCTTTCTCTGCAGGGTTCATCCCGGCGGCCGGTTCGTCGAGGATGAGGAGTTTCGGTTTCAGAGCCAGGGCGCGCGCTACCTCCAGGCGGCGCTGATCGCCGTACGACAGTGTCGACGCTCGCCGGTCACCGTGCTGGTCCGGATCGAGGCCCACCGTTTGGAGCAGTTTGCGAGCCTCTTCGAGTCGCCGGTCATCCAGGCGCATCAGCGGTCGCAGTGGGAGTAGTTGTTGCAGTGTGTCGTCACGCCGCCTGGTATGCATCCCGATGAGGACGTTCTCGATCGCGGTCAGGTTGCGATAGAGGCGAAGCGTCTGGAAGGTCCGTGCGATGCCGAGGCCGGCGATCGCGTGCGGTGGGCGCCGTGCCAGCTCAGCCGTACCCCCGGGGGATGTGAGCCGAATGCTGCCGGTCTGCGAGCGCATGTAGCCGGTCACCACATTGACGAGTGTGGTCTTGCCGGCTCCGTTGGGCCCGATCAAGCCAAAGATGGTGCCTTCTTCGATCTCGAGCGACACACCGTCGACGGCGTGCACCCCGCCAAAGTGACGTCTGACGTCAGTGAGCTGCAGCAGTGCGCTCACGCGCTCTCCACCTTGTCCACCAGCGCGGCCGGATAATCGCGAGACCGCCACGGCCAACGATGCCCTGCGGTCGGAAGATAATGACGAGGATCAGGATGATGCCGTTGACGACGTCGCGATAGGCCATGAACTGGCGCACGATCTCGGGCAACGCCGTGAGGAACACGGCGCCAACGATCGGACCGAAGACGTTGGTCGTCCCACCGACGACGGCGAACGTGAGGATCTGGATGGTGCGGGTAATGCCGTACTCGGTGGGGTCGACGAAGAAGTTGATGTGGGTCTCCAGCGCGCCCGCGTAACCGGCGAGCACGGCGCTGATGATGAACGCGATCATCTTGTAGAGCGGAACATTGATCCCGTTGCTCGAGGCGGCCAGCTCGTCCTCGCGGATCGCGGACCAGGCCTGACCCAGCCGGCTGCGGGTGAGCCGCCATACGAGGTAGGCGAGGATGGGCAGGGAGATCAGTATCGGCACGATCCCGCCTAGCGGGTCGGCGGTGGGATTCTTGAGGCCCTGGCCCTCGCCGGTGATCGGCACATTGAGGATGACGCCGAGGCGCAGCGCTTCGACGAAGCCAATGGTCGCGATTGCGAGGAAGACGCCGCGCAGCCGCAGCACCGGCAGGCCGACCACCACGCTGACCAGACCGGCGAGCACGGCGCCGGCGAGCATGTTCACAGGGAGCGGCGTCGGCAGATACAGGGTCATGATGACGGTGGTGTAGGCGCCGATCGCCATGAAACCGGCGTTGGCGAGCGTCAGCTGGCCGGAGTAGAAGGTCACGAAGATCGCGATGGCGAGGATGGAATTGATGCCGATCTGGGCAATCAGCAGTTCGTGCTGGTTATAGAAGCCGACTGGATTGGTGAAGAGTTGGACGAAGAAGTCCACGTTGACCTAGCGCGGCACTAGAGTCGTTCTCGCAACCGGGCGCCGAAAAGCCCTTGCGGTCGCAGCACCAACACCAGGAACAGCGCGGCGAAAGCCACCCCGGCTTCGACGTTGCTGCCAAAGCGCACGAACGCGAGCACCTCGATGAGTCCCAGCAGGTAGCCGCCCAGGACGGCGCCGGGGATGCTGCCCATGCCGCCGAGCACGATGACCGCAAGGCCCTTCAGTTCAACCTGGTCGCGCCCGATATACGGCCCGATATCGGAGATGGCCAGCCCGAACAGGAGCCCGGCGAGGCCACCGAGCGCCGAGGAGATAAAGAGCGTCGAGGCGAAGATGCGATCGACGTTGATACCCAGCAAGGTCGCCGCGCGCCGGTTCTCGGCCACGGCGCGCAAGGCTCGCCCGATCTGCGTGTAGCGGATGACGTACCCAAGCACCAGCATCAGCACCACCGAAGTGAAGAGGATGCCGAGCTTGGTGCCCTCGATGGTCAGACCTCCGACGTGGTAGGTCGGGTTCGGGACCGTTCCCGCTGGGAAGCGTACCGAGTTGGCCCCGTCCTGCCAGAGCCAGCCGAACAGCGTGCCCGGGGTCGCCTGCTCGACGATGGCGACGAAGATCAGCGCCAGCCCGATGGTGGAGATCAGGGCCGAAATCGGCGGCGCGTTCCGACGGCGCAGCGGGCGAAGGGCGACGAACTCGATCAGCAGGCCGAGCACGCCGCAGACGAGGACGGCGATGACGGCCGCCGGCAGAAAGGGCATGCCGTGCAGGGCAACGAGAGAGTAGGTGATGACGGCGCCCAGCATGAACACGGCGCTGTGCGCGAGGTTGAGCACGTCGAGCACGCCGAAGACGAGCGTGTAACCAACGGCGAACAACGCGTAGATCGACCCAATAAAGATCGCGTTGAGGACCTGTTGGGTCAACGCGGTTTAGCTAGGGTTTACTGAGGCCAGCAGGTTGAACCCACCTTTTCCATCCATCAGGATCACCCATACGGTCTGCTTGACGTCGTGCGTGCTGGTGAACTGGAACGGACCGAGCGGCGTCTGGATGTTGACGGTCTCCATCGCGTCGCGGAGCTTGCTGCGGTCGCCCGCGATGTCGCTGAAGGTCAGGTTGGCCCGCTTGGCCGCGTCGGCCAGGATCAGGATCGCCGCGTAACCCTGGGCGGCGAACTGGTCCGGATCGCTACTGTATTTGGTCCGGTAGGCCTTCACGAACTCAGCGTTGGACGGGAACGTGTTGTCCAGGTACCATGCGCTGCCGCTTTCGGCCCCGGCTCCGGCGCTCCCGGCTTGCTTCGACACCTTCGCGGTGTTGAAGCCATTGCCGCCGAGGAACTGGCCCGTAAAGCCCTGCTTGCGTGCCTCGATCATGATCGTGGCCGGGATACCGCCGAGGCTGGTGATGAACATCACATCGGGCTTCTTCGCGAGGGCCTTGGTCACCGGCGCGGAAAAGTCGGCCGTGGTCTTCGAGAACGCGACCGTATCGACCAGGTTGATGCCGTACTGGCCCACGGTGTTCTGAACGATCTTTCCGCCGTCGGATGAGAATTTGTCATCGTTGGCGACCATCAGCACACCCGTCGTGGGATGTGCCTTGGCGACATAGATCTTGATGTTGGTGGGGATGGCCGTCTCCTCGCCGAGGCTATCTCGGAAGACGTATCTGCAGGGGACGGTGGACGGGGCGTTGCAGTTGGGCACGATGTTGATGCCCGTGGTGCTCACCGCGAGAATCGGGATTTTGAAGCTCTCCGCCAGCGGGTGCACGGCAACGGCCGAGTTCGAGAGGGTCGGGCCAAGAAGCGCCAGTAGCTGCCCTCCCTGAATCAGGGTCTGCGCCACCTGCGCGGACTGGGCCTTGTCCGAGGCGTCATCCTTGGTGTCGAGCGAGATCTTGGCGCCGTTGACGCCGCCTGAGTTGTTGATGATCTCAACGGCCAGGTCCGCGCCATTCTTGGAGCTCGGACCGTAGACGCCGCCGGCGCCGGTCAGCGAGAGGATGGCGCCGAGCTGGATGGTTTTTCCCTGGTACGAGGTGGCGGTGCCGCCCCCGGTCGTGCTCGTCCCCCCGCAGGCAGCCAGTGCCAGTGCCAACGCGATCGTGATCCCGCGAGCCGCGCTTCTCATCAAGCTCTCACTCCTTTCTCTCCCGAAGGAACCTGCGCACAGCTTAGCCGGTTCACGAAGGCTTTCGCGGCGGGCCCTCCTTGGGATCTGGCGCCGGCCGCTGCGCCGCTCTCGCCTTCTCGAAGCAGGATCGGCAAAGCTTGAGCGCCGTCAGGGGCCCACGCTCGGCGAAGACCCGGCGGCCGCAATAGGTGCAGATGAACTCTTGCTTGGGCATGGCTCCCTTAGCCGCTCGCGCCGAGCTGCCGCAGCAGCCGCCGACCGGCCGGATCCTTGAGCTGCTGTGGCCGGTTTGTCAGGTAGGCGATGAAGGTTTCAAAGTCAAGGTCGTACCGACGCCCCCCGTGCCGCAGCCATACCCGATCGTGCTCGACCTCGGCATCGACCGCCTCACCCTCCTCGTGCGCGGCGAAGAGTCCGAAGGCGACCCGCCAGCGCAATTGGGCCTGGCGCTCTCGCGCCGTCATCGGGACCTCGATGTCATCGGCGTGTATGGCGTACTCGCGCGCCAGGTGCCAGATCTCCAGGCGGAGCGGATAGGGCCCAACGCTGGTATGGATGCGGGCGTCGAGGCCGAGAGCGCCCCACGCCCGGCGGACGCGTTCCTGGCGCGCCTCCCATTCCTGTACGACCTCCAGCGGGGGCATCGCCCGCCGAACGCGCACGCCCCGCGCGTTCCAACCGGTAAGCCCACCGCTCGCCGATGGCAGACGGTCCAGGGTGTCGTCGAGGCAGGCCTGGTTGTAGACCTCATCGGTGCAGAGATGGGCAACGACGTCCTTGACACTCCAGCCGCGGCAGTGACTGCGCGCCGACCATCCGCGCTGGTCGAGACCGTGCAGGTGTGCACGCAGCCGCCGGATCTCGCGGTCATACGCCGGGAACGGGTTAGCGCGCCTTGAGTGGAGGGCGCTTGCGCTTGGCGTGGGTGGCCTTAGCCTTTGCCGGTTTGATATCGTGCGGGCCCTCGATCGCGCCCAGGGCGGCCAGCACGACATTTGTTTCGGCCGACGATGTTTCGGTGGCCAATTCCGCTCCCTCGAAGAATCGAACTTCGAGCCTCTCGGCCGCGCGTTCGATCAGGTTCTCGTGATGCGGCGGCTTTTTCGGCGCGGCCTTTTTTGGGGCAACCTTCTTTGGAGCCGCCTTCCTAGCCATCAGACCAATTCTATGGAGTCTTGGAGGGTGTCGCGGCCGGCGATGCTGACGGCGTTGGCGCCGGCGTACCGCTCGGACTGGCGCTTGGGGCAGGGCTGGACGGAAAGCTTGGCAGGATCGACGGGAGTGGCGATAGCAAGTCGCTCGGGGAGGATGATGGCGAGGGGGAAGGCGAAGGCGTCGGCGCTGCCTTGCATTCGGTCCCCGGCAAGTAGAGCTCCTTCGCGGAACTGCCGGTCGCGGCCGCCGAAGGTGACGACGATGGCGAGGATGAGGGCGAAACGTTGGCGTTGCTCGTGCACGGCGGTCCGTCGATGAGCCCATCGGGACGCTTGAACGTCTCAACGTTGAAGTGCGCCTGAGTCAGGCCGTTATTGATGAAGTCTCGGATCACGGAACTTCCGACCATGCTGCCGTAGACCCCGTTCATGTCCTGGTTGCCCGGGCCCGTGTGTCCAACCCAGGCGCCGATCACCAGGTTGGGGGAGTAGGCCATCATCCAGGCGTCGCGGTAATTGTTGGTCGTTCCCGACTTGCCGGCGAAGGGCTTGTTCCAGCCCAGATTCCACTGCTTCGAGTAGTCCTTGAGGATGTAGGTGATCAGGTAGGCCTCCTGGGCTGTGATGACCTGCTTGCCTCCAGGCGCGTTCGGCTTGTCGAGCGTGTTGCCGTCCTTGTCTTTCACTTCGAGGACGGTCACCGGATCGTGGCGGGTCCCACCGCTCGCGAAAACGCCATAGCCGACGGCGTGGTCCAATAGGCGGACCTCGCTGGATCCGATCGCCGTCGTCACCTCGCTCTTGAGCTGGTTGGTGATCCCCATGTCGTGAGCGAAATTGACCACGTTGTCGACGCCGGCCGCCTGCATTGTTTCGAGTGCCGGGATGTTCCGGGAAAGCAGCAGCGCCTGGTGGGCCGTGATCATGCCCATGTCGCGGAAGTCGAAGTCGTGGAACTGCCCGTTAGCGAAATGGCGCGAGGTGTCGTCGAGCATGTTGCCCATGGTGAGCTTGTGCGACTTGAACGCCTGCTCGTACGCGTACGGCTTGAAGGATGAGCCCGGCTGCCGTAGCGCGGTCACGACATTGAACTGGCCCTTGATGTCGTTGTTGAGGTAATCGGCCGAGCCGACCATCGCGAGGATCTCGCCGGTCTTGGGGTCCATCGCGAGGAAGTCACCATTGTCGGCGCCCAGCGGACCCAGCTTCTGCTGGCCGACGGCTACCGCCTGCTCAGCGGCCTTCTGCAGACTGAGGTCGAGCGTCGTGGTCACGATGAGGCTGCCCTTGTTGATGGCGGACGCCCCGTACGTGCTTTCCAGCTGCTCGAAGACGTAGTCCACGAAGTGCGGCGCCTGGCTGCTCCGGTTCTCCTTGAACACAAACTTGAGTGGTTCGCTCTTGGCCTGCTCGGCCTGGGTGCTGGTGATCATGCCGCTGTTCACCATCGCGTC
>DATNMN010000053.1:0-8786 GCA_035602295.1 Candidatus Dormiibacterota bacterium | reverse complement strand
TGGGGCTGACGGTTGCCACGCCCGTGTTCGACGGCGCGTCGGAGGAAAAGATCGAGTCGGAGCTGGTTCGCGCGGGTCTTCCCGAGTCGGGCAAGATCACGCTTCGCGATGGTCGGACCGGCGACGAGTTCGATCACGAAGTGACGGTCGGCTACATCTATATGTTGAAGCTGGCCCACCTGGTCGAGGACAAGATCCACGCCCGGTCGACAGGTCCCTACTCGCTGGTCACGCAGCAGCCATTGGGCGGCAAGGCGCAGTTCGGCGGCCAGCGGTTCGGCGAGATGGAAGTCTGGGCGCTGGAGGCATATGGCGCCTCGCACATCCTGCAGGAGATCCTGACGGTGAAGTCGGACGACATCGTGGGCCGCGTCAAGGCTTACGAGGCGATCGTCAAGGGCGAGAACACGCTGGAGGCCGGTATTCCGGAATCGTTCCGGGTGCTGGTGAAGGAGCTCGAGGGCCTGGCGTTGGGTGTCGAGATCCAGTCCGACGGCGAGAAGCAGGTGATCCTGTCCGAAGACGACATGAGCGAGATGCCGCTCGACCTTGGCATCAACCTCGAGCGCGATGAGATCGATGAGTCGGACCAATGGGCGACCGGGGCGCCGCGCGCCGCGCAGAATCCCCTTGATTCTTTGAGGTAATACATGACACTAAAGCTGGAAAATTTCGACGCGCTGAAGCTCTCGCTGGCATCGCCCGAGACGATCCTCTCGTGGTCACACGGCGAGGTGACCAAGCCGGAGACGATCAACTATCGCACCCTGAAGCCAGAGCGCGATGGGCTGTTCTGCGAGCGGATCTTTGGTCCGCAGCGCGACTGGGAATGCCATTGCGGCAAGTACAAGCGCTACCGCTACAAGGGGATCATCTGCGACAAGTGCGGCGTGGAGGTCACGCGCTCGAAGGTTCGGCGCGAGCGGATGGGGCACATCAAGCTGGCCTCACCGGTTAGCCACGTCTGGTACTTCAAAGGGATTCCGTCGCGTATGGGATTGCTGCTCGACATGTCCCCGCGCAATCTCGAGAAGGTCCTCTACTTCGCCAACTACATCGTCACGCACATCGATGAGGACGCTCGCAAGGAGTACCTCTCGAAGTCCTCGCCGCAGCACAACGATCGGGTGATCAAGCTGCAGGAGGAGCGCGACGTTGCGATCAAGGAACTGAAGGATGACCTTGACTCGCGGATCAAGGCCAAGCAGGAAGACACCAAGACCAAGAGCAAGGCGCTCGAGGAGTCGCTCGACGAGACCGTCGACGCCATGACCTCGCGCGCCAAGGAGCTGGTCGACAAGATCAAGGCCCAGAAGGGCAAGAAGGCCGCGACCAACTTCACGATCGGCGAGGGTGATGACGAGCAGGTCATTATCGAGAAGGGCACCCTCTTCGAGGACAAGCTCGCTCGCGAGCTGCCCAAGCAGGTCGAGAAGAAGATCGATCAGATCCAGGCCGCGACCAAGAAGCGCCAGCAGGAGCTCAAGAGCAAGTCGGATGAAGAGATCGCGAAGTGGCGTGAGGACTTCGAGCAGAAGGCCGGCACCCTCAACGATCGGCTGAAGAAGGACACCGAGGGCCTCTCTGGCGATATCGAGTCGTCCAAGACCCAGCTGGACTCGCTCTTCGTCAAGCAACTGCTGTCCGACCAGGAGTTCCGCGAGTTCACCGAGAAATTCGGCAAGGTCTTCAAGGCCGGCATCGGCGCACAGGCAATCCACGATCTCCTGGCGCGCATCGATCTGCTGCAGGAGTCCGGAATCCTCCGCGAGGAGTCGAAGTCGACCTCCGGCCAGAAGCGGCAGAAGGCGATCAAGCGCCTCAAGGTCGTCGAGGCCTTCCGCAAGTCGGGGGCGTCGGCTACCTGGATGATCCTCGACGTGCTACCGGTCATCCCGCCGGAACTGCGCCCGATGGTGCAGCTCGACGGCGGCCGGTTCGCCACGTCCGACCTCAACGACCTCTACCGCCGCGTCATCAACCGCAACAACCGGCTGAAGCGACTCCTTGAGCTCGGCGCGCCCGAGATCATCGTGCGTAACGAGAAGCGGATGCTGCAGGAAGCCGTCGACGCATTGATCGATAATGGCCGCCGCGGCCGAGCGATCACCGGCACCGGTAACCGCAAGCTGAAGTCGCTCTCCGACATGCTGAAGGGCAAGCAGGGCCGATTCCGCCAGAACTTGCTCGGCAAGCGTGTCGACTACTCGGGCCGCTCCGTCATCGTCGTCGGCCCCGAGCTGAAGCTGCACGAGTGCGGTCTGCCCAAGAAGATGGCGCTCGAACTCTTCAAGCCGTTCGTGATGCGCGAGCTGGTGAGCAAGGGCTACACCCAGAACATCAAGTCCGCCAAGCGGATGGTGGAGCGCGTCCGTCCCGAAGTGTGGGACGTGCTCGATGAGGTGATCAAGGAGCATCCGGTGCTCCTCAACCGCGCGCCCACCCTGCACCGTCTCGGCATCCAGGCCTTCATGCCCGTGCTGGTCGAGGGCTCGGCGATTCAGATCCACCCACTGGTGTGCAGCGCCTTCAACGCGGACTTCGACGGCGACCAGATGGCAGTCCACGTCCCGCTCTTCAGCGGCGCCATCGCGGAAGCCAAGAATTTGATGATGTCGTCGAACAACATCCTGTCGGCGTCGGATGGCCATCCGGTCATCAGCCCGACCCAGGACATCGTGCTCGGCACCTACTACCTGACCATGATCAAGGCGACGCCCAACATCAAGGACCAGGAGCTGCCCACCTACGGCACCGCCGAGGAAGCGCTGCTCGCGCTCGACAACAAGCGCGTTCATGCGCAGCAGGAGGTGCGTGTCCGCATCGACGGCAAGCTGGTTCGGACCTCGCCGGGCCGCGTGCTCTTCAACACCGTGCTCCCGATCGGCGTGCAGCCGGCGGAGGGCCACGGCGATGCGATGGTCTACCAGAACGCCGTCTTCGATAAGAAGGCGCTGCGGGCCATCGTCGCCGAGTGTTTCCGCCTCCATGGCAATGAGCTGACCGCGCGGGTCGCCAACGATATCAAGCGGGTCGGCTTCGCCTACGCGACCAAGGCCGGGATCACGATCTCCGCCATGGACATCAAGACGCCGGCCGGCAAGGCCGCTATCCTGGCGGGCGCCGAGAAGAAGCTCGGCGATATCGACCTGCAGTTCAAGCGCGGCCTGATCACCGACGACGAGCGCTACACCCAGACCGTTGACCTCTGGACCACGGCGACGGAAGAAGTCACCGCCGCCACGATGAAGAGCTTCGACGCCCTTCACCCGGTCTTCATGATGGCCAACTCTGGCGCTCGAGGCAACATCCAGCAGATCCGACAGCTGGCCGGAATGCGAGGCCTGATGGCCGACCCGACCGGCCGGATCATCGACCTGCCAATCAAGGCGAACTTCTCCGAAGGGCTGACCGTGCTCGAGTACTTCATCTCCACGCACGGCGCCCGCAAGGGTCTGGCCGACACCGCCCTTCGTACGGCGGACTCGGGCTACCTAACCCGCCGGCTGGTTGACGTCGCCCAGGACGTCATCGTTCGGAGCGAAGACTGCGGCACGACCTCCGGCATCTGGGTGACCGAAATTTCGGAGGAGCGCGCGCTGACCGAGCCGCTGTTCGAGCGGATCGCCGGTCGTGTGGCGGCCGCCGAGGTCCAGGACCCGACGACCCAGGCGGTGCTGGTCAAGGAAGGTGCCGAGATCAGCGACATCCAGGCGCGCAACATGATCCACGCCGGTGTGGCCCAGGTCAAGGTGCGGTCGGTGCTCACCTGCCAGGCGCGCGAAGGCGTGTGCCGCCTCTGCTATGGCCGCAACCTGGCGACCGGCAAACTGGTCGAGATCGGTGAGGCGGTCGGCGTCATCGCCGCCCAGTCGATCGGCGAGCCCGGGACCCAGCTCACCATGCGGACGTTCCATACCGGTGGCGTCGCGGGTACCGACATCACGCAGGGCTTGCCGCGCGTCGAGGAGCTGTTCGAGGCCCGCATCCCGAAGGGCAAGGCGATCATCTCCGAAATCGACGGCGAGGTGGAGATCATCCGCACCGAGACCGCTCGCAAGGTCAAGGTGACCTCGCGCGACGTCTACGACATCCCCTACATCCTGACGGACAAGATGCAGCCGCTCATCGAGTCGGGCGCAACCGTCCAGGAAGGGCAGGAAATCGCGAGGGGCGCCAGCGAGGACGGCCAGGAAAAGGTGATCACCTCACGCGCCTCCGGCGTGGCCCGCGTCGAGCGCAACCAGATCGTGATCCGGAGCATGGACGAGGAGTGGCGCGAGTACCCGATCCCGCACGGCTCTCGGGTCAATGTCCAGAGTGGCCAGAAGATCAAGGCCGGCCAGCAGATCACCGAGGGCTCGATCAGCCCGCAGGAGCTGCTGCACATTCTCGGCCGCGAGGCGGTCCAGACCTACCTGGTCGACGAAGTCCAGAAGGTCTATCGCTCGCAGGGTGTCGACATCAACGACAAGCACATCGAGGTGATCATCCGGCAGATGATGCGGAAGGTCCGCGTCGACACCGCCGGCGACACCGACCTGCTGCCGGGCGAGATCGTCTCGCAGTGGGAGTACGAGGAAGCGAACGCCAAGGTGCTGGCCGAGGGCGGCGATCCGTCGGTCGCCCAGACCGTCCTGCTCGGCCTGATCAAGGCCGCGCTGAACACGGCGAGCTGGCTGTCGGCGGCGTCCTTCCAGGAAACGACCCGGGTGCTGACCGAGGCAGCGATCTCCGGCAAGGTCGACCGGCTGCGCGGCCTGAAGGAGAACGTGATCATCGGCAAGTTGATCCCGGCTGGCACCGGCCTCGACTACTACCAGAAGCTGCGCGAGGAGTCGTTCAAGATGTTCGCCGAACTCCCGCAACCGGTTCCCGCCACCAGCTAGCTAGGCGACGCTTTCGAGAGAGGGCCGCTCCCGATGGGGCGGCCCTTCGTCGATCAGGCGGGCGAAGCGCCAGGCCCGCCAGATCAGCAGCGCTACGATCAGGAACGCCACCGGCGCCAGAAGGGCGGCCGATTGCCAGAACGGCGCGACCTGGCCCTGCACGAGCAGACGAGCCTGGCCGATCAAGGGCGAATACGAGGGGTTGAAATCCATCACGTCCTTGACCGCGCGAATCCCGCGGTAGACCGGGAGGATGCCGCAGCCATCGCAGAGGTGGGTTGCCCCGGCCGGCCAGAGGCGTTCGGCCACCTGGTTGTAGTACGTCTCATAGGGCACCAGCTGCGCCAGCACCTCGATCCCGACGCTCACCGCGAGCAGCGCCACACCGAGCCGCCGGCGCCATCCGCTCCAGGAGATCCACGCCAGCGGCAGGATGAGCAGCGGCACCAGCGGAACGAGCAATCGGGGTCCGAGATTGGCGCCGCCATCCCATAGCCACCAGGTGGCGTAAAAGAGAACGCGCATTGCCAGCAACAGCACGATCACGAGCGCGAGCCCGCGATGCCGCGCCAGGAAGGTGCGCCAACCAAGTGCCGTCATGATCAGCACAGGCGCAAAGACGAACAGCCCCGTCCCCGGGCTGAGCAGCAGGCCGTATAGGCCCTCGAAGAACGGAGTGCTGAACCCCATGGCGAGGTCCGCGGCATAACCCGTCTGCAGCGGCCCGCCGAAGCGAAGCCAGTTGTAGGCGAGCATGAGGGCAAAGCCGGCGGTCATCGGCGCAGCCATGGCGAGGAGGTGCAGCAGCTGTCGCAGGGCTGACATCCGCGCACGTGCGACGAGCACGGCGGCGTAGACGGCGACCGGCAGAGCCAGCAGCAACACGGAATCGAGTCGCGCCGTAAGCGCGACCGCCATGGTGCATCCGGCCAGGGCCAGCCAGCGTGCCAGCGCCGTGCGCCGGTAATACTGCAGGCAGAGGACCGCGCTGACCAGGCAGAGCGCGATGAGGGGCTCGCTGAAGAGCCGGGTCGCGTACTGCCAGGCGAGCGTGCCGAAGGCGAAGGCCAGCGCCACGAAGAGGCTGCGCCGCCAGCTGATGCCGAGTTCGACCAGCAACAGGATGACGACCGCGGCCGTAAGCGACGTCAGTAGTGGCTCGAAGAGCGGCACGAGAAGCAAGCCGTTACCGGCGAGCAGCCTACCGGCGGCGTAGAGCGGGACCAGCAGCGCGGAGACCGCGGGGCCGTAGCTGCTGTACGGTTGGTTCAGGTGGAACACGGGGTCGACGATCTGAAACGAGTGCCGGTTGACCAGGCTCTGCGTCACCCGCAGCATGATGTCGCCGTCGTAGGGGATGATGGTCGGCCCGCAGGCGAGGTAGGCCGTCAGGATCGCGACCGTGAAGGTCAGCAGAACGCGCACAACCCGCCCGGAGGCGGCGCGCGGCGAAGCGGCTGCCACGCGCATACAACGGCGAGAATTCCGCGGCCTTGTCCGTTGTAAGGGGGTGGATCCGGCTCTCTCCGCGGTGCCGCCGCGCCTGCCCCGGTCGCCCCTGCATCGCCACGGTGAGACCCTCGCCCTCTTGCTTCTCGGCGTCCCGAGCGCTGCCATCGGCTGGCAGATCGCGCGCGCCTGGGACCTGCCGGACTGGCTCCCTGCGCTCCTTGCTGGGCTGCTCGCCGTTCTGGTCGCGGCCGCGGTGGCGCAGCCCCGACTCAAGGAGCTCGCCGCCGCCGCCGCCGTCGTCGTGCTCTACGCCCTGCCCATCCTGGGGGCCATCGCCCGCTGGCACCTGGTTCCCAGCAGCAAGGCGCTCATCGGCGACGGTGCCTACCAGATCCAGCTGGCGCGCAACCTGCTCATGCGCGGCGTCGATCCCTACGGCTTCGACTACACCGGCACCGGCCTCGAGCGGGCACCCTGGGGCCAGCCGTTCCCCAATCCGGCGCTGCACCATCTCGACTACTGGCCCGGAACGATTGTCCTGCCGCTCCCGTTGCAAGCCGCCTTCCAGTTCGTGGCCGGCTGGTGGGACGAGCGGATCTGGCTGCTGGTTGCCGGCGCCGGCGTCTTTCTTCTGCTGCGCTGGTTACTTCCGGGCCCGGCCGGCCGCGTGGCTGTGCTCGCGTTCTTCCTGATCCCGGGCCACAACTTGCTGGCCGTGCTCGGTGACAACGACCTGCCCATGATCGGTCTCCTGCTGGCCGCGACCCTGGCGATCGCTCGGCGCCGCTTCCTGCTGGCTGCCAGCGTCATCGGGCTCGCGATCGCGACCAAGCAGACGGCCCTGATCGCGCTTCCCGTGCTGGTCGCCTTTAGCTTCGCCAACGGCGTCAGCTGGCGCAGCTTGGCCCGGTATGCGGGACTTGCTGCGCTCACGGTGCTGGCGCTGATCGCCCCGTTCGTCGTCTGGAACGCGTCCGCCTTCGTGCGCGACACCGTTCTCTACAACGTCGGGAGCGGCGCCGAGGCCTACCCGATCCAGGGGATCGGGCTGTCGAGCTGGCTCCTGCAGGCCGGCATCATCCGGGGCGCGCGCGACGCTTTTCCCTTCCTCCTGATCCAGCTACCGCTGGTCCTCGCGGTCTGGGTCCTCGGCTGGCGCTGGCTACGCCACCACCGCCTCGCCGGTGATGCCACCCTATGGATGGGCCTCGCCTTCTTCGTGTTCCTCTTCACCAATCGCTTCGCCCAGCCGACCTACCTCCTGCTCGGCATCGAGCTCATCGCCGTCGGCGTGATCGGCCGGCTGGCCGCCGCCCGGCGTGGGCCGGTCGAGGTCGAATTCGCCCAGTCAGCGGCCTGACCCCGGCCACCATAATCGGGTGAGATGTACCAGTGGTTGGTTTACGCGCACATTGGCTCAGTACTGGCCTTCGTGCTCGCGCACGGCGCCTCCGCGGCGATGGCGCTGCGAATCAAGGGGGAGCCGTCGGCCGACGGCATCAAGGCGCTGGTCGCGCTCTCCACGCTCTCGAGCCAGGCCATGTACCCGTTGCTTATCCTGGTCGCACTCACCGGGATCTGGTTGGGCGCCGTCGGATCGTGGTTTGGCCACGCCTGGATCTGGACGGCGATCGTGGCCCTGGTGCTGACCGTCGGCCTGATGAACGCCATGGGCCGGCAATACCACGCGATCCGGGTGGCGGCCGGCCAGGGCCGCGGGAGCGACCGCGCTCGCGAGCCCGCGCCACCAGCCGCCCCAGACGAGGTCCGCCGGCTGGCGCTCGCCACCAGCCCGTGGCCGATCACGATCCTTGGGGTCGTGGCGCTGGGCTTCATCCTCTGGCTGATGCTCTTCAAGCCGTTCTGATCGACTAGAGTCCGGTTGTGCCCCTTCGCTGGCAGAACATCGTGGTCGATTGCCGCGATCCGGAGCGGGTCGGGCGCTTTTGGAGCCAGGCGCTCGGGCTTCCGCTGCAGGGCCCCCATGACGGCGAGTGGTGGCTGGAAGCGGGGGGCGATCACCCCGATCTCCTCTTCCTCCAGGTTCCGGAGGCCAAATCGGTCAAAAACCGGGTTCACCTCGATCTGCGGCCTGACGACCAGGCAGCCGAGGTCGAGCGGCTCCTCGCTTTGGGGGCGCGCCACGTCGACATCGGGCAGCGCGACGTGAGCTGGGTGGTGATGGCGGACCCCGAGGGTAACGAGTTCTGCGTCCTGCGGCCTCGTCCAGCGCCCGCAGGTTGACACCAGCGCGTCAGCGGCCGTAGAATAACGCTTCGCGCCCGAAAACTCGGGCGAGATCAGGCCATGCCCACTACCTCACAGCTGATCCGATCCGGCCGCAAGCCGCTGGTGAAGAAGACGAAGGCACCGGCGCTGCAAGGCTCACCGCAGAGGCGGGGCGTCTGCGTGCGTGTCTATACCACCACCCCCAAGAAGCCGAAC
>DATNMN010000052.1:0-4630 GCA_035602295.1 Candidatus Dormiibacterota bacterium | reverse complement strand
GGAAACGACCTTGACCGTCGTCGTGCCGGAGCCACTCGTGCTGCCACCCGATGGGGTGCAGCTCCCGCCACCGCCGCCACCGCCGGTCGTGCTGCCGCAGGCGGCCAGCACCAGCGCACTCCCGGCTGTGACGATCGCTATCTTCCAAACGTTCACGCTAGCCTCCTTGAAAGTCGAATTGCCCCGACCTGAGTGTACGGGCGGAGGTCGCGCAACGGCAGTGCGATCAGCCGCATCGGCTGAGAATCAGGTGTCTACCTTAGTCGGGCAACTCGCCGAACTCGTGACGGGCATCGCGAACCCAGAGCGCGATTGCGCCAACCGAGACGATCGCGCCGGCGATGGCGATCACCAGGTTGATGACGATGCCAATGAGCAGCACCGCGATCCCGACCGCCACCACGGCCGGCCAGATGCTGGGCGGCGGTAGGTGGAAGGCCTCGTGCTGCTCCACATGGGCGTGCTGTTCCGTCTCAGCCATCAGAAATTGTTGTAGATGAGGGCCCAGGCGAAGGAGAGCCCGAACATGATCAGCGCCGTGACAAAGAGCAGCACACCCAGACGAACGTTCTTGCGTGCCTCGTCTCTATGCATGGCCCACCGAACTATACCCTCCCGATCATGCGATCAGCCACCATCACGGCAAACAATAATCCGAGGTACGCGATCGAGTAATCGAACAGCACGCGTGACCAGCGCTGCCGGCGGGCGAGCAGGTTCACGATGGCCAGGGCGATGAAGCCGGCGCCAAGGAGCGCCGCACCGACGAGGTAGATGGGACCGAGTGCACCGGTAAGGACGATGGCCAGGGTGACGGCGACCAGGACGAGGGTGTAGACGACGATCTGCCGCCGCGCCGCCGCGTCGCCGCGCACAACGGGCAGCATCGGCACCCGCGCACGAGCGTAATCGCCGCGCAGCCGCAGCGCCAGCGCCCAGAAGTGCGGCGGCGTCCAGAGGAAGATGACGGCGAACAGATACACCGCCGTGAGGTCGACTCGATGGGTGACGGCGGCCCAGCCGACGACTGGCGGGATGGCACCGGCCGCGCCCCCGATCACGATGTTCTGGACGGTCGAGCGCTTGAGCCACAGGGTGTAGACGAAGACATAGAAGAGCAGCCCGCTGATGGCGAGCGTCGCTGCCAGCACATTGACCCAAAAGGCCAGCAGAACGAATGCCATCAGGCCGAGGACGATGCCAAACAGCATGGCGTGCCCGGGAGCGATCCGGCCGTCGGGCAGGGGCCGACGACGGGTACGCAGCATCTCACCGTCGATGTCGCGATCGATCCAGCAATTGATGGCGCCAGCACCGGCGGCTGCCAGCGCCCCGCCCAGCAAGGTGAGGACGACGAGACCCGTCGAGGGCCAGCCGCGCTCGGCCATCATCATCCCGCCGAGCGCTGTGATCAGTAGCAGCGGAATGATCCGCGGCTTCGCCAGGCTGACGTAATCAAGCACGACGTCCGCAGCGGGCCGCCGCACAACGTTCATTTCCCTCCCCCTCTGGGGGAGGGCAGGGTGGGGGCTCAGCCGGCTGACAATCACCGCAAGGATCACCATCCCCGCCCAGACCGCGCTCGCCAACGCGAGGTGAAGGCCGCGCAGCGCGGCCGGCAGCCGCAACGTGACGACCGCGGCGCCAACTGCCACCTGGAATGCCAGCGCCGCGAGGGTGAGCGCGACGGTCGCGCGCACCGCCGGCTGCCGCCGGTGGCGGGCAAGCACTGACACGAGGCTGAGAACGATCAACAACCCGATCACCGCGGCGATGCCGCGATGCAACAACTGAATGGCGGGCAACCCGTCGAAGGCGAAGCTGAAGCCGCCGCCACACAGCGGCCAGGCATCACAGGTCCCACTGGCGCCGCTACCGACGACGAGCGAGCCACTGATGATCAGCAGGTAGGTCCCCCCGGCAGCGAGCAGTATGCGTCGCCTCGCGACACGATCGACCGCGCCGGCCGGCGCCGGCACCAGGGCCGCGACGGCCGTGACGCAGACCGCGCCCAGCAGCGCCATGGCGGTCGCGAGATGCGCCAGCACAATCATCGGCGGTAGCTCGAGGCGGACCGTGATCGCGCCCAGTACGACCTGCACGATCAGCAGGCCCAGGGCGACCGTCGCCGGGATCACGAGGTCGCGGCGCTTGCGCCACAAAAGCCAGGCAACCGCCGCGGTCACCACCACCAGGGCGCTGGTCAGCGAGGCAGTGGAGCGATGCGAATACTCGATGATGGCATGAAGGTCGAGCGGCGGCAGCAGGCGGCCGTGGCAGAGCGGCCAGTCGGGGCAACCGAGCCCTGATCCCGAGACGCGCACCACGCCGCCCAGCACGACGAGCGCGTAGGTCACCACCGCGGTGGCGACGCTCAACACGCGGAAGGCTTTCACGCCATCGCGTCCGTCAGTGCTCGGCGGCGGCCGTCACACCGCGGCGCAGGTCGCGAACCGGGCGGCCGCTGCGGACTGGGGGAACGCTGTCGAAGTTGTGAGCCGGTGGCGGTGAGGTCGTGGCCCATTCCAGCGTGTTGCCTTCCCATGGATCCGCGGGCGCCCGCCGGCCGCCGCGCACGCTGATCGCGAAGTTGATCAGGAAGAGCAGGACCGCGGTCGCGATCATGAACGCCCCGATGGTCGCCATCAGATTCCAGGGAGCCCAATCGGTTCGGTTGGCGTTCCAGATGGCGATCCGGCGCGGCATCCCTTCGAGCCCGAGGAAGTGCATCGGCATAAAGGTGATGTTGAAGCCGAGCAGCTGGATCCAGAACTGGATCTTGCCCAGGCGTTCGTTCAGATAGCGCCCGGTCATCTTCGGAAACCAGTAGAAGAAGGCGGCGAAGACGCCGAAGACGCTGCCACCGAAGAGCACGTAGTGGATATGGGACACGACCCAGTAGGTGGCGTGGATCTGGTAATCGACGGCCAGGGAAGCCATGAAAACGCCGTCCACCCCACCCATCAGAAACATCAGGACGAAGGCCACCGCAAACAGCATCGCGGCGGTGTACTTGATCGATCCACCCCATAGCGTCGCCAGCCAGTTGAGCACCTTCACCCCGGAGGGCACCGCGATCAGGGCGGTGGTCCCCATGAAGAACTCCTGGAGCGCCAGCGGCAAGCCGGTGGTGAACATGTGGTGCGCGAAGACCATGAAGCCGAGCACGCCGATCGCCGCCATCGAAAAGGCCATGGCACGGTAGCCGAAGATCGGTTTTCGACTGAAGACCGGGATGATCTCGGAGACAATGCCGAAGGCGGGCAGGATCATGATGTAGACCGCGGGGTGCGAGTAGAACCAGAAGATGAACTGGTAGAGCAGCGGGTCGGACCCATGGGTGAAGAAATGGGTGCCGAGCTGGCGGTCCATCAGCACCATCGCCAGCACTCCGGCCAGGAAGGGGCTGGCCAGCACGGTCAGGGCGGCCGTGATCTCCACCGACCAGACGAAGAGGGGCAGCCGGAACCAGCTCATGCCGGGCGCTCGCATGTTCTGGATCGTCACCAGGAAGTTGATCCCGCCCATGATCGATGAGATCCCGAGGATGTGCAGGCCGAGGATCCATAGGTCCTGGCCGATGCCCACCGCGTAGGCCTTCTCGGTGAGCGGCACGTAGCCAGTCCAGCCGGCGGCGGCGGCGCCGTATTTGGTGAGGAGCCCGCTGTACATCGTCAGGCCGCCGAGCGGGATCAGCCAGAAGGAGAAGGCATTGATCCGCGGGAACGCCATGTCACGAGCGCCGATCATCAGGGGGACGAAATAGTTCCCGAAGCCGGAGAAGACGGGGATGATCCAGAGGAAGATCATGGTCGTCCCGTGCAGCGTCATGATCTCGTTGTAGGTTTGCGCAGCGAGGAAGTGGTTGTTCCCGACTGCCAGCTGGGTGCGCATCAGCAACGCCAGCACCCCGCCGATCACGAAGAAGAAGAAGGTGGTGTAGAGATACATGATCCCGATCTTCTTGTGGTCGACCGTGGTCAGCCACGCGATGACACCGCTCGGTGTGCGTGCCTCCGTGCGTGGCAGGGCGATGCTAGCCATGCGCTCTTTCCTCCATGGTTGACGTCATCCTCCAGTTACCGTGATGGTGCCGCGCATATTGCTTGCCTCGTGGAATTTGCAGACGTAGCTGTAGGTGCCGGGCTTGGTGAACTTGATCTCGAAGGTGTCGCCCTGGTTCATCGGGTCCGAGCTGGGCACCGCCTGGTTGTCGAAGACCACGTTGTGGACCGCGGAACCGGTGTTGGTCCATTCGATGACGTCGCCGACCTTGGCGGTGGCGCTGGAGGGCTGGAACGTCAGCGCGTCGGTCTCGGCGACCTTGGCGGCCGCGGCAGCACCGCTCACCTTTTCTGCCGCAGCGACGGTGCCGGGCGGAAGCGTGCCGCTCAGGAACGCCTGGTACTGGTCCGCCGTGACGGCATCGACCTGGAGCAGCATCGCCCAGTGATCGCGACCACAGAGCTCGTTGCACTGGCCGAAGTATGTCCCTGGTTGACTGGCCTCGATCCAGCCGCTGTTCTGAAAGCCCGGCTTGGCGTAGATCTGTCCGCCCAATCGCGGCACCCAGAAGGAGTGGAGCACATCCTTACTCGTGACCTGTAGGCGCACGACCTGACCGGCCGGG
>DATNMN010000051.1:0-6850 GCA_035602295.1 Candidatus Dormiibacterota bacterium | reverse complement strand
GGCACGATGATGCAGAACTCGTCGCCGCCGTAACGGACGACCACGTTCGCTTTGCGGCTGTGGCGCTGGATGAGATCGGCGAGGTGCCGAAGCACGCGGTCGCCGACCGGGTGGCCGTAGCTGTCGTTGATCTGTTTGAAGTTGTCCAGGTCGAGCACGATCAGCGAAAGCGGCGCTCGGCTACGGGAGGCCCGGCTCAGTTCGCGTTGCAGGCTTTCCTGGAAGAATCGGTAGTTGTAGAGCCCGGTCAGGCTATCGGTCAGCGCTTGCTCCTCGCTGGCGACCAGCCGCTCCAGCATCACGAGGCTGTTGACGGCCTGCGCCGCGAGCATCGACAGGAGGTGGAGATCCGATTCTGGATCGCGGCTGGCGTCGGGCGCATAGATCCCAAGCGTTCCGCGAATGCGGTCTTGCTGGAGCAGCGGGGTGATGGTGATCGAGCCCTTGACGTCCTGGCGCCCGAGCAAGAACTGGGTCCACGGGCTCTGCGAGGCATCCGGGACCGAAAGCGGTCGCTTCGATTGCAGGACGAAGTCGCTCATCTCGACGAGCAGCCGGCGCAGGTCGCCGGTGCCGTTCGGTTCGGGGCCAGAGTAGGCCTCCTCGCGCTGCCCCTCGTCGCCGGCGAGCAGCAAAAGTGCGCTCTGGCCGCGAAGCAGCCGGATGCCCAGGTTGAGGATCATGTCGCTCAGCACCTCGTAGCTGAGGTTGGTCATGATGCTGTCGAAGGCGCGCAGCACCGTGAGCTCGTCCTGGTGCTTGTAGTTTTGGGCCACAACGTGCTGGACCAGGGTGTGGACGAGGTTGGCGGCCTCCATGATGTTGGTCTGCGAGACGACCGGGACCGACTGCACTGCGCGCATCAGGTTGTCGGGGTGGACCGGCAGCGCCCGGGCCAGCTCGTAGACCGTCGCAAAGTCGGGCTTGGTAATCGCGAACGGCTCGCTGACCAGGCGGCCCAGCAGATGGTGGCCGTCGCAGATAGGAATGATGAGGTGGCCGATCTGGGCGCCGTCATAACGCAGTTGCGGCTCTTCGCCCTGGGGTGGCGCCGCGGAAGTTGGCACCATTTCGCAGCGGCCGAAATTCTGCATGATCAGGCAGAAATCGTTCTGCGAAAGCCCGGGTGGGATCTGGTACCCATCGGCTGCGTCGGCAGCAAGCGAGATACCGGTGCGCGCCGAAAAGTTCTGCATGGCGGCTCTCGTCACATCGTGGTTGATGATGTAAGAAAGCCGAACGGTGGCGGTTTCAGCAGTCAATAGAGATCACAAGTCCTGGGGCAGGCCGCGACTCCGTCATTATAACTATGGCTCCCGTAACATCTTTGTACACGGAAGACGTCGTTTGTGCCATCCGCCGAACTGCCCTTGACAAGTTTTATTTCACCGATTTGATTAGCTGGAGTCGAGTCAAAACAACACCATGCATGACGTCCTTGTTCATTACCTCGAGGTCAATTTCCCCGAGATTGCGGAGCAGCTGGCGCACGCCCGGGGCCGGGAACCGAGCAGCGAGGAGCGCGCGGCTGCGGCGGAGAGGCTGCGTGAGCTGATCCGCCGGCTCCGCCGGGAGGCGGTTGAGCCTGCCGGTCAGTGGCACGAGCCGCGCGCCAGCGCCAACGAGCTGATCGCCGGCGTCAACGGCGAGCTCAGCCCCGACGAGCGCCAGGTCCTTGATCATTTCTTTGAGCTGTTTGCCCGCTCGATGGAGCGGACGCAAGCCACAACGCCCCCCGCGACGGAGACCGCACCCGTAACGGAGATCGCGCCCGTAACGGAGATCGCGCCCGTAACGGAACCAACTCCGTTGGCTGAGGTCCCTGCCACAGTGGTGGCCGCGCCTGTTGTTGCCGAGGAGCCAGCAGCTGAAGCGCCGCCTGACGTCGCCGAGCCGCCAGCGGCGCAACCCGAACATTACGAAGCGCCGGAGCCCGAAGCTCTCACTGCTGACGAAGCTGCGGTCGAGGCGCCGCCAGACGCCGCTCCCGAATCGGCAGCGGCACCGGAGCCAACCCCAGAGGCCGCAGCAGCGGAGCCGCCAGCCGCACGGCTGGTCCCCGAGCAGATGGCCGGTCCGCTTCAGACCATCCTGCTGGCGGCCGCCCAGCAAGCCCTGGACCTGCTTCAGGTCGACGCCACCCAGGTCTTCACCGTCGGCGAGCACCGCCGCTTCGTGCTTCGGGCCGGGGTGCCGACGGAGTCGCTTGCCGTCCCGGAGGGCACTGCATCGATCAACAGCGGGCTTTTGCGTCGCGCGCTCGAGAACAGCGAGGTGCTCACCGTCGAGGACCTCGCCGTCGAGGAGCTTTCCCCCGATGAGGCCGTCTGGGTCGACGCGGGTTATCGTGGCATGGCTGCCATAGCGCTATCACCCCCGCTGGAGCGTCCGGTCGGTGTCCTCGTCCTGCTTCGCCGCACTCCCTGGCGCCTCGACCGTCGCGATGCCGTTCGGCTCGAGGACCTGGCGGGGGAAGCCGTCGCGGCGCTCCGGTCGCACAGCCTCGCGATCAAGGTTGCCGAGGTAGCGGTCCTTCAGGAGCGGGTCAACCTTGCCCGCGAGATCCACGACGGGCTCGCTTCCGACCTGGCGGCCGTCGTCGCCCTGTTCAAGTATTACGAGCAGCGGCGCCAGCGTGATCCCGACGATGCCAGCCAGCTGCTACCCCAGATCCGGTCGATGACCGAGGAGATCCTGGCTGGCGCCCGCAATATTCTCCAGTCGCTACGGCCGAAAACCATCCGCTCCCAGGGGCTGCTCGCTTCCGTGTTGAAGCTCGTGGACCAGTTCGGCCGGATGAATCTGGTGGAGACCAACGTCAACATCCGGGGAGAGGAGAACGTCGTCGCGCCGGAGCAGAAGGAAGTCATCTTCCAGGTGCTCCGCGAGAGTCTGTCGAATGTCCGCAAACACGCCCAGGCCCGCAACCTCTGGGTCGTCCTCGACCTCTCCTCGACGCCCTGGGTCATGACGGTTCGCGATGATGGCCGCGGCTTCGACGTCCGCCGCGTCGCTGAGGACCCGAGGAAGGGCGGCTCCTACGGTCTGGTCGGAATGCGCGAGCGGGCGGAGTTGATCGGCGGAACGTTCGAAATGGTCAGCCAGACGTTTGAGGGGACCCTGGTCACCTTGATCGGCCCACCCGAGCGCTCCGAATGAACCGGGTCCGAGTGCTGGTCGCTGACGACCGGCCGATCTTCCGGGCCGGCGTTCAGGGCATGCTGCGCGACTTTGCCGAGATCGACATCGTCGGCGAGGCGATGACGGGCCGGCAGGCGGTAGAGGGATCGCGCCGCCTGAAGCCAGACGTGATTCTGATGGACCTCAACATGCCGGAGATGGGCGGGATCGCCGCCACCCGGGCGATCAAAGAAGAGGATCCTGAGCGAGTCATCCTGGCGCTCACTGTGTCCGAGGCGGAGGAGGACATCGTTGAGATGGTTGCGGCGGGTGCGTCGGGCTATGTCTTAAAGGATGTCGACCCGGCGAGCCTGGCTCGCTGCATCCAGGACGCCCACGCCGGTCGATTCCAGTTGGACGACGTTCTGACCCGGCGGGTCATCATGCGCCTGGGCGCCGCCTTCAAGAAAACCCGCCGGCCGCCGGCGCAACCACTGACCGAACGCGAGACCGAGATCCTCAAGATGGTCGTCGAGGGTAAGGGGAACAAGGCGATCGCCAACCGCCTTGGCCTCGGCGAGGGCACTGTCAAGTCGCACCTCCGGAACATCTATCGGAAGCTGCAGGTCCAGACCCGGACCGAGGCCGCCGCGCACGCCGTACAACTCGACCTATAACGAACGTTAGTTCGCTCCCAACAGGGTGGCCCGGACGCCCAGGCGATGGATTTACGCCTAGAGCGGAGGGGGGTAGCGTGAAGCGCACCAAGGGAGTCCTCTGCGCGGCTTTCGAGGAATCATAAACGTGGGGGTGGTCGCGATGAAGAAGTTGATCGTTATAGTCGCTGGCCTGCTTGGTGCCATTGTGGCCGGCGGCGCGAACTTCTCGCCGTAAGCGGCTCGTTTCCACCGACTTTCAAAGACCCGGGCCCATGCCCGGGTTTTTTCTTTCATGTCAGGGAACGGGTTTCGGGCGAGTTATCTCTTTAAGATACTGAGGACCTGATGGCGCGGAGCCGCCTTTTCACCGTCTACGCTCTTTCCGTAGCCATCGCCGGGCTCGGGCTGGCGCTCCTACTAACCGTGCTTCAGGCACCCCATGACGTGCACTCCTGGACGGATGAGGTGCTCGTCCGGGCAGCGATCCTGGCGGTTCTGACTTTTCTTTCCTCCATTTCGCCGCTAAAGACAAGAACTGGCGCCGTAGTCACCGTGGGAATGGCCCCGCTATTTGGCGCCCTCCTCATCCTTCCCACCTGGGCCGTGATGTGGGTGGCGGCCATTGCGACAGTGGATGAGCGGCTTCTGAAGAAACAGGTGACTTGGAAATCATTCCTCTTCGCAAGAGGCATGTTTGCGCTGGTTTACGGCATTCCGAGCCTGGTTCTTGCCGCCATGGGTTTAGCACCGATGCTAAAGGCACCACCACCGATCTGGTACGGGCTCCAGCCGGTGGCCGTCCTGGCCATTGTGGCTTTGAACCTGGGGCTGGTCGCAGTGTTCTTCGCACTCTATAACGGCTCAAACATGTGGGAGTTGGTGAAACACAGCTTCACTGGAACTTGGCTTACCTATATTGCCCTTCCCGTTCTCGGCTACCTCATCTATGTATTTCTTCTTAACCAGGGAGCCGTTCAGCTGGTTGTGTTCCTCCTTTACGGCCCGCTCCTTGTTTATCGGGCAAGCCTGCAGAAACAACACCGCTTGGATCAATGGCTTCGCGACTCATTCATTATGCAAAGCCGCGTCGTTGACAAACGAGATGGCCAAACATTCGGCCATTCGCAGCGAGTCGGGGAGCTATCAGAAACAGTGGCTCGACTGCTTCATCTCAATGAGGAACAGTGCAACGTGATCCGCGTTGGAGGCATTCTTCATGATCTCGGCAAAATTGCGATACCCGACTCCATCTTGCTCAAACCTGGCAAGTTGACTCCAGAGGAGTACGAGATCATCAAGACACATCCGGTTGAGGGCGCAGCCATCCTCGCTGAACACCCGGAGCAGAAGGACGTGTCTGACATCGTGATGCACCACCACGAGCGGTGGGACGGTGCCGGGTATCCAGACGGTATCAAAGGAGAAGAAATTCCGCTTGGCTCCCGAATCGTCAATGCCTGCGATGCCTTTGACACGATCACCCAGGCGCGTGTTTTCCGTCCCACGGTAAAGACGCCAGCGGAGGCGATTCGAGAACTGCGCCAGCTCGCGGGCACATGGTACGACCCGGCCGTAATCACGGCCCTGGAGAAGATCGTTGCTGAGCGCTGGGGTGTCGAAATTCCGCCGACATCACCTCCATCACCGGTGGCGCCCAAGTACGGCGATGTCCTGGCGATCCGGCGATTCCGACGGCTCTGGCTTGGTCAAGGTGTTTCCTACTTCGGCGACATGATGAACACGACTGGACTCGCCATCATGCTTTTTGTTTTGACGCGCTCGCCCGGGGTGGTAGCTCTGGGATTAATTGCTAAGGCCGTGCCAGTTATCGCGTTCGGCCTGGTGGCCGGCCCGATCGTTGATCGGTTTGATAGGCAGCGGGTCATGATCATTGCCGACTTGATCCGTGCCTTGTTGACTGTAACGATTCCTTTCTTCGCACTTCAATGGCTACCCGGAGTATTTATAGCCGTGGGTCTAATAGCAACTGCAAGCACGTTTTTTAATCCAGCGAAACAGGCGATTCTTCCAAATCTTGTCCCGCCCGAGCAGTTGGTTAAGGCGAATAGCCTCATAACTTCATCCGAGCGTGTCTCGGAATTGCTTGGTTACTCGGTCGCGGGAATCATTGCAGCGGCGGTGAGTTGGGCGCCCCTCTTCCTCATTGATGCGGCCACCTACATTTTCTCGGCCATCACCCTCCTGGGCGTGACAGACGCCCTCCGATCTGTTGGTAAGAAGCACCTCCGCATAGTGGACGACATCGTCGCTGGCATGCGGTTCATTGCAACGAGTCCTACCCTTCGCTCGACAATGACCCTCACCACCATGGCTGCTCTCTTCATGGGGCTGACGTTCCCAACGCTGGTTGTACTTGCATACGGCGCGCTCGGAGCTGGCGCATCAGGCTACGGTTTCCTAGAAGCGGCTATTGGTGCTGGCGCGGTCATTGGTGCCTTGCTCGCACCTCAGCTCATGAATAGATACCGAGCTGGTCTGCTCATTCTCTTGGGGGTCGCGGGCTTTGGAGCGTCATACGCTTTCACAGGGCTGGTTATAAGCTTCCCGTTGGCCCTCATGTTTCTCTTCTTAGGTGGCGCCGCAAACACTGCATATCTGGTGCCATTGATCTCGGTAACGCAGCGTGAAGCGCCGGACTACATCAGAGGACGGGTGATGTCGAGCCGCTTCCTTTTGGCGCAGACAGGCCTTCTCGGCGGAATCGCCCTTGCAGGACCACTCAGTGATCGGCTTGGAGCCCCCCTGGTTTTTGTGGCGGCAGGATTCCTTCTTATCTGTGCGGCGCTGGTAGGTTTCGCGTTCAAGAACCTTCGCAACGCGAGTCTTCGCGACATCCCGTCAGCGCCCGTTCTCAAAGCCGTCTCCGGCTAAAAATGTTCCTGTTCTTTGCTGTCATAGCCGCCGCGCTCGTGATTGCCGTCCTGATTGGCGGAGATGTCCGGCGACTCAGCCAGATCAAGATCCATCACCTGGAGTTGCTGCTGGCGGCCTTTGCCGTCAAAGCGGCGGTTGCCATCCTCGGGACGACGCATTCACAGACCGCCGTCACG
>DATNMN010000050.1:0-13644 GCA_035602295.1 Candidatus Dormiibacterota bacterium | reverse complement strand
GAACAGCGGATGATCGCGGACCAGCCGCTGGCCCGAGAAATTGAGGTAGAGGGTGATGACCGGACCCTCGTCGTGATCGCTGGCTATATTGCGTAGCTCTTCGCGACTGATGAACGGTCGCTCAGTAAACGCCGTCGTGAGCTTGTCGCCGCCGGGGATCTGCTCGGCGGCGCGGACCATCGCGCTCGTCGTGCGCGTTCCCCTGACGCGCCGCTCTCGCTCTTCGATCGTCTCCCACGTGGTGGCCATCCCTTCGATGATATTCCCCTCCCCCACTCGGGGGAGGCCGGGTGGGGGCATTCTCGCCAAGAATGGTTATGGAGGTAATTGACATGCTGGAAGCAATGACACGTAACTGGGGTGCGATCGCGCTGCGCGGATTCATCGCGGTGCTGTTGGGCGTGATCGCCATTGTCTGGCCCGGACCGACCGTCGGGGTGCTCGTGATCTTGCTCGGCGCCTTCGCCCTGGTCGAAGGGGTGGCCAACATCGTGGGCGGTGTCCGCGGCCGGGAGGGCTGGATAATCGCCGAAGGCGTTATTAGCTTCGTTGTCGGTATCGTCATCGTCGCCTGGCCGGCGATCACAGCGCTGGCCCTCTTGTACGTGGTAGCCGCGTGGGCAATCATCACTGGGATCGTGCGGATCGTCGCTGCCATTCAGCTTCGCCGCGTGATACGGAACGAATGGCTCATGGTCGGGTCGGGACTCGCGTCCGTGATCTTCGGGGTGATCGCTGCCGCCTTTCCCGGCGCCGGCATCGTGGCGTTGATCTGGCTACTGGGAGCTTGGCTGATCGTGCTCGGCGTGCTGCTGATCGCGCTAGCCCTGTCGCTGCGCCAACTGGCCCACGGACTCTCACCTGCCGGAGCCGCCTAGGCTTACGTCCAGTCGTGCCAGGAGCGAGCCATCGCCGTCCGCGCATCGGCAAAACGGGCGCGCAACATGGCCAGCGCGGCGGCACCGCCCAAGAGAACGATGGCGACCAGGCCGAAGACGATGAACAGCGGCACTTCCTGGATCAGGATGACCAACGCTCGCAGGCTCGCGAGCGCAGCCCCGCCGCCGCCCACAACGACCAGCACCCGGCTGCGGGTCGCGATCCCGACCAGCACCGCCGCAATCGACTCGACGAGCAAGATGCCGGTGTAAAGGGATACCGACAAACTCGAATCCAGGGTCTGGACTGCGGTCGTTCCCAGCAGGCCGGCTGCGCCCAGGCCGATCATGCCGTTGGCGGCCGACCCCTGCGGGGTCTTGAATCGGCGGTCAACCTGAAGCGCAAGCCCGACGGCGACCAGCGTCAGTCCCGGTGCGGCCACGTACCATTGCGGGTTCTCGGCTCCGAAGTAGCGCGCGATCCAGAACGTGCCGATCGACGCCGTGATCGCGGCCAGGTACTCGAACTCCGGCTTGCTGTGGAGCCGCCCATCGGTCGCCAACATCGGCGCCAAGGCCCAGGCTGCGGCCAGGGCGGCTAAGGCCGCCGGGTTTCCGCTCGCCGCGAAGTCCGGGAAGTCGAAGCAGGCGACGGCCGTCACGGCCATCAGGACCAGCCCGCTGTATCGGTGCAGCCGCACCCAGTCGGCTCGATCACTGTCGCTCCAAACAAAGGTCGCCGCGTAAATGACCCACGCCAGCATCGTGAACGCTAATGGGTACCAGTGGGGCGCAGCTGACGCACTCTGCAACAGCTTGAGGAGGCCGATCGCGGCACTGATGGTCGCAGCGGGAACGCCGTACCGGACCCGCTCGAGGGCGGTCGCCACGTAGATCGCCACGGCATATCCGAGCAGCGCGAATCCGACGATGGTCGTTTCCTGCTGTTCGATGCCGAGCGCGACGACCGCGAGTGCCACCGCACCCGCCCAGGCATAGAGCGGCAGCCGCCAGCGCCGGTCGGCAACCGCGCGACGGAGCGTAATCCCGATCGCGGCATAGACGATGGGCAGCGGGCTGAACAGCAGGACCAGCGTGCTGGGGCCGGGATTGGGCAGCGGCGGGATGACGACCTTGAGCAGCCAGTACCAGCCGTAGGTGAAGAACGCTGCCGCCAGGTAGAGCCAGTCCGGCCGCTTGCCGTCGACCGCCATGAACACACCCATCCCAGCCGCCGCGATCAGGATGACGGCGCGCAGCCATTCCTGTTCGATCGGAAGAGCGCCCGCGATCACCGCCTGGACCGCTGCGGTCACATAGAAGAAGGTGTGCATCCGGCTGCCACGGTAAAAGCGGGCGACGACGGCTTTGCCGATCGCGAGCACGAGCAACTCGACGGCGAGCGCGCCGGCCGGGAGGGCCAGCGCCTGGTTGAGGGTGATGGTGGTCAGCGTCACGCCAATCGCGACCGTCCACTGCATCGCGCGCTGGCCGGAGAGCCAGCAATAGAGCGCGTAGGCCACGGTGACGGCGCCCAGCGTGGTCCCGAGGTACCAATATGCTTGCTGCGGAACTTGAGTGAAGTCGGTGGTCCGCAGCAGCGGGACGCTGGCCCAGGCAATCGCAATCAGCGCAACGGCGTGCACGAACGGCTCGGCCCAGCGTGCATAGGCCTTGCCGGTGGACCCGAGACGATTGGCACGAAACGCCACCGCGCTCAAGAGCCCAACCAGTGGCGTCACCGCCAGCCCGCTCCAGCCGTCGAGCTGAAGCGCGTTGATGCCCGCCATCCACGCGCCCACCAGCGCGCCGATGCTGAGGGCCGGCGACAGCCCGTCGCCCCGCAGCCTGGCGTCGAGACAGTAGAGGAGCGCGGTCACCGCCAGCGTCGCCGCGGTTGGGTACCACACGGATCCGACCGACAGATCGGCTGACGTCCCCGTGGCATAGATCGACCAGGCCGCCGCGATGCCGGCCGCCCCGGTAATCAGCCCTTCCGGTTCGGACGCAAAGAGGTCGCGGATCACCGGCCGCCGCGAGGCAACCACGATATAGAACGCCATCACCGGCGTGAACGCGAGGCCGCGCCAGGGCCAGACCTCGAGGCCGTTAAGGAGGCAAAGCCAGGCAAGGCCGAGTGCCACCATGGCGGCGAGACCCCCGTACTTTCTGGCCGAGAGCGTCGCGTACCAGGCATAGAGGAGTGCGACCACCGATAGCGACGCCGCCCCAAGCACCCAGGCCTGAGCGAGGGAACCGGTGAGCACGGTGCCAGCCGAATACACTGTCCAGCCGAGTGCCAAAACGGTTGCGCCGTGGATGAACCACTCGCCATAGGTCGCGAACACGACGTCGACGCCAGGAATCCGGCGCGATCGATAGGTCGCGAGGATGTACACCGCGATCAGCGGAGTCAGCAACAGCCCGGTCAGCGGCTCGATGTTCACCAGTTGGAGCGCCGCGACCCAGGTCGCACCGAAGAGGGCCATCGCGGCAACACCGCCGAGCGCGTTACGGGCAAGGATGGCAAACGCGATGTAGACAATCGCCACCTCGGCGGCGTTGACGGTCACGACCGTCCAGTCGATCCCGTCGGCGCCGGCGGCGAAGACAAGTGTCCAGGCGACCACGCTCGCCGCTGCGAGGTGGAGGGCAACCTGGGCGAACCGGCTGAAGACGGCATGAAACGTCTTCAACCCGGCGGAGCCGTACGCGATCATCAAGTAGATCGCGACCATGGGAACGAGCAACGCGCCTCTCCACCGGCCGGCGTTCACGAGGTCGACCCCGGCCCCCCAGGCGATCGCCATCGCAAACAGGCTGAGCGCCGCGTAACCCTCGGACTCCAGGACGACCGCGAGCGCGCCATACAGCAGGGCGCATGAGGCACCGGCGATCGCGATGGCGAGATCGCGCGAGAGGCCATGTTGCTCCAAGACCAGGAAGACCCAGGCCGCCGCGAAGGTCAGCGGCACCATCAGGGCCGCGATGGCGATGTAGGTCCGACCGACGAGCCGCATCGTCGGCAGCCGGAAGCAGATCCAGCCGGCGATGCCGAAGACCAGGTTGAGGACCAGTACGCCGGCGAATCGCGCCGTGCTGTCGACCGCTGTGAACGCCGATACCTCGAAGAGCAGCGTGGCCACGATCAGGAGGAAGGCGCCGATGTACGAGAGGATCAGGATGCTGCGCTCGGCGAGAAACTCCCGGAATCCCACTCGGGTTTTCTCCTTCCCCCCTTGTGGGGGAGGGACGGGGTGGGGGGTTTGCATGTCTCCTCCCCCGGTCGCGGGGGAGGGCTGGGTGGGGGCTGAGCTTGGCAATTTCCCTGCCTCGCTCGCGGGCGAGGGCAGGGTCGGGGTTGGCGATTCAACGCGATGCGCCGCCGCGACGACCCGTTCCGCGGCATCGAGTCGGGTCTGGTAGTGGGTCCGCAGCGCAGCGATCGCCGCCTCCGTCAGGTCACCCTCCGGCCGGAGCCTCGCGATCTCCTCGGTCAGGATGAACTTGAGGCGCTCGGCTTCTTCCACGACCAGCCGGAGGGCTGTCGGGCTGAGGCGGCCGCTTTGCTGCACCGCGGCCGCGCGCTCGATGAGATACGCACCGCCCTCGCCCACAACGCGCTCCCAGTCCAGGCCCATGTATCCCTAACAACGCCGTAACGCCGGAAAAGGCTCAGGCTGGCGAGGTTGGCGGCGAGATCGCTACGTGATGAAGGGGTTCCCGAGCCATAAGACCAACCAGGAGAGCGAGGGCTAGCGCGATCCCGCCCGCGACCCCCAGCCCGGCCTGCACCCCGGCGGCCGAGGCGACGAAGCCGCCGATTAGGGGCCCGAGTCCAAAGCCGACCGCGATCGCACTCGAGCCGACGCCGAAGATGGTCGCTTGGATGATGCGCGGCGCCTCGAGACCGATCATCGCGCCAAACGCCGGGATCAAGGAACCAGTGACGAAGCTGCTGATGACGAACGTGGCGATCACCAGCGCGGGCGTGCCGGCGAGGGCAGTCCCCAGCAGGGTGAGGCCCATCAGCACGGACGCCGTTGTAGTGACCGTGCGGTAGTTACTCCGGCGCAGCAGCCGCGAATAGGTCACCGCGGCCAGGGCCGTCGCGAGCCCGGAGACCGCGAAGGTGATGCCCGTCAGGAATTGTGCCTGCCTGGCGCCGGTCAAGTCCAGGAGTCGCAACACCACGAGCTGCTGGGCCGCGCTGAAGCTCGTCTGCTGCAAGGCCTGCGCCACCATCAGCACCAGGAGCGCCTGCACCGTTCCCGGTCGCGCCGCTCGTAACACCTCCTTGGTGGGCGGCGCCTTCGCGCGAACGAGGCGACCCGGGCTTTCGCGGACGAAGAGCAGAACCGGCACGGCGGCCAGCAAGAGCAAGGCGCCGCCGCCCACGAAGATCGCCCGCAATCCCACGAAGCTCGCCGCCAGTGCGCCGGTTGCGGGCCCCGCGGCACTCCCGAGTGAGATGGCCGAGTTCAGGATGCCGAGCGCCCAGGCCAGGTGCTCGCTCGGCGTTTCGGTGGCCACGAGCGCGGTTGCGGCCGCTACCGTCCCCGAGCTCGCCCCCTGAATGCCGCGCAAGACGGTCAGCTGCAGCGCCGATTGCGCCAGTCCCATCAGCCCGACGGAGACGCCGCCGCCGACCATGGCGCGGACCAGCATCGGCTTGCGACCATAACGATCCGCGAGCTTGCCCCAAATGGGGCTGGTCAGCGCCAGCGCGAAGCCAGTCGCGCTGGCCGAGATTCCGCTCCAGAACGCCAGCTCGGGCCCGTTGGGGATGTGCAGCTCGCGATGGAGGAAGAGCGGCAAGAACGGGAAGGCGAACGAGAACCCCAGGATGGCGGTGAACTCGGCCAGCCAGAGGGCGGCCAGGTTGCGACGCCAATCCACCGGCACATAGTAAGGATGTAGCAACGCCGCCCCCCACCCCGCCCTCTCCAATCTGGGGCTTCGAGTGTCCCGGAAGGTGACGCCGCTACCTCGCGTCTTAACCCTCGCGTGGCGGTGCAGCGACAAGAGCCGCCTAGGCGATATTGCCGTAGCGCGGTGCAACGGTTTCGCTTTAGGCAGTCGTTAGGACTTACGACATGGCCCACAGGGGCCGCCGCGGGGGGACTCGAGCCCTGTTGCTTGCGGCCGCCATCGCCTTCATCGTGCCGACGGCGACGCCCGTTCCGGTTGAGGCCGCGGGTCCACCATGCGCGACTCCTGGGCGCGATGGCACCGCCACCCTCAGCGGGGTGATCAACACCTATTACCCGGGGACGGCGACGGCGGCGGCCGGCACCTCGGCGATCGCGCTCGGCCCAGCGACCGGAGCGGCGACGCCGATCGCGGTGGGTGACTTGCTGCTGGTGATCCAGATGCAGGACGCCGCGATCGACTCGTCGAATACCGGCGCCTATGGCGACGGGGTGGCCGGAGATCCGGCAAGCGGCTGGACCGCGCTCAACAGCTCGGGGTTGTACGAATACACCGTCGCCACCAGCGCCGTGCCGCTCGCCGGCGGGTCCCTGACCCTCGGGGGGAGCGGGCTGATCAATACCTACACCAGCGCGGCGCCGACGCCGACCCAGGGCCAGCGCGACTTCCAGGTCATTCGCGTGCCACAGTATGTCGCCGCGACGCTGACAGCGGCACTGACCGCTGCGGCGTTCAACGGCGCGACGGGCGGCGTGCTCGCGCTCGATGTCGACGGCGCCTTGAACCTCAACGGCGTCGCGGTCAGCGTCTCGCAGGAGGGCTTCCGCGCCGGGCTCGGCCGGCAACTCGCCGGCGGCGCCGGTGGGACCGGGACCGACTACGTGAACCTCGCCGCCAACCCTTTCCATGCCCAGAAAGGCGAAGGCATCGCGGGGACGCCGCAGTACATCTACAACTCCCTGACCGGCACGACCGTTAACAATGCCGTTGACGGCTATCCGAACGGCAGCACGGCTCGCGGCGCACCGGGCACCGCGGGCGGTGGCGGCACCGATCCTCACCCAACTGCCAACGACCAGAACACGGGCGGCGGTGGCGGCGCGAACGGTGGCACCGGCGGCATGGGCGGCAACTCGTGGAACACCAACCTGGCCATGGGCGGGTTCGGCGGCACCGCCTTTCCGGCAGGCGCGGCCCGACTGACAGCCGGCGCGGGTGGCGGGGCTGGAACCCGCAACAATGCGGGGGCTGCGAATGCGAGCAGCGGCGGTGGCGGCGGCGGCATCGTCATGATCCGCACCGGAAGCGTCGCCGGCGTCGGAACCATCACCGCGGACGGCGGCACCGGCGTCGCGCCCGCCAATGACGGTGGCGGCGGCGGCGGCGCCGGCGGCAGCATCTCCGTCGTCACCCAGACCGGGGCGCTCGGCGGGCTGACGACGAACGCAAGAGGCGGCGTTGGAACAGATGCCTGGGCCGCGGATGCTGGTGGTCCGGTCGACTATCACGGTCCCGGTGGTGGTGGCGGCGGAGGCGTCGTCCTCACCACCAGCGCCCCGGGCACCTTCAACGTCAACGGTGGCGCCAATGGGACGACCACGACGGATCGCAACGCCTATGGCGCCATGCCGGGCGCCGCGGGGACGCACTCCATCATCACCGCGAACCAAATTCCCGGAACCGGTTCGGGTGCGTCCTGCACGTCGGACCTGACGATCGGCAAGAGCCACGTCGACCCGTTCGTCCGTGGCAGCACCGGTACCTACACCCTGACCGTCAGCAATATCGGCGGTACCGCCACCAGCGGCACCAGCACGGTCACCGATACGCTCCCCGCCGGGCTGACGCCCACGGCGGCTTCGGGAGCCGGCTGGACCTGCACGATCGTCGCGCAGGTCGTGACCTGCACCAGCACGGCGGTTGTCGCCAGCAACGCATCATTCCCATCCATCTCGATCACGGTGAGCGTTGCCCAGTCGGCCGTCACCCCGGTGACGAATACCGCGACGGTTTCGGGAGGGGGCGAAGTCAACACCGCAAACGACACGGCCACCGATCTCACCAATGTCGTCTCGAGCGCGGATATCGCAGTCACCAAGATCGCCAGCAGCGGCACGGTGACAGTCGGATCGAACGTCAACTTCACCATCACGGTCACGAACAACGGACCGTCCGACGCCACGGGCGTGCAGATTACCGACACGATGAGCCCCGGGCTCAGCTACGTCTCGTCCGTGCCCTCGCAAGGCACATATACGAGCGGCACCGGCCTCTGGGACATCGGCGCGATGGCGAGTGGCGCCTCGGTCACCTTGACCCTGACCGCCAGAGTGACAACGACGGGTTCGCTGGCGAATACCGCGATCAAGACGCGCGAGAACGAGCCCGATCCCGTCGCTTCGAATGACAGCGCGAGCGTAACGATCACCGGCCAGGCACCGGACCTGACGATCGCCAAGTCGCATATCGGATCGTTCGTTCGTGGCTCAACCGGCAGCTACACCGTCACCGTCAGCAACATTGGCGCCGTCGCCTCCAGCGGTTTGGTGACCGTATCCGATACCCTGCCGGCCGGCCTCACGCCGTCGACCGCGTCAGGAACTGGGTGGAGTTGTGGCATTGCGGCGCAGGTCGTCACCTGCACACGCTCCGATGCGCTGGCCGCCGCCGGGTCCTATCCGGTGATCACGATCACGGTATCGGTCAGCCAGTCGGCCACCAGCCCGCTGACCAATACCGCGACCGTGGCCGGTGGCAACGAGATCAACACGGCGAACGATTCCGCGTCCGATTCGACGACCATCACCTCGCAAGCCGATATCGGCATTACGAAAATATCCAGCAGCGGCACCGTCACGGTCGGCTCGAACGTGACGTTCACGGTCACGACGAGCAACCTCGGACCCTCGAATGCGACCGGCGTCCAGGTCACCGACCCGCTCCCGGGCGGACTCACCTACGTCTCGTCCGTGGCCTCCCAGGGCACGTATACGAGCGGCACGGGGCTCTGGGATATCGGCGCGATCGCGAACGGCGCTTCCGTCACCCTGACCCTGACCGCGAGGGTGACGACCACTGGTCCGCTGACCAACACCGCGACCAAGATCGCCGAAAACGAGACCGACCCCAATGCCGCCAACAACAGCGCCAGTGTGACGATAACCGGACAAGCGCCTGACCTGACGATCAGCAAGAGCCACACTGATCCCTTTGTGCGGGGCACGACGAACACCTACCAGCTGGTCGTGAGCAACATCGGCCCGGTTCCGACAAGCGGCACCGTCACTGTGGCCGACACGCTGCCAGCCGGGCTCACGCCGACCATCGCTTCTGGCACTGGCTGGGTCTGCGGCATCGCGGCGCAGACCGTGACCTGTACGCGAAACGATGCCCTCGCATCGACCGCCTCCTACCCCACGATCACGATTACCGTCACCGTCTTGCAGACTGCCCCGGCATCCGTGACCAACACCGCGACTGTTTCCGGCGGTAACGAAGTTAACACCGCAAACGACACTGCCAGCGATCCGACCACCATCGCGTCCCTGGCGGACATCGGCGTGTCAAAGTCGGCCAATGGCGCCACATTCGTGGTGGGTTCGAATGTCACCTTCACCATTACCGCGAGCAACCTCGGCCCCTCGAACGCAACCGGCGTCCACGTGAGCGACCCGCTGCCGCCCGGGCTCACGTACGTCTCATCTGTGCCCTCACAGGGGACCTACACGAGCGCCACCGGCGACTGGAACATCGGCCCGGTTGCGAGCGGCACATCGGCCACCCTGACGCTCATCGCTACCGTCTCACAACCCGGGGCGCTCACCAACACCGCGACCAAGTCGGCCGAAAATGAGTCCGATCCCAACCCGAGCAACAATTCGGCGAGCGCGACGATCAACGCAGTGGCGCCTGATCTCACGATCGCCAAGAGCCACATCGATCCCTTCGTGCGGGGCGCGACGAACACCTACCAACTGGTCGTGAGCAACATCGGTCCTGTGGCAACCATCGGGCTCGTCACGGTGACCGACACCCTGCCGGCGGGGCTCACGCCGACCATCGCTTCTGGGACTGGCTGGGCCTGCGGGATCGTGGCGCAGACGGTGACCTGCACGCGGAGCGACGCGCTAACCTCGACCACCTCCTACCCGACCATCACGATCACGGTGACAGTTCTGCAGACCGCTCCCGCCACCTTGACGAATAGCGCGACCGTCGGCGGCGGCGGCGAGATCAACACCAGCAACGACACCGCCACCGATCCGACCAACGACGCGTCACTCGCCGACATCGCCATTGCGAAGACAGCGAGTAGCGGCACGGTCGCGGTCGGCTCGAATATCACGTTCACCATCACCGCCCACAACGCCGGGCCATCGAATGCGACCGGCGTCCAGGTTACGGATCCGCTCCCCAACGGCCTGACGCTGGTCTCGGCGACGCCGGCGACGGGCACCTTCGTCAGCGGCACCGGCGTGTGGACCATCGGACCGCTGGCCAGCGGCGCCTCGACCACGCTGACCGTGGTGGCAACGGTAACGACAGCGGGCGCCATCACGAACACGGCGCACAAGTCCGGTGAAAATGAGTCGGACCCCAACCTCGGAAATGACGTATCGAGCGCGACGATCACCGGGACGGGTCTGCCTGGGCCCCCGAATGGTGGCATGGCCCAGTCATTTCCCTCCCCCTCAGGGGGAGGGCAGGGTGGGGGCCTTCTCCTCGGAGTGGCGCTGGCCGGCTTCTTCGGTCTGCTCTTCGTCCGGCGGCGTTTCCATCGGCTTGCGCTGGCGGCCAGCTTGATGGCGTTCACGACGCTGGCCACGCTGTTCGGGCCCGCCGGGGCGTCGCTCCCGGCAACCCCAATCGCCAGCCATCTCAGCACCCGGCCATCCGACCTCGAGCTCTTCGGCAAGCGGATCTCGACGGTGAAGCCTGAGCTCGGGGCGCTTGCCACGACGCTTCGGCCCGCGAATGGTCCGATTACGCCCTATCGAATCCGGATTCCTGCGCTTGGCATCGACACGGTCGTTGAGCCCGTCGGGGTAACCGCAACCGGTCTCATGGAAGTTCCAGGAAATCTCTGGGACACGGCGTGGCTGCAAACGGGGGTGAAGCCGGGCGCGCTGGGTCAGGCGGTCATCGACGGGCACCTCGACAGCGTCAAAGGCTCGGCCGTGTTCAGCGATCTCCACCGCCTGCATCCTGGCGACCGGATCTACGTGTCCGACGCCGCCGGCGCAGAGCTGACCTTTACGGTCAGCGCCCTTCAGGAGGCGCCGCTCGACGGCTTCCCCAGCTTGCGGGTCTTCGGCCCGGCCAAGGGCCGCTTCCTCAATCTGATCACCTGCGCCGGTCACTTCGACCCAACCCGCCGAACGTATGACCACCGTCTGGTCGTCTTCACCCAGCTGGCCTGACAACCCTGTAACTTTCTCGACGCCTGTGGTGTTCCTAAGGTAGGGGATCACCCAGGAGGAAGGGAAGGCATGAATCGGGCACTCGTCCAGGCCGGCTTCGCCATCGTCGTGTTCGTTCTGCTCGCCGCAACCAGCGTGTTTTTGACGAACGCACTCTTCAAGGCAATGGCGACCGACCGACCAACCGTGACGTTCTCCGTCGTCAGCGCGTCGCCGACCGCTACGCCTTAGACCGGACCGGCGACGGGGTGTGGCGCGACTCGTCGATATACGTCCGCGACCAGGACGTCTGGGGGCGTGCCTTCCGGAACTCGGATGACTTCCGCCTCCTGTCCCGGATAGGCCAGCGTCGCCAGGTTGCAGAGGACGATGACGTCGGGGTCTGACATTGGCGTGCCCAGGACGTCGACGAACGTGGCTGCCTGTTTGACCTGGTAACCCACGAACTCCAGCACGCGACAGTAGATCTCACCGACCCTCGGGTCGTCAGCGATCAGGAGCACCCGGGCCGCTGGACTGCTGACAGTCACCGTGGTGCCATCATCCTTTCTTTACCGCCTCCGGTATCTAGGTCATTCGGCCCACTTTGCGTGTCCGTTTAGCCTCACCAAGCCGAACCCATCCGCCTACGTGAACGGGTGTTTGCGAACGCAATTTCCGGGTTGCCCGGCAAAAGAACCCGCAATAAACTTCCGGATTACAAAGCCGGGCCAGAAGTCGAGGTACGAAGCGGTGGGTTGCATGACCAATCCCCCGGGACCTGCAACCCATCCCTCTACCAGCGACTCTAGGCACGCGCCCTTACCAAGCCGCGCGCAGCAACTCTCGGACGCCGGCCTCACTGACCGGTTTCGGGTTGGCCTGGACGGTGCTGTTGCTAGCGGCCTCCGCAGCGACCGAATCCAGTACCGGTTCCGGTACGCCGGCATCGCGCAGCCGCTGCGGCACGGGGAGCGAGGCGACCAGCGCCGCCACCGCCTCAGGAGCGGATTGATCCCTCCCCGGACCCATCGCGTTCGCAATCGCGGTCATGGCGTCTGGAACGGCGTCCGCATTGAAGCGCATGACGTGCGGCAGCATGATGGTATTCAGGACCCCGTGGGCAACGCCCGTGCGGCCGCCGAGCACATGGCAGACGCCGTGATGCAATGCCATGGTTGCGTTTGCGATGCTGAAGCCCGCCAGGTAGGCGCCCACCAGCAAGTCTTCGCGTGCCTCAACGTCGCGACCGTTCGCGATGCACAGCGGCAGCGACCGGACGATGCGCCGGATGCCGTCGAGCGCGACCGGAAGAACCAGCGGGTTGACATCGTGTGCGTAACAGGCCTCGACGCAGTGAGCCAGGGCATTGATGGCGGTGGCGGCCGTAAGCTGCGGCGGCAGGTCGAGCGTGACTTCCGGGTCGTAAATCACGACCTTCGGGAGTGCCGTCGGGTCTCGCCGTACCGATTTGCGTCCCTCGGCCCGGTTTGTCGTCCCGAAGACCGGCGTCATCTCGGAACCGGAATACGTCGTCGGGACCGCTATCAAGCTCCTTCCTCCTACCAGCACGACGCCCTTCCCCACGCCCATCGCGCTGCCACCGCCCATGGCTACGACGACTTCAATCAGCTTTTGTTCAGCCAGGACCCGAGCGGCCTCGACTGTTTCCTGGGGAATGTGCTGTTCCACCTGCGTGAACTCGGCGACCAACCCGCTGCCGAGCGATGCCCGTACCCGCGCGGCATGCATCGACGCCTTCAGGCTGGGGGTGCAGAGAAAGAGGACACGCTGCCCGAGCGTCGCAGCCTCGGCACCGGCGCGATCAAGCGCCCCGCGCCCAAAGAGGACCCGGGGCGCGTTGAGTGTCCAGCCGTTACTGGGCGAGCGGGCGACCCTCCATCACTTCCAGCGGATCGGCCTCGATTTCCAGCAGTTCCCCATCCGGGCCCTTGAAGTACAGCGAGTTCTCGACCCGATCCGGGCCGAAATACTCGATGCCTCGCTTGTCGAGCTCGCCGCGAATGCGATCGAATTGGTCGCGCGGGACCGAAATTGAGACATGGTGCATGCCGCCGACCGATTCGCGCGTGGGCGGCATTGGATCCTCTGGGAAATCGAAGAAGGCGAGCAGGTTGCCGTGCCCGAGGTCGTGAAACCAGTGGGTGGAGCTGGCGAGGTCACGGTTCTCGAACAACTCGACCAGCGGGAAGCCGAGCACCTCGCTGTAAAACTTGATCGTCCGCTCAATGTCCGAAGAGATCAGCGCCAGGTGATGAATGCCCCGGGCACTGGTTGCCGGCCGCTTCTGTTTCGGTTTGAGATAGGCGGCCGCGATCGCCTCGCGCTTGGCTCCGTAGTCGACCTTAGTTGTTGCCATCGCTCCTCCCGATCTAGATTTTGAAGAACAGGCGCCGGATCTTATACGCCAGCGC
>DATNMN010000049.1:0-12230 GCA_035602295.1 Candidatus Dormiibacterota bacterium | reverse complement strand
CTTCCTCTGTGGTTCCCGGACGGCCGGTTGCTGAGCCGGCGCTGGTCGATCGTCATCGGCCTGGCAGCGATTCCGGTGATCCTGGTCATCGCCGGGTCGCTCGATCCCTCGGCCACCGCCCCTTTGCGCAACCCGGTGGGGGTCCAAGCAATGGCCGGAATGAACAACGCGCTCAACGGCGCTCCATTCGCCGTTCTTTTGCTCGGGACCTACGGACTCGGGGTTTCGTCGCTCCTCGTGCGCTACCGTCGCGGCGGAGAACAGGAGCGCGAGCAGCTCAAGTGGCTGCTGGTTGGCGTCGTTCTTCTGCTCGCCGCCCTCCTGATGTCGTTCTTCGTCCCAGCGTTACAAAATGCTCCACTCATCCCATTCGCTGCCGCCACCCTGCCGGTCGCGATCGGCATCGGCGTCTTGCGCTATCGCCTCTACGACATCGATCTGATCATCAACAAGGCGCTGGTTTACGGAGGACTCGCCGCGGTAATTACTGGGGTGTACGTCCTACTGGTGGTCGGCATCGGGGCGATGATCGGCAGCAACCAGCGGTTCTTGCTCTCATTGGTCGCGACGGCCCTCATCGCGCTCGCCTTCCAGCCACTGCGCCAGCGGGCTCAGCAACTGGCCAACCGGCTGGTGTATGGGAAGCGGGCAACCCCGTATGAGGCGCTCTCACAATTCAGCGAGCAGCTGTCGGAAACCTACTCGCACGAAGACATCCTCGATCGCATGGCGCGCATCCTGGGCGAGGGAACCGGCGCCGAACGAGCCGAGGTCTGGGTGCGAGCGGGCCATCGCCTCGTGCTCGCCTCCTCTTCGCCGAAATCGGCTGAGGCGCCCGCGCCACTCGTCATGGACAACGGCACCCTGCCGAACATGCAACGCGACACCATCGTCCCGGTCAGCCACGCGGGGGAGCTTCTGGGCGCGCTGGCGGTCGACAAGAAGCGAGGCGAGACGATGAACACCGTCGAACAGAAGCTGGTTACGGATCTGGCCGGCCAGGCTGGCCTGGTGCTCAAGAACGTTGGCTTGAACCAGGAACTGCTCGCAAGACTCGAGGATCTTCGGGCGTCGCGGCAGCGCCTGGTCACCGCCCAGGACGAGGAGCGCCGCCGGCTCGAGCGCGACCTGCACGACGGGGCGCAGCAGCACCTGGTGGCGCTGAAAATCAAGCTCGGGCTTGCCGAAGCGGCTGCCCAGCCTGAAACCAAGGTCCGCGCCCTGATTACGCAGCTGAAGCAGGACGCCGACGACGCCCTCGATACCATGCGCGAGCTCGCCCGAGGCATCTATCCGCCACTTCTGGCGTCGGACGGCCTCGAAGCCGCGCTGCGGGCCCAGATCCGCCGCATCACGGTCCCGGTCGACTTGCAGCTCGACGACGTAGCGCGTCAACCGCGCGAGGTCGAGGGCGCAGTCTACTTCTGTTGTCTTGAAGCACTGCAGAACGTGGCCAAATACGCGGAGGCTGGTCGGATAAGCCTGCGGCTGTGGACAGAGGATGCCAATCTCGCCTTCAGCGTTCAAGACGACGGCAAGGGCTTCGATCCGGTGACGGTTCCGCAAGGGTCGGGCCTCCAGAACATGAGAGACCGGGTGGAGGCGCTCGGCGGTTCGCTCGAGGTCCGGAGCATGCCCGGCAAGGGGACGACGATCCAGGGGCGCGTGCCGGTAGGGCTAGCTTCCCCCTAATTCGGGGGCAGGCACGGGCGACGCTGGCCCTTAGGGTGAGCTACCCTCTCGGTACCGGCGGGGAGAAAGGAGAACATGATCACAACCCAAGAGCCTGAGACCGCCAGGGCCGAGGCGCCGGACCAGGCGATCGTCACGGCACGCCGCGTCCGGAAGGTCTACCGGAGTGGCACCGAGGTCGAGGCGCTCCGGGGCGTGGACTTCGAGGTGGGGCGAGGCGAGATGGTCGCCGTGGTTGGGCCGTCGGGGTCAGGCAAGACCACCCTGCTGAACTGCCTCTCGGGGCTGGAGCGGATCGATGGCGGCCAGATTCTCGTCGACGGCTCGGACATGGAAAAGCTGTCGGACAACGCCCGCACGGGATACCGTGCGCGCCACATGGGCTTCGTTTTTCAGGCGTTCAACTTGCTGCCAGTCTTGACCGCGGTCGAGAACGTGGAGATTCCGCTTCTCCTTCTCGGACAGCGGCCTCGGCCGGCGCGCGAACAGGCGATGGCGATGCTGGAAACGCTCGGCCTGGCCGACCGCGCCAAGCACCGCCCGGACATGTTGTCCGGCGGTGAGCAACAGCGTGTCGCGGTCGCTCGCGCGCTGGTACATCGCCCGGCCATCGTCTGGGCCGACGAGCCCACCGGGAACCTCGATACGGAAGGGACGGAGGTCGTCGTCGAGCTGCTGGTCCGTCTGAACAAAGAAGGACAGACGATGGTGCTGGTCACCCACAATCCGGCGGTCGCCGGCCGGGCGCAACGAACGGTCCGGATGCGCGACGGCCGCATGGAGGCGCCGTCACCGCCGGCACGCCCGACCGTCGCCACCAGTTAGTCCCATGAAAGGGCTCCTCCTTTTCGGAGGGCTATTTCTCGTCGCCTACGCGAGCCTCGCCGTGATCGCGCTTCGCCGTCCGCTGTTTGCGCGCATTGCGATTCGTGAAGCCACTCGGCGGCCATGGCAGTCGGCGCTGGTGGTGGCCGGACTGATGATCGGGTCGGGTGCGATCCTGGTCTCCGAGGTCTACCAGAATTCGCAGGACGACTCGCTGACGGCCGCAGCCTTTCAATCCTGGGGCCGCGTCGACCTGACGGTCGGCGCGCCTGACAACAGCTACTTCGATCCAACAATCGCGCAAACGCTGGCGAACGATCCGCTGCTCAGACAATCGGCGGTCGGCGTCCAGGCCGGCGTCGAGCTGGTCGGCTCCGCGGCGGACCTCGACCGCCGGTCGAGCAACGGGTTCGTTCGCGTGATCGGGTTCGACCCCTTAACCCAGGCCCCCTTCGGGAAGTTTCGTCTCCTTGATGGGGCACAAACCACTGGCGAAAACCTCCAGGCCGGACAGGTCTTCATCGGCGAATCGCTGGCCGCGTCGATCGGCGCAAAAGCTGGGGACCACCTTCGTGTCTCAATCGGACAAAGTAGCGGCGACGCAAAGGCCGGCGTGGTAACGGTGGCAGGAGTTCTCGCTCCTGTGGGACCAGGCTCGTATGGTTTGCGTCCCGGCGTCTTCGTCCCGCTCCAGACGGTGGCCGGCCTGATCGGCACGAGCCAGGTCAACATCATTCGCCTCGCGGCGCCTGGCGACGGCCAGTCTGAGCTGGATGCCGGCCACCGGCTCGTCCCCATCGTGGCCGGCGCTTTGACAAGGCTGCCTGCCGCATCTCAGCTCCAGGTCCGAGAAGCGAAGGCGGATGACATCAACGCGGCGCGGCTTCAGCAGGATCCCGGCAACTTCAACGGCGGTTTCACGGGCGTGTTGAGCGGCATCGTGCTGCTTGCCGGCCTCGTGCTGGTGGTGAACCTGATGGCCACCCTGGTCGAGGAGCGTCGCCCACGGCTTGCCGTCCTTCGGGCGCTGGGCCTCTCCCGGCTCGGCCTGATTGCGGCGCTCACCATTGAGGGCGCGCTGTACAGCCTGGTCGCCGCCGTGCTCGGGATCGTTCCTGGGTTGCTGGTCAGTTGGGCGCTGCTGGTTGGCACGGTACGGGGAAGTGGGGGAGGGGGAGCTGGTGCCGGCATTGGGCTGGGCCGCGACGTGCAGGTGCAACTGTCGGTCAGACCCAGCGCGGTGGCCCTCGCGATCGCGGCTGGCGCGGCCGTCACGCTGGCGGCCGTGGTCCTCGCTGCGGTGCTCCGCTCCGATATGACCATCGCGGCAGCCATCCGCGATCTTCCTGAACCAGTGAGTCTCAAGGGCGGCTCCGTGGCTTCACGCGTGCTCCAGCTTGGCCTTGTGGTTGGGTCTCTGATCGCGCTGTTCCCAGGCGGGCCCTTGCGCCTGGTCGGGGGTACTGGGCTCATCACGTTTGCCGCGCTCGCGATGCGGGGCCGTATCCCGGACCGAGCTCGTCTGACGGGCGCAGGGCTGGCTCTGGCCGCCTGGGCCCTCACCAGCATGACCATCAGCTTCTCGACAACCGGTTCGTCGTCGGGAGGCGTCGAGCTGTTCCTTGCCCTTCCGGTGACGGCCCTCGGCCTATCGCTTGCCGCCGTGAACAATCTGCGTCTACTCGAGAATGCCGCCTCGGCGGTTGGGGACGCGTCAGGGCGACTTCGCGCGACGCTGCGGCTGGCGCTCGCCTACCTTGCCCGACGGCCATTGCGAGCCAGCCTCACGGTCGGCACCTTGGCCATGCTGCTGTCGGTGATCGTCATCTACAACGTCTTGATCGTCGGCTTCGGGAATCAAGCCCGGCAGTCACACGCCCAACTCCCTTACGACATAACCGTCTTCATGCCGGCCCAGCGAGCGATGGTCCTGCCGCCGGCGGTGCAGGCGGAGCTGGCCACCTCGGTATCCATCCCAACCCGTACCTACCTGGGTGCGGTGCAGGTGAGCTCGCCGCCGGGGACGCCGGCGATCTGGCACCAGGAGCACCTGTCCCTGTACGAGCTGACGCCGGAGCTGGTGCGGAATCCTCCGACGGGCACTGACACGACCAACCGCCTGCCACGTTTTCCCGATGACGCGGCGGCATGGCGCACGGTGGAAAACGATCCGGGCTGGGTCTTCTGGACCCGCTTCAACAGCGAGGTCCAGCTCACCCTCGTCGGTTCGGAAGGACCGGTGACCCGTTACGTGGCAGCCGATGTGGGTGACCCCATCCTAGACGGCATCATCGGGTCGCCCCAAGGCCTGGCGCCGTTTGGGAACCTTCCACTCGGCACCACGGTCCTTGTCAAGACAAGACCGGGTGTGAATCCGCAGGTCGTGGCCGCGCAGATCCGTCAGGCGTTGCTGGCGGACGGGGCCGAGGTGACTGCCATCACCGACTTGTTCAAGCAGACAGATGTCAGCTTTCAGCTCTTCGCGTCGGTTCCGGTCCTCTTCATGCGGATGGGCATGGTGATCGGCATTCTGTCCCTGGCCATCCTCGCCCTCCGCGCGGTGGTGCAGCGACGGCGGTCGATTGGCGTCCTGCGTGCGCTGGGGTATCGCCGCGGCGAGATGGTCGCGGCGATCATGGCCGAGGCCACCCTGACGCTGACCTGCGGAGCGCTGGTTGGGACCGTCACCGGCATCGCCGCCGCCTATCTCTACGTCAACGGGACGAGCACCGCGACGTCATTCGGCTTCGACATCGTGAGCCTGGCCGGCACGTTGGCGCTGATGTACGTGGCCGTGTTATTGGCCACCTTTGGTCCGGCGCTGGCTGCGGCCCGGACATCGCCGGGCCAGGCGCTGCGGCTGCAGGAGTAGCGACCGCCCATGAATTTCCTTACTGTTCTGGTTGCGCTCTTCCTGATCAGCTATGCGGTCCTCGGGCTGACCATCTGGCGCCGCCCGCTGGTCGGCCGGATCGCGCTGCGCGAGGCGGTTCGCCGCCCTGGCCAGACCGCCGTCGTCGTGAGCGCCCTCATGATCGCCGGCGCCTCGATCTTCCTGATCCAGGTGATCAGCGACAGCATGTGGCAGTCGAACCGAGCGGCGGCGTTTCGCAGTTTTGGCCGCGATGACATTGAAGTGACCGGTGGCGGCACGGCATTTGATCCGGCCTTGACCAGCAGGCTTGCCACGGATCCGGCGCTGCGCTCGGCGGCGGCTTTTCAGAGCGCCCTTCTCGTGACGGGCTCGGTCGTCGACATCAACCAAAACCTCGGCAAGCCGGGCGTGCAACTGAACGGGTTCGACCTCGGCGTCCAGCATCGATTCGATCCTTTCGTGTTGTCAAGCGGCCTGTCGAGCTACGGAGACGAACTCATTGCCGGTGGCCTTTTCTTGACGCAAGCTCTGGCGGACGATATCGGTGCGCGTTCAGGTGACCGCCTCAGGGTCCAGGCGGGTGGGCCGTCGCCTCAATCCGCCACGGTCGTCGGGATCGTCCAGCGCCAGGGGGCCGGAGCCTACGGCAACCCGCGATCCGCCTTCGGCTCGCTGACGACGATTCAGCGGCTGGTCGGATCGGATCGTATCAACCTGATCCGCGTGTCCGCTCCCGGCGACGGGGTGCGCGAGGTGGCCGCGGGCCATGAGTTGGCGCCGCTAGTCAGCGCGGCCGTGGCCGGCGACGGGCTCCAGGTGCTCGAACCAAAGCGGGGACTGCTACAGACCGCTGACCTACAGGACGAAGCGTCGAGATCATTCGTGACGGCGTTCGGGGTGATCGTGGCGCTCGCGGCCACGGCGATGGTGGCGAACCTCGCCGTGCTGCTGGCGGAGGAACGGCGGCCGAGGCTGGCGGTCTTGCGAGCGCTGGGCCTGACTCGTGGAGGGTTGATCCAACTTTCCGTGGCGGAAGGCGCGCTCTACAGTCTTGCCGGTGCGGTACTGGGTCTGCCGGTCGGGCTGGCCCTGGGGGCGCTCGTGGTCGGGCATAGTCCCGCGACGCCGGACAGTTTTGGTCAGATTCTGTCGGTTGCCCCCGGGTCGCTCTTCGGCTCGGTCGCCGCGGCGTCGCTGATCAACCTGACCACGGTGCTGATCGTTTCGATCGGCACATCGTCGATGGTGATCTCCGCGGCGATCCGCGACCTACCCGACCCACAGCAAGCGAACCGGTCATCACGACGGCGGATCGCCGTGCTGGCGCTGATCGGAATCGGCGGCCTGGCGGCTGTGGCGCTCGGCAACCCGTTCCTACGCATATCCGGTGGCGGGCTGTCGATCGTAGCCGCGTCCGCGCTCCTCCGGGGTCGCGTCTCAGACCGCCTCCGTTACTCGGGCGCGGGCCTCGCGGCCGCGGCCTGGGCGATCGCGTACTGGTGGTATGTCAGTGGGACGATATCCGCGGCCGCCGGGACGGGAGCCTTCGCGGGAGCGCTGGTCATTTCCGTCGTCGGGCTCTCGGTCATGGTGACATCGAACCTGGGCGTGCTGGAAAGCCTCGGCGGGATCCTCGGCCGCTCATCCGGCTGGCTGCGGGCGACGCTCCGACCGGCGCTCGCCTACGCGTCGCGCCGCCCGCTCCGAACTGGCCTGGTGATCGCGGCCTTCTCGATCGTCACGGCCGTGCTGGTCATCGTGCAGATCGGGCTTAGCAGCGCTCAGCATGATTTGGCACCCGCAACGGGGGGGTGGGACGTTCGGGCCACCGTGGTGGGCACCGATCAGCTCGACCTGCCCGCGCAACTCGCGCCGCAAGTGGCCCGGCAGGAGAGCTTGCCTACCCGCACCTTCCTGGGACCGGTCAAATGGAAGTATGCGGACTTCAGGGGTACAGTCGACTGGCACGAGGAATCGGTCACCGTCTATGGGCTGAGCGCGCGGCAGTTGTCCGCAGGCATCATGCCGCTGATCGCTCGCGATCCGAGCTTTGCAACCGACGCGGCGGCATGGGCGGCCATCAGCCGGGATCCCGGGTTGGTGGCGTCGTCACTAAACGTTGGCTCGCGCGCCGAACTGGCGACGGGGCAGGGTACGGTTCGGTTCAAAGTCGTCGCGCAACTCCCCTCCGCCGGTGGATCATCCCCAGGGCTCCTTCCGGGACTGGTCGGTTCTCAGAATGCACTGGCGTCGCTTGCCGGATCGCCGCCGGGCACGACCCTGCTGGTAAAAGCCGCTAAGGGCATTCCGCCATCGGCGCTTAGCCGCGATCTCCAGCGGGCGCTGCTGGCGCAGGGAGCCGATGCCACCACCACACTCAGCCTGATGCAGGCGCAATACGACGCCAACCTGGGCCTGAACGATTTCTTCGTCGCGATGATGCGCGTTGGCCTGCTGGTGGGCATCCTGGGCCTGGGCGCTGTCGCGCTGCGGGCCGTGATCGAGCGACGCCGGTCGATTGGTGTGCTGCGAGCGGTTGGCTTCTTCCGGCTGCAGATCCTCGCGGGCATGATGATCGAAACGGCGCTGATCGCGACCGCCGGACTGGTCGTCGGTATCGCCGTTGCCCTTGGACTTGGCGGCCCCCTCCTGGCCGCGCTCTCTCCGAAGAGTCAATTCAGCCTGGATTACAGCAACATCCTGCTGACGGTCGGGTTCGTCTACGCCGCCGTTCTTGTCGTGACCTTCCTGCCGGCGCTGCGAGCCGCGCGGCTTCGTCCCGCCGAGGCGCTTCGCGGGGTGGGCTGAGATGCCCACGTTCGACACCGGCACGTTGCTCCTCGGGGCAATCCTTTTGGCAATGGCGCTCGCGACCGTGGCCTACGTGGCCGTGACCGCCATTCGAGGCCAGCGACGCGACGCGGCGCGCTTGGGCGCGATCGGCTTTGTGCGGAGCAGTTTCGCCAGCCGCCTCGATCGCACCATCCCGCTGAGCGAAGTCCTGCGCGACATGACCGAGTCCCTTCGGCGCAACCTCGGGCTGGACGCGGCCGAAGTGTGGACCGCGGCCGGGGGGGCGCTTGAACGCACGGTCTCCGATCCCGAGCGAGGGCCGGCCCGCTTCCCGCTGACGGGGCCTGAAGAATCGATCGTCGCCCACGCACCGGTCTCGGGTGTCGCTTGGGCCAAAGTCTGGCTGCCCGCGGTACTCGTCGAGCGAAATGGCGCGACGGTTCGGATTGCGCCGGTAAGCCATACCGGTCACTTGCTCGGGTTGATTGTGGCGGAGCGGCGCGCGGGTGCGCCGGCGCTGCAGGCTGAGGCCGACGCCACGCTGAAGGAACTGGCCCGCGAAGTCGGGGTGGCGATCAATAACGCCCGCCTCGACTCGGCGCTCGAAGCGACCCTCGAAGATCTACGGCAGCATGCCGAGGCGCTGGAGGCATCCCGCGCTCGCATCGTGATGGCCGCCGATGCCGAGCGCCGACGGATCGAACGCGACATCCACGACGGCGTCCAACAGTATCTGGTCGCGCTCTCGGTCAAGGCACGCCTGGCCCGCCAGATGAGCGAGCGCGACCCGGTGCGGACGGCTCGGCTGCTCGAGGAGCTCGGCCAGGAAATCTCGAAGGCGCTCGATGAGCTGCGCACGCTCGCCCACGGCATCTATCCACCATTGCTCGCCAGCGAGGGACTCGGTGCCGCGATGCTGGCCGCGGCGCGCCGGGCGGTCATTCCGACGCAGGTGCACGCCGACGGCATTGGTCGCTACCCTCCCGGGCTTGAAGCGGCCGTGTACTTCTGCTGCCTGGAGGCGCTGCAGAATGCCGGCAAATATGCCGGGGATCGGGCTGCGGCAACGGTCGGAATCCGGCAGGAGGGTGACACGCTGGTCTTCGAGGTCGCCGACAGCGGCGCTGGCTTCGATCCCTTAACGCGTGCGCGCGGCGCCGGTATGACGAACATGATGGACCGTGTTGGTGCCGTGGGCGGCACGTTGCGGGTCGATTCCTCGCCGGGCCATGGCACGACTGTGTCCGGAACCATCCCCTTGCGGACGGGAGTTGACGTTCCGGTGGACGAAGCTAAGGGATCCCAGAGCTAGACAGGGTTTTCCTCGCGGCGGTGGCCCGTTGCCAGCTCGGCGAGCGCCTCAGGCGAAATCTGGTCGGCGTTGGCGACAGCGACGCGAGTGGGCGTAAGCGCGCGTAATGTCGCCGTACGCTTTCCGCCTTCGAGCAACGCCCGTTCCCCGAGGATCGCGCCCGGTCCAACCTCGGCGAGGGCTTTTCCGTCGACGTCCACCGAGAGCACCCCGTCGAGCAGGAGGAACAGTTCGTCGCCGGATTGACCCTGCTCGACGAGAGCCTCGCCGGCCTTGAGCTTCCGGATCTCGGGTTTGGTGCCACCGCGCATGATCGTCTGGGATAGCTCTCGTTCGAGTGCGGTCTCGACCTCAGTCACGAAGGCAGGCGAATCTTCCGACCCCCAGGGGGTGCGCTCACCGAAGATGTCGCCGGACCAGGATTTGAAATCTGTGACGGCAACTTTGTTGGCAAGCCGCAGGGAATCGTCATAGATCCAGTGACGCGGGAAGGGGCTCGCGCCGATGACCTCGGGCTTCGATGAGCCGTCGGCATTGATCGTGAGCGCCAGCGTGGTCCAGACAAGCGGGGGCACAACCTGGACGAATGGTGGACGGTTCAGCTTGCGGGGCAGCGGCATCGCGACGCGTCCGCCAGTGGTTTGAACAAAGCGCACGGCTAGCTTGCCCGCTTCTGGCTCCGAGCGGATATCCCGCATGGCAATCGCGGAAAAGAGGATCTTGCGCGAGCCGAATCCCAGCTTGGTCTTTCCGATCCAGCCCCGGCCGGAATGCCCGTGACGAACGATCCAGCCGTTCTCGACCTCAACCCAAGCCCGTAGTTCGTTGATAAAGCGGACGGCGCCGGAGCGGGACAACGCCTCGATGTCGGTCAGCTGGTCGCTCGGCGGATCGTCGTAGTGCACCGGACCCAGGTCGAACGGCAGGCGCATTATTCCCGGAACCGCTTCCGACGGGATCCAGGAGACCGAGGTTGTCGAAGATTCATAGCGCATGGCCACCCTCCTGTCGCGATGCCTTCTTCAGCACCGTAAGCCTAGAGCGTGCGGAGACGGCCGTCTATGGTGGGGACAGGCCGCGGCAATGGGCGGGTACCACGAATCGGCGGCGGGTGGCCGCCCCCATCCCTATTCGAGCAGCCTACCGGCGACCTCCATTTCCTCATCGGTGAGCTGCCGCTTCAGGGCTGCCGGGATGGCCGGGACCGGTTCGCTCCAGACCGTCAGCGGCTGGCCTCGCCCCTCCACGCGGGTGTAGAAGTTCCGCTCCAGGCCTGGATCCAGGTCGGGGAAGTCGGATCGGGTGTGCGCTCCGCGGCTCTCGCGGCGCTCGAGCGCGCAGCGAAGCGTCGCCTCCGCCGTTCGGAGCCCTGCCCGCAGATCGAGTACATGCTCGAGCTCGACCCATCCTTCCTGCCCGGGGCGAATGTCGACGCTCCCCGCGGCGTGTGCCAGGTCGCCGAGTTTGCGTAGACCGTCCCGCATCCTGGTCTCATCGCGAACGACGCCACAGTGCTCCCACATCAAGTCGCGGAGCGCCCGCTGGAGGGGACGGGCTAACTCGCTTCCTGGCTTGATCAGACCCTGAAGCTCGTCTTCCGCCTCTTGCACGGCCTTCTTCGACCGGCGCTGGACTTCCGAATCCTGCGAATGGGCGGCCGCGGCGGCGCCGGCTCGCCGGCCGAAGATGACGGTCTCGGCGAGTGAGTTGCCCCCCAGGCGATTGGCCCCATGCAGGCCGGAGGTGCACTCGCCGGCGGCGTAGAGGCCAACGGCGTCAGTGGCGTGTGTCTCCGGGTCGACCGCGATGCCTCCCATGGAGTAGTGTGCCGTCGGCGCCACCTCCATGGGTTGCTTCGAGATATCGAGCATCTGGTACTCGATGAACTGCCGATACATCCTGGGTAGCTTCTCGAGGATCTCGTCTTTGGGGCGATGCGAGATATCGAGAAAGACGCCGCCGTTGGGGCCGCCGCGGCCCTCCAGGATCTCGGTGTAGATGGCGAGCGCGACGCGATCGCGGGCGCTTAGCTCCATGCGGGTAGGGTCGTAGCGCTTCATGAAGCGCTCATGGTCGCGGTTATAAAGGTGGCCGCCCTCGCCGCGGACCGCCTCCGTGACAAGGGTGCCCGCGATCTCTTCCGGCATCACCATGCCGGTTGGATGGAATTGCACGAGCTCCATGTCCATCAGGCGGCAGCCGGCTTCCAGCGCGAGGAACATGCCCTCGCCATAGTTCTCGTCCCGGCGTGACGAACTGCGACGCCAGAGCCGAGTGTGTCCGCCCGCGGCGAGAACTACCGCGTCTGCCTCGAAGACCGTGCGTTCCCCGGACACGAGGTCGAAACCATACGCGCCGAAGCAGACGCCCTCGGCCACGAGGAGACGCGAGATATATTGATCCTCGATCACCGGAATCCCGAGCTCCTGCGCTCTGCTCGCCAGCGTGTAGAGGACGGCTCGACCCGTGTAGTCCCCCGCGTAACAGGTGCGCCGGTATTTGTGCGCGCCGAAGAAGCGCTGATCGAGCCGGCCATCGTCGAGTCGCGCGAACTGGCAGCCCCAATCGGCGAGCTCGCGGACAGCGTCCGGTGCCTCCCGGGCCATGATCTCGACCACGCGTGGATGGCCCAGGAAGTAGCCCTCCCGCAACGTGTCGGCGAAGTGCTGCTCCCACGTGTCCTGCGGATCGCGCGTGCCGAGCACCGCATTGATGCCGCCCGCGGCCAGGACG
>DATNMN010000048.1:0-23446 GCA_035602295.1 Candidatus Dormiibacterota bacterium | reverse complement strand
GTGCGGAGCTCGGCGCCATGCTCGGTGGCGTCGTCGGCAATCGCCTGCGACACCGCCCCCGTGCCGCCGCGGACAAAGGCCCACTCCGCCATCTGGCCGTCGATCTCGCCGATGTAGTGATGGAGCAGCACGTACGCCGTTCCCGGGGTGTACGGTCCGCCATAGGTGCCGATCGCCCCCGAAACGCAACGGGCTGCCTTGACCTGCGGCGAGTCGAACCACTCATCGAGGAGCTCGGCGACCGACAGCGTCATCACTTTGACGAAGTCCCCGGTGCTTTTGACGTCCAGGCCCCTCAGCTTCCAGGCGAAGCGCGCCAGCTCGAGTAAATCGGCAGGGGTCTTGGCGCCGACGTTCGGCGGGGTCATCAACAGCAGGGGGCGGACAAGCCGAGCGATCTTCGCCAGGTAGGCGCTGAAAGATGGCCAGACCTCGGCGTCGTGCTTTGAAAATTTGCCGATCTCGGCCTTTGCCTGGGCCGCATCCTTGGTGAGCAGCAGGTGCGAGCCGTCCGGGAACGGCACGTAGTAATCCGCGGCGAGCGGGTAGAGGGTCAGGCCATGACGATGGAGCTCGAGCTCCCGGATCACCTCCGGGGGCATCAGGGACAGCACATAGGAGAGCGTCGAGACCGTGTAGCCAGGCCACGGATGCTCGCTGACAGCGGCGCCGCCCAGCACCTCTCGCCGCTCCAGGACGATGGTCTTCAGCCCGGCTCGGCCGAGATATGCCGCCGTCGCAAGGCCGTTATGGCCGCCCCCCACGATGATCGCGTCGTATTCAGCCGGCACCGGGCCGAGTATATCGGCGCGCCAATTGGCCAACCGTCCCTTGACAAGGCGCAACGCTAGGTCCACATTTGCGCTCAGGCTCCGCCCTGGGGCCAAACACGCCAAGGAGGGTAAGCATTGGCTGCGATTGCGGCTAGCGAAGACGCCGTTCAAGAGAAACGCAAACTTAAAAAGTCGCTCTTCCGCTTCGACATGATCTTCTTCACCGTCTGCGCGATCCTTGCCATCGACACACTCAGTCAGTCGGCGTCCTACGGATTTCAGACGATCTTCTGGCTGGCGGTGTCCGCACTGACGTTCCTTATCCCGTACGGACTCCTGACGGCGGAACTTGGGGCGGCGTTTCCGGTCGAGGGCGCTTCATACGAATGGGTCCGGCTTGCTTTTGGGCACTTTGCTGGGGCCATCACCGCCGTCCTTTACTGGTTGAGCAACCCAATATGGTTGGGCGGGACGCTGGCCGCGGGCGCCATTGCCGGGATGGACGCACTCTGGGGCACCCACATCGGGAACAACACCGGCCTTTCCATCCTGATCGGTTTGCTCTTCGTCTGGACCGCCGTCACGATGAACATCCTGTCGCTGAAGTCGATGAAGTGGGTCCCGACCCTCGGTGCCATCGTGAAGTTCGGATTGTTCCTGTTATTCGGCCTCCTGGTGGTCGTTGCAGGGAGCCAACATGGCTACAAAGGAGACACGTCGAATTTCTTCCCGACCAACATCGCGGTCTTCGTGGGCGTAATCGGCGTCCTGATCTTCCAGTGGGTTGGCTTCGATTTGCAAGCCAACGCGAGCGAAGAAATGGACAACCCGCAAAAAGATATCCCGCGCGCCATCGGGCTGTCGGGCCTGATTAGCTTCGTCGGATATGCAATTCCGATCGCGGGAATCGTGTTCCTCCTCGGAAGCAAGGACCTCAGCAACGTGTCGAGCTTTGCGACCGCCTACCAGACCGCCGTTGGCAACGCGCTCGGCGGCACAGCGCAAACGATCATCAATGACATCGTCGGCGCGGCGATCGTCTTCGCGCTGCTCGCCAGCGGGACCGTCTGGTTGATGGGGTCTGACCGCATGATGGCGATCGGAGCCCTCAACGGCTCGGGGCCGCGCTTCATGGGACGTTTCTCCTCGCGGTTCGGCACACCCGTTACCGTCAATGTGATGTCGGGGATCATGGCGTCGGCCTTCGTCGTGGCAGCCTTCCTGATCACCTCCGGCAACCTGAAGGCGTTCTTCGCGGTGGTGCTGGGCCTCGTCATCTCGACCACGACCTTCTCCTACATCGCGGTCTTTCCGGCACTGATCGCGCTACGGCGTAAGTATCCGAATGCGCGTCGCCCTTACCGGGTACCGGGTGGGATCGTCGGCGCGTGGGTCGTGATGCTGATTACCGAGGCTTATGCGGTGCTGGGCACGATCTTCTCTCTATGGCCCAATCTCTGCGACACCTCGAACGGTGTTTGCCTCGGGGCGTCGGCGACCGGCAAGGTAGCGGGGCTCGATCGATTGCCCTACGAGCTCACCGTCTTTATCGTCGTTGGGATCATCCTCGCGCTCGGGGTGTGGTTCTACGTGATTGGTAAGAAGCACGCGGTCCACGACCGCTGGCCTGACGAGGTCGCACCGGCCGACCAGCGCGAGCTCGCCGGGGTCCGCAGAGTTTAGACTCGTCGCGTGTCGGTGACGCAAGATCGATCGGTGAGCGCGGGCGAGGATCTCGCCCGCGCTTTCACATTGCCGGCCAGCGCCTATATCGATGAGGCTGTCTATCAACGCGAGCGGGATCGGATTTTCGCGCGGACCTGGCAACTGGTTGCACGTGCCGATGAGCTCTCCCGGGTCGGTGACCTGAAGCCGACCACCATCCTCGACGAACCGATCCTGATCAGCCGCGGGCTCGACGGCAAGCTGCGCGGCTTCTATAACGTCTGCCGGCACCGCGCGGCCCAGGTGGTGCTGTCGAAGGGCAACCGACGCAGCCTCCAGTGCCCGTATCACGGTTGGACTTACGGCCTGGATGGGCGATTGCAGGTGGCCCGCGAGATGGACGGCACCGAGAACTTCGATAAGGCGGACTTCGGGCTGGTGCCGATCAGGGTCGAGCAGTGGGGACCGTTTATCTTCGCCAATCTCGACAACGAGGCGCCGTCGTTACGCGACATTCTCGGGGCCATCCCGCAGGAAGTCGCTGCGGCGGGCTACGACGTCGAGAAGATGCAGCTGGTCGAGCGGCGCGACTATCTCATCGAGTGCAACTGGAAGGTCTACGTCGACAACTACCTCGAGGGGTATCACCTGCCGATCGCGCACCCGGGCCTCTTCAAAGAGCTCGACTACGACGCCTATCGGGTCGAGACGTTTCGCTACTACTCGAAGCAACATGCCCCGATCCGGGAACTCAAGCCTGGCGAGGAGCCCGGTCGTGACCGGCGCTACATCCGGCAGCCCGGGAGCGAGGAGAACGCCCTCTACTACTGGGTCTTCCCAAACACGATGTTCAACATCTACCAGGACAACATGAGCTCAAACTTGATCCTCCCGCTGGGCGTGGACAAGACGCTCACGGTCTTCGAGTGGTTCTTTGCCCAACCCGGAACCGGGCCGGGATGGGAGTCGATGCAGCAGACGATCGCCTTCTCGGACGAGATCCAGCAGGAGGACATCGCCATCTGCCAGCACGTGCAGCGCGGGCTCAAGTCGCGGTCATACGACCGCGGCCGATTCAACGCCAAACGCGAGAACGGCGTCCATCACTTTCAGCGACTGGTTTCCGAGTTCTTGTCGTAGACGACCTGTCCGCCCAGGATCGTGGTCTGAACCGACGCGCTCGTGATCTCCGAGGGCGGCGTCGCGAACAGATCGCGGTCCAACACGACGACGTCGGCGAGCATGCCCGGCTCGAGCGTCCCCTTGACCGCGTCCTGGTGGGCCGCCCAGGCGCTTCCCGATGTGTAGCCCGCCAGCGCGTCCGCCAGCGAGAGCCGTTCGTGCGGGAGCCAGCCGCCCGCCGGCCGTCCGTCATTGGTCGTTCGATTGGCCGCCGAGTTGATGCCGAGGAAGGGGTCGAAGGACACGATCGGCCAGTCCGAACCGAAAGCGAGCCGGCCGCCGGCGCCCCGGATCGAGTTCCATGGCCAGCCGCGCGAGGCGCGTTCAGGGCCGATCTTCGACTGGTAGGAATCGAGTTGGGCCGGCTCGGGGTCGGCGTGATATGGCTGCATGCTGGCGACGACGCCGAGCGACCCGAACCGTGGGATATCGGCGGCATCGATCGTTTCGATGTGCTCGATCCGGTGCCGGCGGTCGCGCGGACCGTTGGCAGCCGTTGCTTGTTCGAAGGCGTCGAGCGCCAGCCGGACCGCCGCGTCCCCGATCGCGTGCACCTGGATCTGCCAGCCGCGACGATCGGCGACGCGCACCGCCGCCGCCAGCTCACCGGGTTCCCACTGCGGATAGCCGAAGGCGCCCGGCTGGCCGGCCGCCATCCCCTCGTAGGGCGCCAGCAGGACGGCGGTACCGGACTCGATGACGCCGTCGGCGAAGGCCTTGACGATCCCGGCCGAGACCCAGGCGTCGTCGCGATGGGGGAGGGCGGCAGCCTCGTGGTCGACGAGATGCCGCTCCCAGTCGGCCATCGTGAAGCCAGGCTCCATCCGCTGCCCCAACCGGATACGGACCATCGGCCGGCCCGACGCGCGGAGCGCCCGATAAATCTCGAATTGCTTCCGGCCGGCGCCTGCCTCCTGGACGCTCGTGAGCCCATGCCGGAAGGCGAGGCTCGCCGCCGCCGCCAGGCTTTCGACGTCCTGCGAGATGGTCCGCGGCGGTAGCACGCGGTCGACCAGCTCCATCGCGGCCTCCTTCAGGATCCCGGTGGCGTGGCCGGCGGCATCCCGCTGAATCTCGCCTCGCGGTGGGTTCGGGGTGTCGTCCATGATGCCCATCCGGGTGAGGGCGGCCGTATTGACCCAGGTCGTGTGGCTGTCATAGGCCTCGATGGCGATCGGCCGGTCGGGAACGACCGGGTCGAGTATGCCCCCATCCGGCATCCCGTTCGGGAAGACCCCGTAGAACCAGCCCCGACCGAGCAGCCAGTCCCGCTCGGGATGGGCCCGGGTGAACTCGGCGATCCGTCGGAGGATGCCATCGACGGTGGTCTCGTCCGAGAGCTCCAGGTTGTGCAGGTACCGGGCGCCCATCAGGAAATGGACGTGGGCGTCGTTGAACCCGGGCACCACCAGGCCGCCGCCGGCGTCGAGGACGGTCGTTCCAGGGCCGGCCAGCGCTCGAATCTCCGAGTCTGATCCGGTCTTAAGGATTCGGTCGCCCTCGATGGCCAGCGCCGTCCGGCCGGGCTTCCCCGGCCAGGTCCGGCCATTCAGGACAACGATCGACGCAGGGCTGGCGATGCTGGAGATAGTAGGTGGCCCAAGAGCAGATTGACGAACCTCTTACCGCCTGCTACGTTTGGCCGAGACCTAAGGGAGAGGAGGGAACCCGATGCCCGACGACGTAATGACGCGTCCGCCGTACTCAACCGCCCAGGCCGCTGTCGGTAGCCAGGAGGCCGCCGACGCAACCGACCTGGGCCGCTTTGGCTACAAGCAAGAACTCAGGCGAGTCCTGGGCGTGTATTCGAGCTTTGCCGTCGCCTTTTCCTACATCTCACCGAGCACCGGCATCTTCACGCTTTTTGCCCCGATCGGACTGGCGATTGCCGGGCCGTTCTTCTTCTGGAGCTGGCCGCTGGTGGCGCTGGGCCAGTTCATCATCGCGCTGAACTTCGCGGAGGTCAGCTCGCACTTCCCGGTGGCCGGCTCGGTCTATCAGTGGACGAAATATTTATCCAACCGTGGCTACTCCTGGATGACGGGCTGGGTCTATCTCTTCGCCGGCATCCTCACGGTCACGGGGGTGGTGGCAACCATCCCTGGGCTGGTGCTGATCCCGTTGCTCAACAACCTGGGAATCGGGCTCGCCAACAATGCCCAGACGCAGGTTACGATCGCGCTTGTGATCCTCGCCAGTACGACGTTGCTGAACATCTTTGGGGTTCGGCTGGTCGCGCTGATCAACAACACCGGCGTGGTATTCGAGATTCTCGGAATGGTCGTCTTCGCGCTGATCCTGTTGATCTTCTACCATCACCAACCGGCTACGGTGGTCTTCGATAGCAGTTATCTCGGCAACAACAACCAGGTCGGTGTCTTCCTGGCCGCCATGTTCATGTCCCTCTTCGTCATCTACGGCTTCGACACCGCCAGCACACTGGCGGAGGAAACGAAGAATCCGCGAGTCGAAGCGCCGAAGGCGGTCCTGGCCTCCGTGGTCGGCGCCTTCATCATCGGCACGGTCTTCCTGCTCGCACTGATCATCGCCATCCCGGATATGCAGAAATTCGTCGCCGGTGCGGGTGCGGTGCCCGCGACCATCACGTCGCCGGCCGATGTCCTGACCGCTGTACTGCCCAGCTGGATGGCGAATGTGTACCTGGTGGTCGTACTGGCTGCAATCTACGTTTGCTGCCTGGCCATCCAGACCTCGACGATCCGGCTCGCATTCGGCATGGCGCGCGACGGAAAGCTACCGCTCGCGCGCTTCTACAACAAGGTCAGCCCAACGCTGCACACACCGGTGATCGCCTGCCTGGTGGTCGGCGTGCTTGCGGCGCTGCCCTTCATCTACTATGCCGGCGCGGGCCTGATCGCCATCGTGGCGACCGGCATGATCTACCTCTCGTACATGCTCGGCAACATCGCGATCCTGCTCGCCCGGCTGCGGGGCTGGCCGACCGAAAAGGCTCCGTTCAAGCTCGGCGGATGGGGCATGATCATCAACCTGCTGGGTCTCGCCTGGGGCGCCTCGATGCTCGTCAACTTTCTCTGGCCCCGTCCCGCGAGTAACCCGAGTGTGAATGCCGTGCTTCTCCCCGGCGGCGCCAGCCTGGGCGGATTCGGAGACTCGGTTCCGATCTTCGAGCTCGTTGTGGCCTTGATCGTCGTCATCGGCGCCGTCTACTACTTCGTGGCTCAGCGCGGCAAGACCGACCAGGTCGTTCGCGCAGCGTAATCGAAAGCCCCCACCCTGCCCTCCCCAATGGGGGAGGGTAAGGGCGGGGCCGCCTTACCCACGCCGCCCTTTCCACACCGGGAGCGGCCATTCTGAACTTATAATGACCACCACAACATGGCGGTCAAGATCCGTGTCCCTGGCGCCCTTCGGCAGCTGACCCGTGGTGCGGCCATTGTCGAGGTCGATGCCGGTGACGTGTCGCAGGCGCTTGACGAACTGAACCAGAAGTTTCCTGGTTTCAAGGAGCGCCTCTACGACGACAAGGGGGAGCTCCGCCAGTTCATCAACATCTACCGGAACGACGAGGATATTCGGTTCGGGTCGGGGCTGAAGACGCCGCTCAAGGACAGCGACGACCTCTCCATCGTGCCGGCGGTCGCCGGAGGCTGAACCCATGGCGCGGACGACAGTGCGCCTGACGTTCCGCGGCGACACGCTGAACGACCCGATCATCTACCGGCTCGGGAAGGACTTCAAAGTCGTCACCAACATCCGGCGCGCCGATGTGGCCGACGGCAGCGGTTGGGTCGAGCTCGACGTCGACGGTGGCAAGGCCGAGGTGGATCGAGCGCTCGAATACTGCCGCAGTCGCGGCATTGGGGTCCAGCAGCTGGAGCCGCAGTGAGAGTCGCCGTCGCCATGAGCGGCGGCGTCGACTCGTCGGTTGCCGCCGCGATGATGTGCGACGAAGGCCACGAGGTCTTTGGCGTCACCCTGCAGCTCTGGCCCAAGGAGATGGCGGCAAGGGACTTCGACAAGCACCACGGCTGCTGCTCTCTCGATGCTGTCGAGGACGCGCGGCGGGTCGCGAACCGCCTCGGCATCCCGTACTACGTGCTGAACTTCGAAGACGATTTCCGGGCGGCCGTGATCGATCCATTCACCCAGGCTTACCTCGAGGGGCGAACGCCGAACCCGTGCATCCGCTGCAACGAGACAATCAAATTCGGCCTACTCCTCAAGAAGGCGCTCGCGCTCGGGGCCGACGCGCTCGCGACCGGGCACTACGCCCGGATCGCCACCGGGCCTTCCGGCCACACCCTGCGCAAGGCCGCCGACGAACGCAAGGACCAGTCCTACGTGCTGTACCAGCTAGGCCAGGAGGAGCTGCGCGTCCTTCGGTTTCCAATCGGCGACCTCACCAAAACCCAGGTGCGAGCGATGGCGTCGGCTCTTAGGCTGGTCACGGCCAACAAGCCGGAGAGCCAGGAGATCTGTTTCGTGGCCGACGGCAGCTACCGGACCCTGCTGAAGGAACGGTTTCGCGAGCAGGTGCGGCCTGGCCCCATCGTCGACGAGGGCGGCGCGGTTGTCGGCGAACACGATGGCGTCGCGATGTATACCGTCGGGCAACGCTCGGGCCTGCGGCTGGTCCCTGGCGGGCCCCGCTCGCAACCGACGTACGTCAGCGGGATCGACGCGCTTACGAACACGGTCCGAGTGGGCGGCCGGGACCAGCTGTTGCGGTCGAGCTGCCGGCTCGAGGACGTGCGCTACGTCGCCGGCCACGTCCCGCCGGCGACCTTCGCGGCGAGCGTGAAAGTCCGCTCCCACGCTCCCCTGGCCGGCGCCCTGGTCACGCCCCTCGGCGACCAGGCACGCATCGACTTCGATGAACCGCAGCGGGCGCTCGCCCCCGGCCAGGCCGCCGTTATCTATGACGGCGACCGCGTGATCGGCGGAGGGCCGATCGCCGCCGGCGACGGGTGACGCTCCTCGCCGCAGCGTCGCAACATCCTTTTCTTATGACCTTCTCCTTGATCGGCCTCGTGTACCTGGTCTGCCTCGGCGCCGTCCTATCTGCCCAGCTGGCGTGGCGGGGTCACCCCGCCTACTGGCTCGCCGTCCTGGGCGCGTTCTGTTTCCTGGTGGGGGTCCTTTGGGGACGCGGCTACCTGTCGGGCGGCGCGACCTTCACCTTTCTCGGCGCCGGGGTCGTGCTCGCGGTCTTCGGCGTGGCGCTGGACTTGATCTTCGGCCCGCCCGTCGGACAGTCCCGCGCCGAATACGATTAGGGGCCATGGCTTCCGATACGTCCGACAAATACATGCTGGCGCGGATCACCCGGCGCCAGGACTACTCGCCCACCCTGTGGTCGGTCTGGATGAAGCCGCCCGAAGAGCTGGCGTTCAAGGCGGGCCAGTACGTGGCCTTCGGCGTGGACCAGAACGAGAAGGTCCTCGAGCGCGCGTTCTCCATCGTTTCGAGCCCATACGAGCCCGAGCTCGAATTCTTCATCGAGAAAGTGCCGGAAGGCGCGCTTTCGCCCAAGTTGTACGAGCTTCAGGTCGGCGACCAGGTCTTCATGCGCAAAAAGGCGAAGGGGATCTTCAATGTCGACACCAAGTCGGGGCATAGCCAGCATTTCCTGGTCTCCACCGTGACCGGGATCGCCCCCTACATCAGCATGGTCCGCACGCTGGCGCTCGACCTGAACGAGGGCCGCCTGGCGCAACCGTTTCGTCTCGTCATTCTCCAGGGCGTTTCCAAGTCGAATGAGTTCGGCTATGACAAGGAGCTGTACAAGGCGGCCAGCGAGTATCCCTGGCTCACGTATATCCCGACCATCAGCCGGCACTGGGAGGATCCGGAATGGACCGGCGAGCGGGGGAGGGTGGATGACCTGGTGCGCAAGTACGCCGACAGCCTGGAGCTGACCCACAGGGATACGACGGTGTACCTGTGCGGCAACCCCGGGATGATCGTCAACGTTCGCGACATCATGCGGCGGTGCGGGTTCGAGCACGCATCGATCAAGGAAGAGACTTACTGGGCGCCGGGCGAAGGCGAGGTCGAATACTGACCCTGGGCACCGCCAAGTAGAATCTGACGCCGTGCCCTTGATCGGCGCTTTGCCGCAGCCCATCACCTCGGCGCCGCTCGTTTTCTTCGTGTATCTCGTACTCATCCTCCTGCTGGGGAGCGCGCTCGCCAGCGTGCTTCTGCGGAACACGCTTTACGCGATCGCGGCGTTCGCCGTCAGTCTGGTGCTGGTGGCGCTCCTGTACCTGGCGATCGCGCCGTTCCTGCTCGTGGCCGTGCAGCTGCTGGTGTTCACGACGGTCAGCGCCGCAGTCCTGAGCGGCCTCCTTCGAGCGACGACCGGACTTCGGACGTCGAGCGTGGGCCGGCTGAGTCCGGAATGGATCATCGGCGCGGCGGTCTCGGCGGTCATGTTCGCGCTGCTCGCAGTGGTACTCGGCGCGACCGCGTGGCCCGTCCAGGCCTGCTGCGCCCTCCCCGAGAGCTTTGGCGGGGTGCTGGGCAGCACCTACGCCGTCGGGCTAGCGGTACTGGCGGTCATCCTTGGCTCGGCCGCGCTCGGGAGCGGGTTGCTGCTGGCAGCCCCCACCCTGATCTCCCCCAGAGGGGGAGGGTCAACGCCGGCTCGAGGGGCCCGCCGATGAATGCAGGGCTCAATCTGCTCCTCGTTAGCTCGGCGGCCTTGTTCGCGATCGGCGTTTTTGGCGTGGTCGCCAGGCGCAGCGCCGTCATCATGCTGCTGGGCACGCAGTTCATGTTCATCGCGGGCGCCCTCGCCTTCGTCGCCTTCGCGCGCTTCGGCCTGGGTGCCCGGCACGGGGCAGCCGGGGCGTCGATGGCGCTATTTGCCGGGGCGATCGCGGTGGCGGAGCTCGCCGTCGGTCTCGCGATGGCGGCCCTGGTCTACCGCGAGCACCGCAGTTTCGCCCTTGACGCGGATCGCGGCTAGGCCGGCGGGACCGTGACGCTCGCCCTGCTCGCCGCAGCGCCCAAGGGGCCGCTCGACACCTGGAGCCCGACTCTACTGGCACTCTTCGCGCTGCTCCTGCCGCTGATCGCGCTGGCGATCGTCCTCGCCTTTACCATCGACTCCCGCCGGGTTAGCGCCTGGATCGCGGTGATCTTCACCCTGGCGGCCGCCGTTTGCACGGTCCTCGTGGTCGCGATCGAAGTGGCCCACCCGCTGCATCTCGAACGGTCGGCAACGTTCCTCACGTTCTTCACCGGGCAGGTGGGGAGCGCCGCCGAGTTCACCCTGCAGTGGGGCGTCCTGGCGGATCCACTCGCGGCCGTGGTGTCGGTCACCGTCGCCCTCGTCAGTCTGCTCGTTCAGATCTATGCGCTCGCGTTCATGCGCCGCGAGGACGGCGTGGTGCGCTTCTTCTGCGTCCTGCTCTTTGCCACCTTCGCGATGCTGGGCGTGACGCTGTCGACCAACTACTTCGAGATGCTGATGTTCTTTGGGTTGGTCACGCTCTCGACCTACCTGATGATCGGCCATTGGTGGCAGCGGGAGGAAACGTCTGCCGCTGCGTCGCGCGCGTTCATCATCTCGGCCCTGGGCGACCTCGCGTTGCTGGCGGCCGTCGCCTACATCTATTTCCGTTACAACGAGCTGAACTTTCAGGCGCTCTCGGGGCACTACACGGGCGGCCGGGTCAGCGCCAATGGGCTCTTCGTCATGGCAATCCTCGTTTTCATCGCCGCGGCGGCGAAATCCGCACAGTTCCCGCTCCACGTGTGGCTGCCCGGGAGCGCGCAGGCCCCAGCGCCCGCCGCTGCCCTGATCCACTCGGCGGGCAGCGCCATTTGCGGCGTGTACCTGATTGCCCGCGCCTACGGGCTCTTCCATGCGAACCCCCGCGGCCTCGCATTACTCGCCATCGCCGGCGGGCTGACGGCGGTCCTCGGCGTGCTCTGGGCGCTCTTCCAGGACAACCTCAAACGCGCGATCGCCTACACCACGATGAGCGAGCTCGGCGTGATGGTGCTGGCGCTCGGCATCGGCGCTTACGGCGCGAGTATCTTCGAGCTCTTCACCCACGCTTGGCCGAAGGCCCTGCTGTTTCTCGCCGCGGGCGTCATCATTCGCGAACTCCGCACCGAGCGGCTGGCCGAGATGGGTGGTTTGTGGCGCCGCATGCGCTTCACCGGATGGCTGATGCTGATCGCGGTTGCGGCTGGAGCGGGCATCCCGCCGTTCAGCACCTTCTGGAGCAAGGACGCGATCCTTTCGAAGGCGCTCGCGCTGGGCAGTCCGCTGGCGATCGCGGTGGTCGTGGTGGTCACCTTCATCGGTGCGATGGCCCTGGTTCGTATCTTCGCGCTGGTCTTCACCGGCGAGACCGCACGCCGGCGCCGCTTCGAGCCGGACCGGATCCGTGACGCGGGCGGCCGCCTGGCGCTCGCCATGGCAGTGCTGGCGATCGCCTGCGTGGTTTCCGGTATCCGCGGCTTCCGGGGCCGCACCGATCCAATCGCCTTCGTGACCTTCCCTGGTGTGTCGCTCCCCAATTCGCACTACGTCGCGGCCGGGGTGATTGCCGCCACCGCCGTCCTGGGCGCGGTCGTTGCCTTTGTCGTGTACGCGCGCCGGGTACCGGTCCCCGCCGCCTTGCAACCCGTCCGACACGCGATGGGGGAGGGGCTCTTTATCGATCGGGCGTACCGGCTCGCCGCCGTTGGCGTCGTGTTGCCGGTGAGCCGTGCCGCGTTGTGGGTCGAGACGCGCGTCGTCGATGGGGCCCTGGATCTGGTCGGCGACAGCATCGCGTTCGCCGGACAGCCACGGCGATGGCTGGCAGAGGCACGCATCCGTCCTCTTCTGATTGGCTTCTTCGCCGGCGTCGTCGCGCTGGGGACACTCGCGATCGTGCTCGCCGGCGGGATCATCGGGAAAATCGGATGACGCTCCTCCAGGCGATCCCCACGACCACCGCGACCTCGATCGCGCCGCCGGCGCTGCTGCTGAGCGCCATCATCTGGGTCCCCGTGCTCGCCGCCATTGGCTTGTTGTTCTTCCCGACGCGCACTGAAGCGCACCGGGAGCGGATCCGTTCGTTCACGATCGGTGCCACCACGCTCGTCTTCGCCCTCGGCGTTTTCATGTGGTTCGGCTTCCGCGACCAGAGCGGCACCTATGCGTACGAGGAAACGCGCGGCTGGTTGTTGGGCCTCGGCTCTAGCTACCACCTCGGCGTCGACGGGGTCAGCATGCCGCTCTTGCTGCTCAGCACACTGCTCTTCGTCGTCGCGGTGCTCGCCTCGAGCCGGATCCGTGAGCAGGCGAAGGAGTATTTCATCCTCCTGCTCCTGCTGGAGACCGGCGTCAATGGCGTCTTCGCCTCGCTCGACTACCTGCTTTTCTTCCTCTTCTGGCAGTTGCAAGCCGTCCCCATGTTTCTGCTGATCGCCCGCTTCGGCGGCCCGCGCCGGCTGTCCGCGGCCTGGAAGTTCGTGGCGGTCGACCTCGCGGCCAGCGCCTTACTCCTGGTGGCGATCCTTATCCTTTATTTCAAGGCGCCGGTTCGAACCTTCGACATCTCAACCCTCCACGACCTGACCCTGCCGACAGCGACCGCGACGCTGATCAGCTGGCTGTTCTTCATCGCCTTCGCCGTGCGGCTGCCGGTGTTTCCCTTCCACACGTGGTTCATCGACGCGCAGGCCGAGGCGACGGCGCCCGTCGCGTTGATCCTCGGCGGCGTGCTGGTAAAGCTCGGCGGCTACGGCATCATTCGCGTCAACCTCGGTGACTTCCAGAACACCTTCCACCGGATCAGTGGCGCCATCGTCGTGATCGCGATCGTGGCCGTGCTGTGGAGTGCGATCGCGGCGCTCGCGCAGGACGATCTGCGACGGCTGATCGGCTACGTGGTCATGAGTCACATGGGACTGGTGTTGCTCGCCGCCGCGTCCGCAGCGCCGGTTGCGATCAATGGCGCCGTGTTGCTGATGGTTGCCGATGGCCTGACCGCGGCCCTGCTGGTGCTGCTGGCCGCCGCCATCGCGGAGCGTGCGGGCACCAGCTCGATCCGGGCCATGGGTGGGATGGCCGCCCACATGGGGCGAGGTGCGGTCTTCTGGATCTTCGCGGCGCTGGCCGCCATCGGGTTCCCGGGCCTGGCAAGCTTTGTCGGTCAATTCATGATCGTGGTCGGCGCCTATTCGAACCAGCGCATCGCGACCTGGATTGCGGTGCTCGGGATCCTGGTGCTCGCCGGTGCGATGGTCCTGACCGTCCAGCGGATCTTTTTCGGTGCCACGCCGGAGCGCCTCGGACGGCTTCGCGACCTCGGGACGCTGGAGCTCCTCAACGCCGCGGCGTTGACGACGCTGATCGTCTTGCTGGGTGTGCTGCCCGCCATCCTGGTGGACAGCATCAACTTCTCGGTCCTGACCCTGCTGTCGCGAGGCAGCGGATGAAGACCTTCGGGAACCTCCTCGCCTTCTCGCCCGAGCTCTGGCTGCTCGCCGGGACCATCGTCGTCTTCCTGCAAGCCCGCCTTATGCCTCGTAGCTCGACCACGACGGTGGCGCTGGTCAGCCTGGTCCTGGCATTCCTGGCGTTGGCGACCCAGTTCAAGCAGACGATCACCATCCTCGACGGCGCCTTCCTCCTCGACGGGTTCGCGATCTTTATCCAGGTCGTGTTGCTGGGTGCCGCGGCGCTCTGCCTGCTGGCCAGCCGCGCCGACACCCTTCCTGGTGAGTCGCCGGTCGCCGCCGAGCCCGCCTTCTTCTTGCTGGCGACGCTGGGCGCGCTGCTCGCCGCCTCGGCCGCCGAGATGGTCAGCCTTTTCCTGGCGCTGGAGTTGCTCGCGATCAACCTTTATGTGTTGGCCTGCCTGACGCGCCGCGGCGCTGGGGGCATCAGCGCCGGACTCGGCTACCTGGTGCTGGGCGTGGCCGGCTCCGCGATCCTGCTCTACGGCCTAGCGATCATCTTCGGCCTGACTGGCGACACACGGCTGCCGGCTGCCGGCCAGGCGCTCGCGGCGTTACGCGGGACCCAGCCGGCGTTGCTGCTGGCCCTCTGCCTCGTGCTGGCGGGGTTTGCGCTTCGGATGGGGCTCTTACCGGTGCGCTGGTGGACGCGCGGCTTCGAGTCCGGCGTTCCACCGCGGGTCATCATGTTCGTGCTCTCGGTCGGGGTGGTCGCCGCCTTCACGGCCTTCGCCCGGATCGGCGCGTCGACCTTCGCCGGAAGCCATATCCCGTACCCAGCGGTGATCGCGGTCGTGGCGGCGCTGGCGATGACCGCGGGCAACCTGCTCGCGGTGACCCAGTCGAGCGTTCGCCGGCTGGTCGTCTACTCCGCGATCGCCCAGGCCGGCTACGCGCTGGTCGCCTTCACGGATCTCAAGCGCGCCGGCATCGGGGCCTTGCTGGTCTTTCTGACAGCGCTGACGCTGACGAGTATCTGCGCGTTCGCTACGATCATCGCCTACGCCCGCTCGGTACATAGCGACGCCGTCCGCGACCTCGCCGCCATGTCGCGCACGACGCCGGGGCTGGCCGTCGCCCTCGGGCTGGCCCTGGTCTCGCTGGCCGGCCTGCCGCCGGTCGCCGGATTCTTCGGCAAGCTCCTCGTTCTCCAGGCCGCGGTCGATGGCGGCTTCGCCTGGCTGGCGGTGGTCGGCGCGCTTAACATCGCGCTGGCGGCGCTCGGATACGTGCGAATCCTTAAGATCGCTTTTGTCGATCCCCCGGTGTTCGAGGTGGCACAGGTGCATCTCGGGTCGGGGATCCGCGCCGCCGTGGCGCTGTCGGCAGCGGGAATCGTCTTCATGGGGCTCTTCCTGGGCCCGCTCTACGCCGCGGCCAGCTACGGGAAGGCCGCGCTTCTTCACTGAGGGTGAAAGCGCCCCCACCCTGACCCGAACGTCTCAAACGCTCGCTTGGCACTAAAGCGCCGCTCGCGTGGGCCGACGGGCCCGCCCCGCAAGCGCGGGAGGGGAAATGGCGGTAACCTTCCGCCCGATGTCTTCGTTTACCGGGCGCCCAATGGGTAATCCTCCCGCACGGCGCCGGCGACGTGGCTCACGGCGCCATTTCCCCACAAGCACGGCGCCTCGTCCGGCGTCGGGCGTGCGGAAGACCGGCCCGCACTGGCTCCGCCGTATCCTGCTGCTCACCGGGGTTGGCCTGCTCGCCATGCTGATCGGCACCGGCACCCTGCTCTACTCCTATGCCGGCGAGATGCCGAGCCTGGACCACTTGAGCGCGCAGAACCTGCCCCAGACCACGCGGATCTACGCCCGCGATGGCACGACCCTGCTCGAAGAGCGTTACCAGCAGCGGCGCACCGTGGTCCCACTCGCCCAGGTGGCCTGGGACCTGCGGCATGCCACCATCGCCATTGAAGACAAGGACTTTTACAACCACGGGGCCGTCAACCCGGTCCGGATGCTGGCGGCAGGCGTTTACGACCTGATGCACCAGCGGGCTGCCCAGGGCGGCAGCACCATCACGCAGCAGCTCGTCAAGAACTATCTCCTCGGCCCCAGTGCGTCGAGCCGCAGTCTCGATCGCAAGGCGAAAGAGCTGGTGCTGTCCGTCGAGCTCGAACGTCAGTACACCAAGGACCAGATCCTCGAGATGTACCTCAACACCATCTTTTATGGCAACCAGTCTTTCGGGGTCGAAGCGGCGTCGCAAACCTACTTCGGGACCTCGGCCAGCCGGCTCGACCTGGCCGAGGCAAGCTTTCTGGCCGGGTTGCCGCAGCGCCCGACGTACTTGAATCCGTTCTTGGCCGAGAGTTTCGCCCATGCTCGCGCGCGGCAGCGCGACGTGCTCGATGCGATGGTGCGCGACTCGTACGTGACCGCGGCCGCGGCGGACAAGGCCTATGCCGAAGACCTGCGGCCGATCCTGGCTGCGGCCCAAAAGTCCGCGGCCTCGCATCGGACCTCACTTGCGCCGCACTTCGTCGATTACGTCTGGGCTGAGCTCGAGCAGCGCTACGACCCCAGCTACCTGCTCCGCGGGGGGTTGAAGATCGTGACGACGCTGGATCCGAAGACGCAAGCGCTGGCCCAGCAGGCGGTCCACGATGGCGTGGCGCGTTTTACCAAAAGCAATCGGGTCAACAACGGCGCCATGCTAGTGATGAACCCCCACACGGGCGAGGTGCTGGCGATGGTCGGCAGCGCCGATTACTCCAACGCCGATATCGGCGGCCAGGTGAACTACACGGTCTCGCCGCGGCAGCCCGGTTCGTCGTTCAAGCCTTACACCTACGTCACGGCGCTCATGAACGGCTGGACGCCGGCGTCGCCGCTTGACGACAGCAACGGGGCGCATGCCTTTCCCGGATACCCGGTGCACGACTGGGATTTGAAGGAGCTGGGCACCATTACGCTGCGTCAGTCATTGCAGCAGTCTCGGAACATCTCGTCGGTGCACCTATTCAAGGACGTCGGCATCCAGAAGGTCTTTACGACCGCAAGGAACCTTGGCATCAGCACCCCGCTCGATCCCAGCCTGCCGACCACGTTGGGCGCCAGCGAGCTTCGGATGATCGATCATCTCTCCGCCTACAGCGCCTTCGCCAACGGCGGGCACCGTGTGCGACCGATGGATGTGCTGGAAGTCCGAGACGCCACGGGCACGCTGCTCGAATCGAACCCGCCGCAGGTTGATGCCGGTGACCGCGTGCTGCCGGCGGCGGCGACATATCAGCTGACCGACATCCTGAAGGGCGCGGTGCACCAGTCGCTCGGCTTCCCGGTCGCCGCCAAGTCGGGCACCACGACCGACTTCAAGGACGCATGGTACATCGGCTACACAACGGACCTCGCGGTTGCTTCATGGATGGGACGGACGGTGACCCAGCCCACCCCGCACAACGAATCGATGAACGGGCTGTGGGGTGAGATCGGGCCTGCATCATCGTGGCAGCAGTTCATGAAGGCCTACTACTCGACCAAGAAACCCGCGGACTGGGCCCGTCCGGCTGAGGTCGCCCCGCGGACCCTTTGCAAGTTGACCGGTCAGCTGGCGCCGCCCGATGTCTCGCCCGACCTGGCGATTCAGGACCTCGTCGCCGTCCCCGATCCAGCCGCCCCGCCGGCGGCCCCGTGTGGCTCCCCGGCACCGGGCAACGGTCTGCCGTCGGCGACGCCTGGTGCCGGACTCCCAGGCGTGCTGCCGTCGTTCAGTCCGCTCCCAATACCCTCGTTACCGATCGTCCCCTAGCGCCCCGCCCATACGGTCCTTGACGACTCACCGGAAAGCGACTTTACTCAGGGGGTGGTCCGCCGGCCGACGGAGACCTCGGGCCCGAAGGACGAGCCCGATCTCCCGCCCAACATCTTCGTCATCGGCCTCCTCCATCAGCTGAAGGAAGGTGGCTACAGTCGCCACGCCTGGGCGGAGTTCTGGCGCGCATCGTGGATCCGATCGATGCAGATCTTTCATCTGAACGAGGAGTTGCGGGGGTCGTGGCTGTGGTTCACCGCATTGGTGGGCGTCGCGATTGTGATCGCAGCGGCCGTCGCCCTCCGATTTGCCGGCGTCACCGAGGCGAGCTGGTTCCTGCTGACCAGCCTGCTGTGGTGGGGCGTCCTGAGTCTCGACCTGGCCCTGCACCTGGGGTTGATGGTCAACCTCGAGTCGGGCGAGCTCCAACACTCGCTCGGCTGGCCGAACCGCCTCACGGAGTTGCGCGCGCTCGCGGCGGTGTGGGTTGCCTGGGGCGCGCACTGGGCGAGCGGTGGCGTCTATGTCCCCCTGGTCCTCGTGTTCGGCCTGGCGGCCGTGACCGACCTGCTCGACGGCTGGCTGGCGCGCCGCGGCCATGCATCGACCCGCTGGGGTCGAATCTACGATCCGATCGTCGATGGCGTCTTCTTCAGCGTGGCGTCGATCTCGCTGGCAGTCATCGGGATCCTGCCCCAGTGGCTCGCGGCGCTGGTCACGCTTCGTTATGCCTTCCCGATCGCCGGCGGGATCACCTTCCTGTTGATCCGGCGGCGTACGCTGCGCGTGCGGCATACACCCTGGGGCCGCGCCTCATCGGCGGGCATCGCCTTCACCGTCTTCGCCGCCGCAGCGGCCGCTTCGCTCGGCCTACCGTTCCACATCATCGCGCCCATCTTTTACGCGCTTGTCGGCATCACGGCCCTCGGCGCTTTTGTCACCATCCTGATCAAGGGGATCGAGCAGGTCTAACCTGGCTGGACCGATCGTTGCGGTCGTGTTGATCGCCCTGGGCATTGGTCTGCTGCTCTGGTGGGGGACACGCCTCCCGCCCACGCGGCCGCGGCCCGGCAGCCGCCACCGGGGTGAGACGCTGATGGACGTGCACAAGCGCTGGCAAAAACGCCGGCGACCCCGATAGCCTAACCTCGAGCCAGCGGAGCGAACGCCTCGCGGACACCGCGCTCGCCATCGACACTGCTCGAGGTGATCGAGAGCTGGATCCCCTCGGGGGACTCGGCCATCGCGAAAGCCATCCAGGGGCAACATTCGGCCTCCAACCGGACGAGCTCCGTGAGTGCGTCGTGAAGGCCGGTGACTCGAGCAAGTCTGAAGATGAGTCCGCCTGGAACGGCGGCGGACGCTGTGACGAATGGCTTGAGCTTGAGCCATGCGGCTTCTCGATCGCGATAGTCAGCGGCGGTGAGGGTGCACGCGAGTGGGATGTCTTGCATGGCATCACCCTCGCACTTCAAGTAAGCTTGAAGTCAAGATGAATACGAAAATCGCGACAGCTGCTCCGTTGGTGAACGGGTCACTGACCATTGGGGAGGTTGCGGCCGCCACCGGTCTTCGCGCCTCCGCCATTCGCTACTACGAAGACGCCGGCATCCTGCCAAAGCCGGAACGCGTGAGCGGCAAGCGCCGCTACGAAGGGGACACCATCGATCGCCTTACGTTAATTCGATTTTGCCAACGCCTGGGGATGAGGCTGGCTGACATTCGTGGCCTGCTCGCGACTCCGGAGGGCCGGCGCGGAAAGGCTTACTGGCGCCACCTCGTCGATGCCAAGCTGGAGGAGATTGGTGCCTTGATCAAGGCGGCCCGCGGCGTTGAGCGCGTTCTTCGAGAGAGCCGTGATTGCGATTGTGTGACGCTGGAGAGCTGCTCGTGGCTCAGGGATGAACGTACAAAGCCGCCACCGGTCCGTCGCGGACTCACCGCTCCCCACCAGGTCTGAACCACGGACTGACATGCGGCTGGGGTTGCTCGCATCGTCGTTCCTGATGCTCGCGACGGCATCGGCCAATGCTGGCAACGGGCCTGCGTTGATCCAGGCTTCGGGCGGGCTGGGATTGTGGTCGACGGCTGCGAGCCTCGCGACCGGCCGCGAAGAACACACAGCGACGCTCCTTCCCAACGGAAAGGTTCTGGTCGCGGGCGGTACGGACGGCCGAGGCAAGGTGCTGGCCAGCGCGGAGCTCTACGACCCGGTGCGAAACCGGTGGACGTCGGCTGGATCGATGGCGGCGACCCGCATCGACCAAACGGCCACGCTCTTGCCAAGCGGCAAAGTGCTCGTGGCGGGAGGAGTCGTCTTGCCGTACCCGGCCCCGTCCCTCGCGAGTGCGGAGCTCTACGATCCCTCAACCAATGCATGGTCGATGGCGGCGCCGATGATCGAGTCCCGTACCCGCCAGACCGCCACGCTCCTGCCGGACGGTCGGGTGCTGGTGGTAGGTGGGCAAAGGTTCGACCTTCATGACGGCGGCTTATTCCCGGGCCGGCCGACCGACGGCGAGATTTACGATCCCAAGGCGAACCGTTGGTCCTCGACCACCCCGATGGGCGCCTCTCGGCTGGCTCAGACCGCGACCCAACTCCCGGATGGCAGAGTCCTGGTTACGGGTGGCCTGGATGACAACGGCGTGCCTCTCAAGTCAACCGAGATCTATGACGCGCCACAGGATCGATGGATCAGTGCGGCGCCAATGGCCATCGCGCGTTCCGGGCATGTGGCGACCCTAATGGCGAACGGCGACGTGCTCGTTGCCGCTGGCCTCGGCGAGGAGCCGAGCCGACTGACCATCTCGCTTACCAGCGCCGAGATCTACGACCCGCGCACGAACTTGTGGGTGTCGGTCGCGAGCATGGCTGAGTTCCGCGTCGCGGTGACAGCGACGTTGCTGCGAAGCGGGATGGTGTTGGTGGTGGGCGCTTCGGGCCAATCGCGAGCCGAGCTCTATGACCCGGCGCAAGATCGTTGGTTCCGCACCGGCCCCTCGATGGATCGTTATCAGCACACGGCGACGCGCCTGCCGAACGGCAAAGTTCTGATCGTCGGCGGGTACGGGATCGAGTCTCTCGCCAGCACCCTCATTTACGACCCGGAGGGGGTGGCGCCCGCGCCGATAAGACCTCTCGACCCGTGGGTCCTCGCGGTCCTTCTCCTCGTTGCCCTTCTCCTCCTGGCGGGTGGCGGGTGGTCGATTCCGGCCGTGCGTCAACGAGTGAAACGCTGGCGGCCGCCGAGACAGTCCGAGGAATGGATCGCGTAGCGGATTCGTGGTGATGTCTAGAATGGCACCGGTGCGACTTCGGCAGCTCGCCGCCATCGGGGTGGTCCTTGCCTGCGCCGCATGCGCGACCGCCCCATCGGCTGGGGGAACCGCCAGCATCAAGGTCGGCGCCATCTTCCCATTGAGCGGCCCCCAGGCCCCGCTCGCGAAGCAGCAATATGCGGGCGTCCAGATCGCGCGCGACCTGGTCAATGCCGATGGCGGTGTGGATGGGGCCCCAATCGAGCTCATCACCAGGGATTTGGTCTCGGAGTCCGATGCGACCGCCCGTGTCGTGGATCTCAAAGCGCACGGGGCCAGGGCCATCCTGGGCGCGTACTCGAGCGGCCTCTCGATGCCGGTGAGCGCCGCCACACAGGCCGCCGGCCTTCTCTACTGGGAGGCCGGGGCCGTCGCCGACCAGCTGACCGGTCGCGGCTACCCGCTGGTATTCCGAGTCGGAGCCGCCGGCACGAATCTCGGAACGATGGCGAGCCATTTCGCCGCCGAGGTCCTCGCGCCACGCCTCAGCCGGACTCCCAGCCAATTGAAGATGGTCATCGTCCACAACCTGGATGGTTATCCGTCGTCCGTCGCCACCGCCGTGAGCCAACAGGCCGGGCGTGAGGGCATCCAGGTGGTGGCCAACGTGGTCTACGACGCCCACGCGCCCGAGTGGACCTCGGTGCTCGACCAGGTCCGGGCCGCTCAGCCGAACATTTTGGTCCTGGCCTCCTACATCGCGGACGGCGTCGACTTCCGGCGCGCCATGCTGAAGAGCGGGCTGCACGTCGACGCCTTTATTGGCTCGACCATGGCCCAATGCGTCCCGGACTTCGGTGCCATGCTCGGCGCCGACGCAATCGGTGTCTTCGCGGCCGACCGGCCGCCGCAGGGGTTCAACCCCGCAGCGCTGACCCCGACCGGCAAGAGCACCTACGACCGTTTTTCGGCCGCCTATCGCCGCGAGTTCGGAAGTGACCCGACCGAGGAATCGCTCGCCGGCTTCGGCGCCGCCTGGGCGCTGTTCCATTACGTCATGCCGCACGCGCACGACCTGAGTGCCGTGGCGATGGCGGCGTCCGCCCGAAGTCTCGACCTGCCGGCCGGGACGCTGGCGAATGGGGCCGGCATGAGGTTTTCGAGCACCGCGGAGGCGATGGGCCAAAACACGCGTGCCGCCAGCGTCATCTGGCAGTGGCAGGGCGTACGCCATAGCGTGACCGTCTACCCGCCCGTCTTCGCGACCGGGTCACCAGGCTTCATCCCGTTGCCGCGGTGATCCAGGTCGGACTCGCCGCTCCGCGGCGGGCCCTGGGGCTTACCGGGCTCATCCTCGGCGCAGCCCTGATCCGGGCCCTCCTGCTGCCACTGGGCGAGCTCCTGAGCACCCTGGTGTTTGGGGGCTGCCTGTTTGCCATCGGCTGGTTTGGCCGCGGACTGACATCGTCGGAAGCGCGATGGGGAAGAGGACGTGCCCTGCTGGCGGGTCTGCTCGTCGGCGCGGTCCTGCTCGCGCCCGTCGCGGCCGGCGCGCTCAGCGCCCGTGGGCTCGATGGATTCTGGACCTGGGCGGCCCTCGCGGCACTGATCGCCACACTCGAGGAGGCTGCGATCCGCGGGGCGCTCTACCGGCAATGGACCGACGAGGCCGGCCCGCTGGCGGCCATCGTCGCGGGAGCCGTCGTGTTCGCCATGATCCATCTGCCTCGCTACGGATGGGGCGCCATGCCGCTCGACGCGGCCGTCGGCCTGGCCCTCGGCGGCCTCCGCGCGCTGACTGGCCGAGTCCTGCCGTGCGCCGTGGCGCATACCGTCGCCGACTGGGGGGCGTGGTTTTGGGTATGACGCGAGGGCGCCGGGCCGGATTGGCCGCCCTCGCCCTCGGCCTGGCGGCCGCGGCTGTGCTCCACGGGCGGCTCGCCGGCCCGCCGGTCTACGACGGGATCATCGTCCCACCCGACCCGTACCGCTGGGAGTCGCCGCCGCCCAACCTACGAGCCGGCAATAAGGCGCCGCTGCCCGGCGAGGCGACGCTGCCGGTGGCAAACGGCCAGGTCGCCGGCGGCGGCGTGCAAACCGGTGACAACCAGGTCGTGATCTACTTCGGCGCCGGCACCTTCAAGGCCCCGGCTGGCACCCAGACGGTCAAGTGCACGATCGCGCCGGATCCCAACCCGCCCGCGCCACCGACGGGTGTCGAGATTCGCGGCAACGTCTACCGCATCGGCTGCGTGGCGCAACCCGCCGGCACGCCGGTCACGCTCGTCTCCAGCTATCACCTGACCCTGCGCTTCCCGCCCGGCGCGTTCAACGAGATCCAGTACAACGACGGCA
>DATNMN010000047.1:0-17216 GCA_035602295.1 Candidatus Dormiibacterota bacterium | reverse complement strand
CACATCGAGATGCAGATCCTTGCCGACGATCATGGCACCACCCTCGCCCTGGGTGAGCGCGATTGCTCGATCCAGCGGCGGCACCAGAAGCTGCTCGAGGAGACGCCCGCGGTTGGCCTGAGCGACTCGCAGCGGCGGGCCATGGCCGAGGCTGCCGTCAAAGCCGCGGCGGCGGTGAACTATCGCAATGCGGGGACGATCGAGTTCATCGTCTCCGGCGGGGACTTCTATTTTCTCGAGATGAACACCCGGCTCCAGGTGGAGCATCCCATCACGGAGTCGGTCCTCGGCATCGACCTCGTCCGCGAACAGATCCGCATTGCCCGAGGCGAGAAGCTCGTGGCGGCCGGCTATGGCCAACCTCGCGGACACGCGATCGAGTTCCGGATCAACGCAGAGGATCCGCTGCGCAACTTCATGCCGACGCCCCGACGAGTCCGCCGTTATGCGCCACCGGCGGGACCGGGCGTGCGCGTCGACAGCGGGATCCGGCCCCACCAGGAGATCTCGCCGCACTTCGACTCGCTGCTGCTGAAGCTGATCGTCTGGGCCGCCGACCGGGAGTCGGCGATCGGTCGAGGGCGGCGGGCGCTCCAGGAGTTCGTCCTGACCGGACCGAAGACAACCATCCCGTTCCACCGCGCCCTCTTAGAGGAGCCCGACTTCGTCAACGGTCGAATCTCGACCAGCTTCATCCAGGATCACCCCAGCCTCCTGGAGAAGACGAAGGCGTTCGACGAGGAGATCTCGCCCTTCGAATCGTTCTACGGCGCGGGGGAGGTGGCGGCAGCCATCGCTGCGGGGGTTGTCCTCAACAGCGAGGGTTAGCCGCTGATGACGAGCGGCGCGTCGTACTCTTGCGCCAGGCCGTGGCCGTTGATGTCGGTCACACCAGTGGTGACGACCAGCTTGTAGGTGCCGGGCCGCAGCTTGACGGCCAGCGTGGCCAGGTGGTTATCGGGGTCGAAGGTGACATTGGCATCGACGACCTTTCCGTCGCCGTCTTTGACCTCGATGGTGTCGCTGGTAATCGTCCCCGGCGTGAGGTCGGAGTCGAAGTGCACCCGCACCTGCTGCCCGGGCGGGGTTTGGACGACCTCGACGGAGACCACGGTGGGTCCGTGTCCGAGCGCCAACGTGGGCGAGGCGTTCACAGCGTCGATCAGGTAGGTCTGGCCTTGCGCCACCAGCGTCAATTGCTCTTCGAAGAAGCTGCTCTCGACGCCGTTCTTGGCGCTGAAGATCCGAACGCCCACCAGGAAGACATTGGGTTTCGATCCGCTCGGCTGGACGGTTACCGGATAGTACCGGCTGAAGTGCACGCCGCCCGGGCCCAGCAACGATGAGCTTCCCCCCTGGTATGCCGCGAGGCCTGCATCGTCCAGCTCCGCCCGGGCCGCGTTGCCGTCGCCACTGATCCGAGCCGCCATGAATTTCGCGACCTCGGCCAGAGCCCGATTCGCCGCCGAGTCCGTCGACGGGGTCGCGGTCGCCGTCCAGAAGGCCCGGCCGCCGATGGCCTCATCGCGCCGCATGAAGAGCACGAGGTCACCACTCGGGGACCACTGCGGCGAGGCGAACTCCTTCGATGGCGGCCCGAAAGCGGTTGGACTGCTGCCATCGCGATTGACGAGCACCAGGCCGGGACCGGCCCCGTTACCGTTGGTGGCCGTGGTTGCCAGGAGCAAGGAGGTCGCATCGGGGGACCAGCTCAGGTCCGACCAGGTTTGACCATCGGGGCTGATGGCGACCTTCTGGAAAGGCTGTCCCGCGGTCGCGACGTAGAGGTCGCTATTGGCGCTCTTGATGTCGGTGCTGGCGCTCCGCTGCACGACGAAGGCAAGGTCGCCCTTCGAAGACCAGGCAAAGCTTGCCGCTCCCGAGGGTAGCGACGTCAGTGACCCGATGGCGCGCAGGTCAAGGATGACCGGTCCGTCGGCGGCATCGACCGCCAGGCGTGGGCTCGCCGGCGATGCCGCCAGGCGGCCGTTGCCGACCCGAAGCGCCAGGCCGCCGACCTGGGTGCCGTGCAGGTCGACAACGTGGAGCCGGCCCTGATCGACATACGCGATCCGGTCCTCACCGATCCAAACCGGCGCTCGATTGGGGACGCCGTCGACGGTGGCGACGGTGGTCTGTATCTTCCCTTGCAGGTCCCAGACCCCGAGATTCACCTGCGTCCCCTGCGCAGCCTGCCAGGCGGCGATCAGCCCGCCCGACGGTGCGGCGGCGGGGAAAGTACCTCCCGGGACGAGGAGGCGGATCGGCGTCCCGAGCGAGCTCATCAGCCAGACGTCGGTTGTCGCCTTCGGCGCGGGCGTCCCGGACGGGGTCGCGCTGGCCGACGGGCCGGGCGACGAGCCTGGGCCCAATTGCCCCACCGGGCGGGTGACCAGGACCTGGCCGGCCGGCGTCCAGGCGGCGCTGAGGATGGTGCCTGGATCGGCCAGCCGGCTGTCGTAGCCGTAGCTGACGCCCGCGCTCTTGAACGAGGGCGGCACGACCGGCGGGACCGGTGGCCGGACCGTGGTGAAGTGGACGACGACGGGGGTCGGAGCGACCGCAGGGGTTGGTCGCACGACGGGGTTTTGCGCCGGCGTAGCCGTCGGCGTGGCCAGGGGCTTGAAGCTGACCGAGTAGGCGGTATTGGCCGCCAGCGGGTGGGCTGGGATGATCACGAGGTTCTGACCGACCCACGTCTTCGTCACGGCGGTGGCCGGTTGCATCACGACTGATTCCGCCACGGCGGTCTTGTCGACCGGCCCAGTGAATGGGATCACGATCGGTTCGCCCGTACCGACTTCTGTTTTCTTGTCGATCTGGGTGATGTTGTAGGCGACCTGGGGCGCCTCGGTCTGGCCGTGGAGGTAGATCTCGACGCCGAGCACCACCAGGAAGCCGGCCGCGACAGCGGCCATTGCCGGGGCGAGCGTTTTCGTTGACAGCGTGAAAGGGAACCACGACCGGGACGCCCGAGCCGGGAGCGTCTGTCGCGCTTGCGTCATCAGCTTGGCGCGCAGGTAGTTCCGGAAGTGCGGGTCCAGCGGCGGCGCGGCGGGCCGCGACGCCTTGAGGAGATCGATCACTGCGCGATCGGCGGGATCGCCGAACAGTTCTTCGAGTTCGGGATCGTTCATCATGTCAGGCCGACCTCGATTTCAGGTGGCAGCTCGCGGCGGAGCCGCTCGACAGCGCGGTGCAGCAGAAGCTTGACCGCCCCCGAGCTCTTTCCCAGGATCTGCGCAATCTCTTCGATCTTGCGGTCCTCGCTGAACTTGAGCACCATGGCCGCCCGCTGCTGCCGAGGCAGCTGGTCGATGGCCACCCAGATCCGTCGGCTGCGGTCGCGCCGGACGACCTCGTCGACCACCGCCGGGGCGGTGCTGGGAAGGCTCGAGCCTTCCTCGAGATCAACCTCTCCGTGCAGCCCGCGGTAGTGGTCGGCGACGGCGTTGAGCGTGATCTGATAGAGCCACGATGAGAAGGGATGGCCCGAGTAGGTGTATCGCTTGATATTTCGAAGCGCTTTGAAAAACACCTCCGATGTCACATCCTCGGCCAGGGATTGGTCTCGTACGCGGGAATACGCAAATCGATAGATCTGCGGGAAATAGCGGTCGTACAAGGCCCCGAACGCCTCGGGGTCTTGCTTTGCTCGCTCGACCAAATCCCGCTCTTCAAATCCGTCCGGCATCAGGGCACCCCATAGGGCGCCCGCTGCAGACTGAACGGGTGACGCCCCCTCTTGGTTACGTGTCCGGCCAATTTACCAGCAACTCCCCGTGAATGAGAAGTCTCCTGGGGTGAGAGAGGTTACGGAGCTGCAACGGCGGCTATAATCAGCCCGTCACCGACGGCACGCCACCCACAAGGAGACCAGCCGCCGATTGATCCCTCGATACGCCCATCCGGAGATGAGCGAGATCTTCTCCCCAAAGCAGCGCTACGAGTTGTGGCTGCGGATCGAGCTCATCGTTAGCGAGGGGTGGGCCGAGATCGGCGAGATCCCGCGGTCGGCGGTCGACCGCCTTCGCCAGGCCCGCGTCGATCCCGATCACATCGCCCGGCTGGAGGAGCGGGTGGGCCACGATGTGGTCGCCTTCCTGGACTCGATCGCCGAGTCGATTGGCGGCGACGACGCGCGCTACCTGCATCGGGGCCTGACCTCGTCTGACGTGCTCGACACCGCGCTGGCGCTCCAGCTCGTCCAGGCCGCCGACATCCTTCTTAAGGATGTCGACCGGCTATCTTCGGTGATCCGGCGGCGGGCGATCGAGGAGCGCGACACCCTGATGGCCGGCCGGACCCACGGTATCCATGCCGAGCCGATCAGCTTCGGCTTCGTCCTCGCCGGCTGGCTGGATGAGCTCGACCGCGACCGTCAGCGGCTGGTCACCGCGCGCGAGGACATCCGGGTCGGCAAGCTCTCGGGGGCGGTGGGCACGCACGCCACCGTCGAGCCGCGGGTCGAAGAGTCGTCGCTCAAAAAGCTGGGCCTGAAGGTGGCGCCCGTCACCACCCAGGTCATCGCCCGCGACCGGCATGCCGCCTACCTGATGACGCTGGCCGTGCTGGCCGGCGGGCTGGAGAAATTCGCCACCGACATCCGGCACCTCCAGCGCAGTGAAGTCTCTGAGGTCCGCGAGCCGTTCGGCGAAGAGCAGAAGGGCTCGTCGGCGATGCCGCACAAGCGGAACCCGATCTTGAGCGAGCGGGTCTGCGGCCTGGCTCGGGTGGTGCGCGGCTATGCGCAGACTTCGTTGGAGAACCAGGCGCTCTGGCACGAGCGCGACATCAGCCACTCGTCGGCCGAGCGAATCATCTTCCCGGATGCCTGCACCCTGATCGATTACATGTTGCGACTGATGGCGGACATCCTCGAGGGCCTGACCATCGACCGGGAGCGGATGCGGGCGAACCTCTACCGCAGTGGCGGCGTGGTGTTCTCCCAGCGCGTGCTGCTGGCGCTCGTGCAGAAGGGGATGACTCGGCAGGACGCCTATCGCTTGGTGCAACGGACGGCCCTCAGCGCGCTCGACGGGGGACCGGACTTCAAGACGGCCATCGGGCAGAGCCCTGAGGTTCGTGAGCGGTTGACGGAGCGCGAGCTCGCCGAGCTTTTCGACCCGGCGTACTACCTGCGCCACCTGGACGTGACCTTCGAACGACTCGGCATCGAGCCGGCAGTGGTAGAGGCACGACGGACTTGAGCGCCATCATGACGACCGCGCTGCCGCTCCCACTGCACTCGCGCGGTAAGGTTCGCGACACCTACCGGCTGAGCGATCGCGAGCTCTTGATGGTGTCGACCGATCGGCTCTCGGCGTTCGACGTCGTGCTGCCCACACCGATCCCCGATAAAGGTCGGGTTTTGAACCAGCTCTCGCTCGCATGGTTCCACGAGACGGGCGACCTCGTGAAAAATCACCTGGCCGCGGATCAGTCGATCGCGGCTGACCTGCTCGACGCAGCGCCGGACCTCGACCAGCGCAGCATGCGCGTCATCATGGCGCAACCCGTGATGTTCGAATGCGTGGTGCGCGGCTACCTCTCGGGATCCGGCTGGAAGGATTACCAGCGCAGTGGGTCGATCGCCGGCGAACCTCTCCCGGGTGGGTTGAGGGACAGTGACCGCCTGCCCGAGCCGATCTTCACCCCGGCCACCAAGGCGCTGACCGGCCACGATGAGAACATCTCGCGCGCCGAGCTGGCCAACCGTGCGGGCGGTGAGTTGGCGCACACGCTCGAACGGCTCAGCCTCTCGCTTTACCGCTTCGGCGCCGAGCGCGCGCTCGAGCGCGGACTGATCCTGGCCGATACAAAGTTCGAGTTCGGATTGCTCGACGGCGAGGTGATCCTGATCGATGAAGTCCTGACGCCTGATTCGTCACGCTTCTGGGATCTCGAACAGTACCAACCGGGTGGACCCCAGCCGTCATTCGATAAGCAATATGTGCGCGATTACCTGGAGCAGATCGGCTGGAATAAGCAACCGCCGGCGCCGTCCCTCCCGGATGATGTCGTCGCCGGCACCAGCGCCCGCTATCTGGAGGCGTTGCGCCGCCTGAACGTGCTGTCCGCGGCAGGGCGTCAATGACATACCGGGCCGAGGTGTTTGTCACCCTGAAGCCGGTCGTCAATGACCCGGCCGGTCTCACCATCAAGGGTGGCCTGCACGCGCTGGGTTTCGACTCCGTCAGAGACGTGCGTGCCGGCAAGTACCTCGTGGTGACCCTGGACGCAGACGATGAGAGCCAGGCACGTGCACGAGTCGAGGAAATGACCCGGCAGCTGCTGGCGAACGCAGTCATCGAGGATTACCGCATCGAACTGCAGGCGGTCGCGGAGCCGATCAGCGTAGGAGTCAGGACCGCTTGAAGACCGGCATTGTCGTCTTCCCCGGCACCTGGAGTGACCGGGATTGCGCTCACGCGGTCGGCGAGGCACTCGGTCAGCCGGCCCGCTACGTCGACCACCGGGAGGAGCGTCTCGACGACCTCGACCTCGTGATCCTGCCAGGCGGCTTCTCCTATGGCGATTACCTCCGTTGTGGCGCGATCGCCCGCTTCGCCCCAGTGATGGAGGCGGTGACGGACTTCGCCAACCGCGGCGGACTAGTCCTGGGGATCTGCAATGGCTTCCAGATTCTCCAGGAGGCGCGCCTGCTCCCCGGTGCGCTCCTCAGGAATGCGTCGTGCGAGTTCCGGTGCGAGTGGGTCAACCTGCGGGTGGAGCAGAGCCAATCCGCCTTTACGCTGGATTGCCGTCCCGGTCAGGTGCTGCGGATCCCCATCTCTCATGGTGAGGGAAATTTCTTCGCCGATCCGCAGACCCTCGAGGCGATCGAGCGCAACGGCCAGGTCGTCTTCCGCTACTGCGCGCCGGATGGGCGGGTGACGGCGGAGTCGAACCCGAATGGATCGTTGGGCAACATCGCCGGCATCGCCAACGCTCGCGGCAACGTGGTTGGCATGATGCCGCACCCGGAGCGCGCCTGCGAGGAACTGCTCGGTGGCAGCGACGGGCTCGCCGTGTTTCGCTCGGCGATCCACGCGCTGGCACGGGTGGCGGTCTGATGACTGCCTCAAACGCTCGTATGGCACCTCCGGCGCCACTCGCGTCGGCCGGCGGGCCGGTGCCATCCCTTCAAGCTCTGGCGCTGAACGAAGACGAGTACCGCGCCATCGTGCGCGCCATCGGCCGCGATCCGAACGACCTCGAGCTAGGCATGTTCGGCGCGCTCTGGAGCGAACACTGCTCGTACAAGACGTCGAAGGCACTGCTCCGTCAGCTACCCACCGAAGGACCGTACGTGCTGCAGGGGCCGGGCGAGAACGCCGGGGCGGTCGACATCGGCGACGGGCTCGCCGTCGTCTTCAAGATCGAATCACACAATCATCCGTCGGCCATCGAGCCCTACCAGGGGGCCGCGACCGGCGTAGGCGGCATCCTTCGCGACGTGTTCGCCATGGGCGCCCGGCCGATCGCGATCCTCGACGCGCTGCGATTTGGCCCACTCGATTCGGGACACAACCGCCATCTCTTCCACAGTGTGATCGCCGGCATCGGCGGCTACGGCAACTGTTTCGGTTGTCCCACAGTCGGCGGTGAGGTCCACTTCGACATCGGCTACACCGACAACCCGATCGTCAACGCGATGTGCGTCGGGCTGGTCGCGCACGACCGGCTGCGTCGAGCCACAGCCGATCGGGCGGGTGACGTCGTGCTCCTGGTTGGTGCCGATACCGGGCGGGACGGCATTCACGGCGCGACCTTCGCCTCAGTGGAGATGGATGAGCGGTCCGCTGAGCGGCGACCCGCCGTCCAGGTTGGCAACCCATTCCTGGAAAAACTGCTCTGCGAAGCATGCCTGCGGCTCAACGAGCTCGACGGTGTTACCGCCATCCAGGATCTGGGCGCGGCCGGTCTGACCAGCGCCGCCAGCGAGCTGGCCCATCGCGGCCGCCGCGGGGTCGACATCGACGTCGACCGGATTAGCCGCCGGGAACAGGGGATGAGTCCCTACGACGTGATGCTCTCGGAGTCGCAGGAGCGGATGTTGATCGTGGTGAGACCCGAAGCCGAGGCCGCGGCGCGCCAGGTCTTCGACCATTTCGAGCTCCACGCGGACCGCATCGGAACGGTGACAGGAACCGGGCGGATCCGGGTGCGCGAGCACGGTGTGTCGGTTGCGGACATTCCGCTGAAGTCGCTGGTCGACGGCGTTCCGCTGCGGACACCGGTCGCGGCATTTCCCGACAGGCAACCCACGGTGGTGATGCCGGCGGTCGAAGAACCGGAGGCAATCTTGCTCGACCTGATCGCGAGCCCGAATCTGCGCAGCCGCCGACCGATCTATCGGACCTACGACCACCAGGTGCAAGACAACACCGTGTTCGGCCCTGGCTTCGATGCCGCCCTGCTGCGCGTGCCTGGGACCAACAAGGGGCTGGCGATGACGACCGATGGCAATCCCTGGTATGTCGCGCTCGATCCATATGAAGGGACCAGGGCCGCCGTCGCCGAGGCGGCCCGCAACATCGTCTGCACCGGCGCCCGCCCGATCGCGGTGACCAACTGCTTGAACTTTGGGAATCCCGAGCGGCCGGCGGTCTTCGGCCAGTTGCAGGAGAGCATCCGGGGCCTCGCCGATGCCTGCCGCGCCCTCGAATTGCCGGTGGTCAGTGGCAACGTCAGCCTCTACAACGAGACCAGCGAACGCAACATCCCGCCAACGCCCGTGATCGGCATGGTCGGGCTGCTCGACGACCTGTCCCTCCGGTGCCCTTCTGGATTCCAGGAGGACGGCGACCTCGTCTTCTTGCTGGGTGAAACGCGCGAGGAGCTCGCTGGAAGTGAGTATTTGCGGCTGCTAGGTGCCCCGGCCGAAGGCCGCCCCCCGGTAGTGAATCTCGAGATGGAGCGTCGCCTGCAGGCCGCAATGCTCGATTCCATCGGCCGTGGGGTGATACGCTGCGCCCACGATGTCTCCGACGGAGGCCTGCTGATCGCGCTGGCAGAAAGTGCCCTCTACGGTGGACACGGGCTCCGCTGTCCGGGCATCGTCGGCTCAGTCAGCCGCGAGGCCTTTTATTTCGGTGAGTCGCAGGGGCGGGTGATCGTAGGTGTCGCCCCACGGCGCGTCCCCGAGCTGCAGCAGTTGATGGCGAAGCATCACATCCCCCTCTACGCCATCGGCGTTGTGGGCGGCGACGATTTCCAGGTGGGGTCGGACATCCGGGTGTCACTCGACAGCCTGCGACAGGCATGGGAGACGGCGTTTTGAACCGCCGCCATCTCATGGACGACGAACGGATGCACGAGGAGTGTGGGCTCTTCGGCATCGACGCGCCCGGCGAGGATGTCGCCAACCTGACCTATTTCGGGCTCTATGCCCTCCAGCACCGCGGGCAGGAGAGCGCGGGGATCGCGACCAGCGACGGCAAGACCCTGCGCATGCACAAGGACATGGGCCTGGTGGCGCAGGCCTTCGACCCAGAGTCGCTCGAGCGCTTGACCGGCCACCTCGCATTGGGGCACACGCGCTACTCGACGACCGGATCGAACCGGCTGGAGAACGCGCAGCCAATTCTTGTCGAGCATCCGCAGCTCGGAACCATCGCGATCGCCCACAACGGCAACCTCACCAATACGCAGGTGCTGCGCGACGATCTCGAGCAACACGGCGTTCGCTTCAAGACCTCGAGCGACACAGAGGTGCTCGCCGAGCTGGTCGCACACACCAACGGAACCGACCTCGTGTCGGTCTTGCGTCGCGCGCTGCCGCGGTTGCAGGGCGCCTATTGCCTGCTGTTTCTCACCAAGGACGCCCTGGTCGGCGTCCGTGACCCCCTGGGGATCCGGCCGCTGTGTCTCGGTCGCCTGCCCGACGGCGGTGCGATCATCACCTCGGAGACCTGCGCGCTCGATACCGTCGGTGCCGAGTTTGTTCGCGAGATCGAGCCTGGTGAGGCAGTCATGCTCGGGAGGGGTGCGCCTATCGCGGAGCAGGTGATGGTGTCGCCGCGCAAGGCGATGTGCATGTTCGAGTTCATCTATTTCGCGCGCCCGGACTCGCGCCTGCAGGGGCAGTCGCTGTACGAGGCCCGTCGCAACATGGGCCGCGAACTGGCCCGGGAGGCGCCCGCCGAGGCCGACATCGTCATCTCGCTTCCCGACTCCGGCACGCCAGCCGCGGTTGGTTTCGCGGAGGCGAGCGGCATTCCCTACAGCGAGGGCTTGATCAAGAGCCGCTACATCACCCGGACGTTTATCCAGCCCAACGAGCGGCTGCGCAACGTCGGCATCAAGCTGAAGTTCAACCCGTTGAAGGAGATCCTGCAAGGGAAGCGCGTGGTGCTCGTCGACGACTCGATCGTGCGCGGCACGACCAGCCGGAAGATCGTGGAGGAATTGCGCCGGGCGGGGACCAAGGAAGTGCATTTCCGCGTGAGCAGCCCACCCATCCAGTGGCCCTGTTTCATGGGCATTGACATTGCCAGCCGCTCGGAGCTGATCGCCTCCGGTCGGAGCGTGGATGAGGTCGAGCACCTGATCGGGGCCGACTCGTTGAAATACCTGAGCAAGGCCGGGCTCTTCCGCGCTGTGAAAAACGTCAGCGGCTTCTGCATGGCCTGCTTCGACGGTGATTACCCGGTGCCGGTGCCAGTGCAGCTCGAGATGGACAAGCTGGCGCTGGAGACGGTCGCCCGTTGACGACCTACCGCGATTCGGGGGTCGACATCGACGCCGGCAATCGGACCGTTGAGCTGATCCGCCCGCTGGCAGCGGCCACCCAGGGTCCGCAGGTGCTGGCCGGCGTCGGCCCGTTCAGCGGGCTCTTTGCCCTGGACACGACTCGCTACCGCGAGCCGGTGCTGGTGGCGAGCACCGATGGTGTCGGCACCAAGGTCCTGCTGGCGAGCGGCGCCGGTCGTCACGCCCAGATCGGCGCGGACCTTGTCAACCACTGTGTCAACGACGTCCTGACAGCGGGTGCCGAGCCGCTTTTCTTCCTCGATTACGTCGCGACCGGTGTCCTCGATCCCCCAGTTGTCGTTGAACTCGTCTCCGGCATGGCGGATGCCTGCCGGCAGGTCAACTGCGCGCTACTCGGCGGCGAAACCGCGGAGATGCCAGGTGTCTATCAGCCAAGCACCTACGACATTGCCGGTTTCATGGTAGGTGTCTGCGAGCGGGATGCGATCATCGACGGCAGCTCGATCCGCGAAGGCGATGCGCTGCTGGCGTTACCCTCGACCGGCCTCCACACCAACGGCTACAGCCTGGCCCGCCGGGTGATTCCGCGGCAGGCGCTGGGCCAGACGATCCCCGGCAACGGTCACACCGTCCTGGACGCGTTGCTCGCGCCACACCGCGCCTATCTCGAGCCGGTGCGACGGCTTCGCGAAGCGGTCGAGATCAAGGGATTGGCCCACATCACCGGCGGCGGCGTGGTCGGCAACCTGCCGCGTATCCTCCCGGTCGGCCTTGGGGCCCGCATTCAGCGTGGCACCTGGCCGGAGCCCGCCATCTTCTCCTACCTCGCGCCCTTTACGCCCGACGAGGAGATGTGGCGAACGTTCAATATGGGACTCGGGATGATCGTCGTAGTCGATGAGGCCAGTGCCGCGATCGCCCTGCGCCTGCTGGGTGGAGAGATCTTCGTGGTCGGCGATATCGTGGCGTCCGAGCGGCGACGTGTCCAGATCCTAGAGTGAGCCGGCTTCGGGTTGGCGTCCTGGTCTCCGGCCGGGGCAGCAACCTCCAGGCGCTGATCGACGCGGGGAAGGACCCCATGTACCCGGCGCGGGTCGTGATGGTCTGCGCCAACCGGGACTGCGCGGCGCTCGAGCTGGCAAAGAAGGCGGGCGTATCGCGCGAGGTGTTTCGACTCGCCAACTTCGCCGACCGCAAGGCGCGTGACCTCGCCATGGCCAAGACGCTTCGAATGCACGACGTGGAGCTGGTGGTATGCGCGGGATACGATGCCATCCTCGAGCATGCCTTTACCCGCGAATTCGCTGGACGGATCGTCAACATCCATCCCTCCCTGCTCCCCGATTTCGCCGGCACCATGGACGCGGTCGCCATGGCCCTGGAGAGCGGGGTCAAGGAAACCGGCTGCACTGTGCACCTTGTCACCGACGATGTCGACCAGGGTCCGATCCTGGCTCAGCGGCGCGTCGAGGTCCGTCCCGACGACACGGTCGAGAGCCTGCGCGAACGGATCCAGGCCGAGGAGCACACGCTGCTGCCCGTTTTGGTGAAGCGCCTCGCCGGCCAACCTCTGCCTCTTGCACTGTGAACGCGCTCCTCAGCGTCTCCGATAAGACGGGACTTAGCGACTTTGCTCGCGGGCTCGCCCAGCTCGGCGTGACGATGTACGCCACCGGCGGCACCGAGCGTGCCCTGCGCGAGGCGGGGATTCCGGTGCACGCGTTGCAGGAACTCACGGGGTTCCCCGAAATGCTGGATGGACGGGTGAAAACCCTGCATCCGAACGTCCACGCCGGCATCCTGGCACGCCGCGATGAGCCACGCCACCTCCAGGAACTTGCCGATCGTGAGCTGAAACTGATCGACCTGGTGGTCGTCAATCTCTATCCGTTCCTGGAGACGGTGTCGGCCGGCGCCGGCCGGGCCGAAGCCATCGAGTCGATCGACATCGGCGGGGTGACTCTACTGCGGGCCGCGGCGAAGAATCACGATCATGTCCTGCCGGTGGTGCGACCCACCGACTACCCCGTTGTTCTCCAGGCCCTCAAAGACCCGGCCAGCATCCCGGCATCGTTGCGGCGGCACCTTGCCGCCGTGGCATTTGCCCATACTGCCGCCTATGACGCGGCCATCGGCGACCACCTTCGGGAGCCGCACGTGCAGAAAATGCTGCCTGACGACTTCACCCTGGGCGGACGCAAGCTGCGCGATCTCCGCTATGGCGAGAATCCGCACCAGTCGGCGGCACTCTATCGGACGGCCGACGGCGGGGGGATCGCGGGGGCCAAGCAGTGGCAGGGACTCGAGCTCTCTTACAACAACCTGCTCGATGCCCAGGCAGCGTGGTCGCTCGTAGGCGATTTCTCAACCATCGCGGTCGCCATCATCAAGCACGCCAACCCATGCGGGGTGGCGGTTGCGGACGACACAGTGGAGGCCTTCGATCGCGCCCTCGCCTCCGACCGGCGGTCAGCCTTCGGTGGCATCGTGGCGTTCAACCGGCCGGTCGACGCGACCGTTGGGAAGAAGCTGGTTGAGGTCTTCCTCGAGGTCGTAGTCGCACCGTCGTTCGATGGGGCGGCGCTCGAGGTCTTCAAGGCGAAGCCGAAACTGCGGGTGCTACAGCCGGGACCGGGATCGTCGCAGCTGGCCCTTGACACTCGCCCGATCACGGGCGGTTTCCTGGTCCAGACGGCCGATCACACCGGTGACACGCTGGGCGAGGCCCGGGTCGTAACAGCGACAACGCCCGACGACGCGACCTGGAAAGACCTGCAATTCGCGTGGACCGTGGCCAAGCACGTGCGATCGAACGCCATCGTGCTGGCGCACCAGGGAGCAACGGTCGGCGTCGGCGCGGGGCAGATGAGCCGGGTCGAAGCGGTCGAGCTAGCCGTGCACCGCGCTGGTCCGCGTGCCGACGGATCGGTGCTGGCCAGCGATGGCTTCTTCCCCTACCCCGACGGCGTCGAGGTGGCGGCGCGGGCGGGTGTGCGTGCGATCGTGCAACCCGGTGGGTCAGTGAAGGATAGTGAGGCCATCGCCGCGGCGGACGCCGCCGGCGTCGCCATGGTGTTTACCGGCGAGCGCCACTTCAAACATTAGTCGCCGGAGGCGCCGTCATTGACTCCGTTCGAATCCCGCCGTACCTTGTGAGTATCGGCGCGAGCCGGGGGGTTTCGATTGTTCTTTCAAGGAGGGAGAAATGAAGGAACGCACAATCAGTCGGCGCCAGATCATCAAGCTCGTTGGCGCGGCCGGCGCCGTCGGAATGGTGGGATCGCCGCAAGTAGCGTTCGCCGCCGAGGGCAACGACCAGGACCGCATGTTCATCGGTTTCAACCTCAAGGGGACCGGACCATCCTCGGCTACCGGGGCTTTCGTCATGTCGGGTCGGTTCGAGGACTCCGGCACCTCGAACGTCGAGAACATCAGTCTTGTCCCAATCGCTGGCTCCAACCGGTCGCGCCTGTCGGGTGACCAGCAGTTCGTGGGGCACGGGGGCAGTACGATCTTCACGCACTTCAACGGGGTCGCGTTCCCGAACGCGGATCCTCACGCGGTCGGCGAGGGCCGTTTCCGCATCGTCTCGGGCACCGGCGCTTACGCGGGCATCCACGGACAGGGGTCGTTCCTGATCGTCGTCGACCAGGTTTCGAATCAGTTCATCGGCACGGAAACCGGAAACACGGAAACCGGAAACGTCGAGAGCTAGCCGGGACGGGGACGCGTCCACTGCGTCCCCGAGCCACCCAGCCAGCGATCGTAGGGCGCGCGCTGCTATTCTTGTAAATGGTCTTCGGGGCAGGGGTGTAACTCCCTGATCGGCGGTAAAGCCCGCGAGCGCCCTACGGCGCATGACCCGGTGAAGGCGTAAGCCCACTCCGGGGCCGACCGTACAGTCGGGATGAAAGAGGACCCTCGGCGCGCATCCGCTATGCGCCCGGTTGCTGCCCCGGCGGCCAAAGGAGTACTGACGATGGCCGTCCCGACGATAAGGTCACAACCGGCGGCGCAGGCCCGACGGGTCGGTCTTGTCGACCGCTTCTCGGTCGTGCTGATCGCCGTAGCGGCGACGATGTGGGCCTCCGATACATATTTCCGGGCGCAGCTGATCGGCCATTTGAGGCCGGCGCAGATTGTCGTCATCGAGGACGCGCTGGTTAGCCTCTTCCTCCTCGCCTTCCTCCTTCGCGGCATTCCCGAATTGCGTCGGCTGGACAGGCGTGGTTGGATCGCCATCGTCCTGATTGCCATCGGTCCCCAGGCGGTCGCCACCATCCTGTTTACACAGTCGTTCTCGTACGGCCACTATGCGGAGACCTTCGTGCTCCAGCAAACACAGCCGGTGATCGCGATCCTTCTCGCGTGGCTGATCCTTGGGGAACGGCGGCGTCCCTGGTTCTGGCCCACCGCGGCGCTGGCCATCGTCGGCGTCTACATGGTGGTCTTCGCGCAGAATCTGACCGCTCCCTTCTCCGACCTGCAACATGGCCGACTCGAGGCAGGACTGTACGCGCTCGGCGCCGCCGCCTTGTGGGCGAGTGGGACCGTACTCGGCCGCGTCGTGCTCGGCAAGCTGAGCTTCACCACCACCACCGCTATGCGGTTCACACTGGCACTCCCGGTCCTCATCGTGGTCGTCCTTGTCCAATCCGGGGGCTCAGCCTTCGCGCAGTACCAATCGTCGGACGTCCTGCCTTTCTTGGGGATCGCGCTGATTCCGGGGTTTCTCGCGCTTCTTCTCTACTACCGGGCGCTCCGTAGTACACCGGCGACGTTGGCGACGATCGCGGAGATGGCCTTCCCCGTGGCGGCGACCTTCATCGCGTCCGCACCGCCTCCGTACGGCTTCAACCAGCCGCTCTACCTTCCGCAGTTCATCGGCACCGCCCTGCTGATCGCCGTGATCTTCATCCTCAACTACACCAAGGAGCGCGTACCACCGGTCATCGTCCAGGAGGAGTCGGCCGCGTAAGAGGGGTAGCGGAAGGCGGCTGGCCTTAACCGCGGACGGCGGCAGCCACCACCTGGAGCAGCTCGAGCGCGCCGCCGGTTTCTTCTCGGGCGACCAGCCGGCGGCCGACGCGATCGGCCGTGCGATGGCTCGGAAAATGCGCCGGCTTGGGAAAAACCGTCAGCGGATGGCGAACCACCGTTTTCTCGACGCCCTCGAGCATGGCGACGTTGTGGACGAACCCATGGCCACTCTGGATGTCCGTGGCCGTCGATGTCGGATGACCACCCCATGGTGTCCCGAGGGCGAAGCCGTAGGCGCCCCAGATGTTGATACCGACCGTGCCGTATTGGAGCTGGACGATTGCCCGCTCCAGCGCCTCCGCCACGCCGGGCTCGCGCAGCGTGCTGGGGTGAATCACGATAGTGGCGCTCAGCGTTCCCCAGAGTCGCTCGTTGGCAAAGTGAACGGCGCGGTCGAGGAACTCGAGCGTGCCGGCATTCTCCACCGCGGTCTCGGACAGGATGGAGCAGAACGGTTCCATCCGGAATGCTTCCTCGTTCGGATCGGCGGAGTCGAGGTCGGTCAGTAGAGTCCAGGGAAGCGCGCCATCCCTGGCCGCACCAATCGTTCTAAGGTCCCGGCGTCCCGCGGTGAGGCGACGGTAACGCTCCTGCGCGCCGGGATAGTAGGCGGCACGAACTGGCGTGCGCTCGAAGACCCGCTCCAACGCATCGAGTAGTCTTCGCCCGCCATCCCACCCGCGCGCCGTGATCAGCATTTTGTTGGCGTTGCAGTTGAACGATGCGTTGTTGGTCACTCCGCCCCCGATGTTCTGGGCCTGCCATGCCAGCTGGCGATCGCTGTACGGACCAGGCACGACGATCACCGGGGAGATGTTGCCAAGCTCGGACGTGATCGGCTTGTTGAGCAGCGGACGGTTGGCTGCCTGCCTCGCTTCGCGCTCGGGCCCGGGTGGTCCCCATACCAGCAGATCGTGCGTCCGGTCCGACCCGGTGATGAGGACCTCGTCGATTCTCGGGTGATTGGCTAGGTACGCGCCTTCCTCTGCGCCGCCATACACGACCGCGAGGAACTTCTGCCGAATGGCTTCCGCAAATGCCTCCTCGATGAGCGGCCCGAGGTACGCATTCACGGGGTTCATCTTCAGCAGGCAGACCTTGCCTTCGTTGATCATCTTGGTCGCGACGTCAAGCGGCGGAATCGAGTTGACATTTCCGCCGCCCAGCACCAGGACGACCCTGCCCTCATGGTCGGGCTGCCGGTAGAACCGCGCCCGCTCATCCGCGCTGGCGCCAGCCTGGAGATGAACCTCGGCATGGACGCGAGGGAAGAGGGTGGCGTCCAGCAGGTTGGATGGGAAGAGCGTGACGAGCGGTCGATCGTCGATGGTCCGGCGCACGCGGCCAATTGGGGTGGTGCCACTCTGGCCGATCGATCGAAGAGCGGCAACCCAGAGCCGGAGATGGAGCAGCGTAATGAATGGGTGGGCGATCCACTCCTCGCCCTCAGCGGCGGT
>DATNMN010000046.1:0-3747 GCA_035602295.1 Candidatus Dormiibacterota bacterium | reverse complement strand
ATTTGGGAGCGCACCGGTGGCAGGGGCGCCGACCACGCCTTCGAGTGTGCCGGCAGCGCCGCGACGATTCTTCAGGCGTGGTCATCCACACGCCGAGGAGGTCGGACCACGGTTATCGGCATTGGCGCGAAGGATGAGAAGGTCGAATTTGACCCGCAGGAGATTTTCTATTTCGGCCGGACCCTCTCCGGTTGTGTCTTCGGTTCCTCGGACGTGGAGCGTGACCTCCCCTTTCTTCTCGAGCATATGCAGGCGGGTCGGATCCGCCCGGAGGAATTAGTCACCAATCGGATCGGGCTGGAGGACGCACCAGAGGCACTCGCCCGGATGAACGCCCGGAAGGGCGGTCGTTCCTTGATCGCCTACTGAGGCGGGTCCGCCCAGCGCGCTGGCTGGGCGACTCGCCCGGCTCCAGCCGACGTCACGCAGGCGTCACAGGTTCGCTATTGCGAACGATTCGCAATAAGATATAGTTGGTGCTCGAATGGCGACGGCGCGCGCGGTCTTTCGAGGCTGGCGGACAACCTCGATGAGCTCGGTCTCGGTGCGACTGACCGGCTTATTCGGTGGTGTTGCCCTGCTGCATGTGCTGGGCTGGGGGATCATGCTGCTCCTGGTCGCGCCGCGGTTTCCCGTCATGCTGGGCCTGGGCGGCCTCGCGTACGCCTTCGGCTTACGCCACGCGTTTGACGCCGACCACATCTCGGCCATCGACAACACGACGCGCAAGCTGTTGCAGGAAGGAAAGAAACCGCTCGGCGTCGGCTTCTTCTTTTCGCTGGGCCACTCGAGCGTCGTGTTCCTGATTGCGCTATTGCTCGGAATCGCGACGCAGTTCGTGGTCACGAACGTCGTGAGTGGCAACGGGCAAGTGAGAAACCTGGGCGCGCTGATCGGCACCGGGGTATCCGGCATCTTCCTGATGCTGATTGGAATCCTGAACCTGATCATCCTGATCGATATCATCCGTCTGTTCCGCCGGATGAAGGCCGGGGAGTATGACCGCCATGGACTGGAACAGGAACTGGTGGCCGGCGGTCTGTTGACCCGAATCTTCGGCCGGCTGTTCAAGCTGATCACGCACAGCTGGCAGATGTACTTGGTTGGCTTCCTTTTCGGGCTTGGCTTCGATACGGCGTCCGAGATCTCGTTCCTGGCCATCTCCGCCGGAGCTGCGGCCCAGCACATTCCGCTTTATGCGTTGATCTCGTTGCCGCTGATCTTTGCCGCGGGGATGTCGCTCATGGACACCGCCGATGGCGCGTTCATGTCGCACGCCTATTCCTGGGCGTTTTCGAACCCGGTGCGCAAGGTCTTCTATAACCTGACCATCACGGCGCTCTCGGTCTTTGTCGCGCTCTTCGTGGGCTTGTTCGAGCTCAGCCAGCTGCTCGTTCAGCAGCTCGACCTCCGAGGTGGTGCCTGGGACACGATCCGCGGAATGGACCTCGGCGTCATGGGCTTTGTTATTGTCGGAGCCTTCATCGTCACCTGGGCCGGCGCCCTTCTGATCTACCGGAGCCAGCACATCGAGGAGCGATGGTCCCGGGCGCTGAAGACTTAGCCGCTTTGTCTCGGGTTAGCCTTCCCTTGTGATCCAGGCCATCCTTCTGGCGCTCAGCACCGCGTTCGATATGTTGTGGGAGGTCTTCTGGCCGCTGGCCCTCGGGTTCCTCCTTTCGGCCATCGTCCAGACCGTGGTCTCCCGCCGCACGGTGGAACGAGCGCTGGGGTCCGACTCACCGCGGAGCCTCGCCCTGGCCACGTTATTTGGCGCCGCGTCGTCATCCTGCTCCTACGCCGCCGTCGCCATCGCGCGTTCGTTGTTCCGCAAAGGGGCGAGCTTTCCGGCGGCCATCGTCTTCGAGTTCGCGTCGACGAACCTGGTCTTCGAGCTGGGATTGATCCTGCTGATTCTGCTCGGCTGGTCATTTGTTGGCGCCGAATTCGCGGGCGGCCTGCTGATGATCGTGATCCTGGCGCTGCTGTTTCGCTGGACCCTTAAGCCCGGGATGATCGAGGAAGCGCGGCGTCAGGCCGAGCAGGGCCGGCGCGGGCGGATGCAAGGTCACGCGGAGATGGACATGTCGATCACCGAGGGACCGTTTCTCACGCGACTGTTCTCGGGCCGGGGGCTGACCGCGATCAGCCACAACTTCTGGGGAGACGTGACCTCGGTCTGGAACGATATCGGCATCGGGCTGCTGATTGCCGGCGCGCTGGCGGCCTGGGTGCCGACCTCGTTCTGGCAGAGCTTTTTCCTCACCAGCCATCCCGTGCTATCGCAGGTCTGGGGTCCGTTGATCGGGCCGGTGATCTCCCTGCTGAGCTTCGTCTGTTCAGTCGGCAATGTGCCGCTGGCGGCCGTGCTCTGGAACGGCGGCATCAGTTTTGGTGGCGTGATCGCGTTTGTCTTCGCCGACCTGCTCATCATTCCCATCCTCGACATCTACCGCAAGTACTACGGCGGTCGGATGGCGCTGTACCTCCTGGGCGTGTCGTACGCGGCGATGGCGCTGGCCGGGCTTGCGATCGGTCTGCTCTTCCAGGGGCTCGGCTTCGTGCCCGCGCATCATCCGGTGACGTCGCTGGTGGCCGGTCCGAGCCTCAACTACACGAGCGTCTTGAACGTGATCTTTCTGTTGATCCTCGCGGGGCTGGGCTGGCGCTTCTTACGGACGGGCGGGCTCGACATGCTACGGATGATGGAAGCGCCCGCCCAGGACCATGGCGCGCATGGCGCCGGCGATGTCACGCCCGGGGAGGGGCCTTCGCAGCACGCCCACCACTGACGCCCAAGGCCCGGGCGAGGACGCGGTCCATCGCGGAATGCGCAGCCAGCACTGCACCGGCGGCCTTGAGCCGCTGACGCAGGGCGGTCTCCAGGTGGCCGGTGACGGCGACGACGACGGGCGCCGGCTGGCGCCCCGCCAGTTCGCCGACAAGGTCTAACTGCTGATCCGGCCGCAGGGTGGCCTGTAGGACGACCACGTCCGCCGGCGCCCAAGCCCGCGACCGCGCGGCGGCTGGGCTGAGGCCCTCCACGGGCACGTCCAACCGGCCGGCGGCGGCCCGGACGCGTTGGGCAAAGAACAGGTCATCCTCGACCACATAGAGCCGTTTGCTCACACGTTTGCAGGATATCCGGCAAGGCCCTTTTAGTTATCGCCAAACGTTGCTATAATCGCGCCCGGGGAAATGGGTCGAAGGCTAAACGGATCACTCCGGCAAAGTCTCTGAGATCCAAAGTCAAAAGAAAGGAGATCCGCCGTGAGCTTCAGCGACAAGACTTTGACGTGCCGTGATTGCGGGCTCAACTACATTTTCACCGTTGGGGAGCAACAGTTCTACGCCGCCAAAGGATTTCAGCACGAGCCGTCTCGCTGTCCCGACTGCCGGTCGATCAATCGCAACGTTCGGGGCACCGGTCGCGCCAAGGAACTCCACGAAGTGATCTGCGCCGAGTGCGGCAAGCCCGCGCAGGTTCCTTTCACCCCGACGATGGGCCGCCCCGTGTACTGCAGCGACTGCTTCGACAAGGTCCGCGCGACCAGGCGGTAACGGCGGGGCGGCGTTTGTAACGGCTCGCGTAACGTTCTGGGCGCAGCATTCGAGTTGAGCCTGCGCGCTGCAAACGTGTGGCGCGCGAGAAGGAGCTTAGCTGTGGCAACCGGAACAAACCCTGCTTTCCGCCTGCTCGATGATCCGGAGGAGCCCATTGGCGCGCGCGTCCGCCGGGTGGGCGGC
>DATNMN010000045.1:0-7773 GCA_035602295.1 Candidatus Dormiibacterota bacterium | reverse complement strand
CAGGCGCTGCTGGCGGCGAAATCAATGCGATTCCAGATTCGCCGGAGCATGGTACCCTCCTGCATCTTCGTCACGGACGATCTCGCCGCCATCAATCGCCACCACCCGCCGCCGCATGACGTCGACGATCTCGCGGTTGTGGGTCGCCATCAAGACCGTCGTCCCCCGAGCATTGATCTGTAGCAGCAGCTGGATGATTTCCCAGGAGGTCGCCGGGTCGAGGTTGCCGGTGGGCTCATCGGCCAGGAAGATCCGCGGGTCGTGGACGAGCGCGCGGGCGATTGCGACCCGCTGCTGCTCGCCGCCGGAGAGCTGATCGGGAAACTTGTTCTCTTTGCCTTCCAGTCCAACGATGCTAAGCACCTCTTCGACCTTCGGCTTGAGGTGCCGCAGGGCGCCTTCGGTCACGCGCAAGGCGAAGGCGACGTTCTGGAACACAGTCAGGTTGGGGAGCAGCTTGAAATCCTGAAACACCATGCCGATCTTGCGACGCAGGAAAGGTAGGTGGCGGCGCTTCAAGCGGCTGAGGTCTTGACCCTCGACGTGGATCTTGCCCGCCGTGACCTTCTCCTCACGGATCAAGAGCCGCACCAGGGTCGACTTGCCGGCACCGCTCGGTCCGACGAGGAAGACGAAGTCCTGCTTGGGAATCACGAGCGAGACGTCGTGCAGCGCCACGGTGCCATTGGGATACGTTTTTTGCACGCCTTGCAGGCTGATCTGCGGCACAGCGGGAATTACCGTGGCCATGCGCACCCGCTCTGGCAGCGTCGTCGGTGTCGGCTGGGTTGTGACTGTTGCTGGCACGAGAACAAATCCATTCCGAAAGCCGGGGCCGCGACGGGCCGGGCCCTAAGGGGCCGAATAACTCCGGAAGTATAGGTCATCCCGTCGCGCATTGCTGCCTCGCTTCACTCAGCGTCCAAAGCCATCCGGACTCCCTCTTTATACTCAGGCGAATGCCCACCTCGGCCGTCCCCCTGATGCGCATCGAGCGGGGCGAGGTCGAGGAGGGACTCCAGCGAGGGCACCTGGCCGCGGTCGATGGCACGGGCACGATCGTCGCCTCGCAGGGCGACCCGAGCCGTCCGACGTACTTCCGTTCGTGCGCCAAGCCCTTCCAGGCGGTCGCCGCCTTGCGCAGCGGCATCGTCGAGCGCTTTGAGCTCACCACCGAACACGTCGCCATCATCTGCGCGTCCCACAGCGGCGAGCCCCGGCATGTCGCCGTCGTTCGCGACCTGCTTGCGCATGCTGAGCTCGACGAGTCCGCCTTGCAATGCGGCGCCCACTGGCCGTACGACGAGGCCGCGGCCAGCGTCGTCCGGCGCGAGATGACTGAGCCGCTGGCGGTCTTCAACAACTGTTCCGGCAAGCACAGCGGGATGCTGGCGACCGCGCGGGTGCTGCACGCCCCGCTCGCGAGTTACCTCGATCCTTCTCATCCGGTGCAACAGCGCATTCGCGAGGTGATCGAGGAATTCACGGGCTGCCCGACCAGCGACGTCGTCTACGGCATCGATGGCTGTAGCGCGCCCAACCCGGCCGTGCCACTCTCCGCCATGGCAAGCAGCTTTGCCCAGCTCGTGACCTCCGACGACACCGCGGCGATGACGGCGGTGGAGGCGATGACGACGCATCCCTTCCTCGTCGGCGGGACAAAACGCTTCGACACCGCGTTGATGGAGGTGACCCAGGGCCGGCTGCTCGCCAAGGGCGGCGCCGCCGGCGCGCACTGCACCGCCGACCGGCGGTCGGGTGTCGGCCTTGCCCTCAAGCTGGAAGATGTGGATGGCACCTGGCTCTCCGCTGCCGTCATGGCGACGCTGGCCGACCTGGGCTGGCTTTCGCCGGCCGAGCAGCAGGCCCTCGAGCCCTTTGCTCACCCGACACTGCGAAACCACAAAGGACTCGAGGTGGGGCGCGTAACGGCCGTGTAACGCCGGGCGTGACTAGCCCGTTTCCCCGGTTATACGGCCGTGCGCCGATTCCTGGGCTGGCCTCATCCGCGGCAGGTGATCGTCAGCGCCCTGATCGCGCTCCTGATCGCCCTCTACGCGTACCTCTACCTCCTCCCGCTCCTCGGCCCGCACGCGCCCCGTGCCGACGACTTCCAGGACTACCTGTTTGCGGCGCAGCAGCTCGCGAGCGGCGGCGACCCGTACGCCAACTTCATCCGCAACCACGTCCCCTGGGACTGGTCGCTGAGCAGCGGCTACCTTTACCCCCCGGCATTCGCCATCACCCTGATCCCGCTGACCTGGGTCTCCAACGACCTGGCGGTGCGGATCTGGCTGCTGCTGATCCAGGCGGCGATGGCGGCCAGCCTGCTGATCGTATACGCCGTTATCGGCCGACCACGGCGCTCGGAGCTCCTCTGCCTGGCCGCCGTGATGACGACCTTCTTTCCGCTGGCGAGCAGTGTCTTGACGGGAAGCATGAACACGCTCTTGCTGCTGCTGCTCACCGGCGCCTGGGCCAGCTGGCACCGTCGCAAGGACCTCCTCAGCGGGGTGCTCATCGGCACCGCCGCCGTCTTCAAGCTCTTTCCGCTTGCCCTCCTCCCCTATCTCGCCTGGCGCCGGCACTGGAAACTGCTTGCCGCCGTTGGCGTCACGGGACTTGCCGGGCTCTTGCTGGGGCTGGCGGTGACCAGCTTCGCTCATAACCTCTATTACTTCCGCGAAATGCTGCCGCACCTGGCGGCTGGGACCGGCTATCGCGAAAATCAGTCGCTGGCGGGCTTCACGGCTCGGATCTGCCAGCCGTCAACGGCCGACGCCGGTGGCGGCGCCGGCTGGTGCGGCCGGGCACTCGATTGGCCGCTGGTCCTGCTCCTGCTCTTCATCGTGATCCGCGCGACGTCGCGACCGGCGCGCCTCGGGTTGGAGTTCGCGCTCGCGGTCAGCGCCCTGCCGCTGATCAGCAGCGTGACCTGGAGCTTCCACCTGGTGATCCTCATCCTGCCGATCGCCCTTCTGATCCGGCAGGCCTTCACCGGCGCGATGTCACGGCTCGCCGGGCGATTCCTACTGGCGGCATGGCTCTGTTTCTCCGTAGGGCCCGCCCTGCACTACCTACTGATCTATCACCCGCTGCCCCAGCTCCCGGGCATTCTCGAGCTTCTCCCGGTTGGCGTAACGCGCCTCTTCGGCGAGGCCTATTTCATCGGGACGCTAATCATTTTTGGCAGCGTCTGGGTGGCCTTGCGCAACGAGCGCCGGCTGGTGGCGGCAGCCGCCGAGCTCGCGCTGGCGGCCTGACCGCTTTCGGCTAGGCGGCCTGTCCTTCGCGACCCGCGTCGAGCCGGAGGAAGGCTTCCATGAAGTTGTCCAGGTCGCCGTCGAGGACCGCTTGCACGTTGCCCACCTCGAGGCCGGTGCGATGGTCCTTGACCAGGGTGTAGGGATGCAGCACGTAGCTTCGAATCTGGCTGCCCCACTCGTTCGACTGGTGGGCACCCTTCAGCTCCTGGCGCTGCTCTGACCGCTGCTGCTCGCGTAATGCCACCAACCGGGAGCGCAACACTTTGAGCGCCAGTTCGCGATTCTTGATCTGCGAGCGCTCGTTCTGGCAGGTGACGATGATGCCGGTCGGCAGGTGCGTCATCCGCACGGCCGACGAGGTCTTGTTGACGTGCTGGCCACCGGCACCGCTCGATCGGTAGACGTCGACCTTCAGGTCTTCCGGCCGGATCTCGATGTCCGTGTCGTCCTCGATCTCCGGGATGACCTCGACCAGCGCGAACGACGTGTGCCGCCGGTGGGCTTGGTCGTACGGCGACAGCCGGACCAGCCGATGCACGCCGCGCTCGGCGCGGAGCCAGCCGAAGGCGCGCTTCCCCGAGATGCGGATCGTCACGCTCTTGTAGCCCGCTTCTTCCCCGGGGGACTCATCGATGATTTCGGCCGGCATCTTGTTACGTTCCGCCCAGCGGAGATACATCCGCAGGAGCATCTCCGCCCAGTCCTGCGAGTCGGTGCCGCCGGCGCCGGCGTGGATGCTGACCAGCGCGGGATTATCCGCGTAAGGGTTGGCGAAGAGGAGGTCGACCTCCTGACGGCTGACATCCGCATCCAGCGCGGCGAGGTCGTGCCGGAGGGTGTTCTCCAGATGCCCGTCGTTCTCCGCGATCGCCATCTCCGCGAGGCCGATCACGTCCTTGGCGCGCGTTTCCAGCTTCCGCCACACCGAGAGCTCATCGCGCAGCCCTTTGGCTTCCTGCGCGAGCCGTTGCGCGCGCGGGGGATCCTGCCAGAGGTCGGGGTCGTTTAGATCGTTCTGAAGCGCGTCGAGGCGCGCGGCCTTCGCAGGAAGGTCAAAGATGCTCCTGGAGCTGAAGAATCTTCTTCAGCACGTCATTGCCGTGTTCGAGGATCTCTTCCATCACTAGTTTCCGTGGCAGTTCTTGAAGCGCTTGCCGCTGCCGCAGGGGCAGATGTCGTTGCGCCCGACGCCGGCGAAGTTCAACGATTGCGGCCGGCGGAACGGTGGGCGCACAGGCACCGCTGGGCTCGCCGCCGGGGCCTTCGGCGCGGCGGTTTTCGCCTCCTTGCTCGACGCAGCCTTCTTCTTAGCCATCGCCGGAAATCCTACCCGAAGACGGCCAATCCTGAACGTGAGCCGCTCCGGCGTATGCTTCGCTGGGAAAGGACCGGTCTGTGGTCGACAAATCTAAGCTGCCAGCCGATCTCTGGCTCCGCATGGTATGGGCGCCCCAGGCGAGCACGGACCCTGATGACCGTCCGATCGCTCTCCTGGTGGACCGCAAAAGGTTCTGGGTTTCGGCGATTCCCATGCTCCTGGGCCTCCTGGTCGCGATTGGCCTCCTGCTGGCCCGAGCCTCGGCGGCGCTGGTGCTCCCGTTGCTGGCGCTCATGTTCCTGACGTACCGGTACGCTCGAGGGGGGCAGACGGGCTACTACGAGGTTCGCGAGGACGGTACCCTGGGTGACTTCCTGGGAAGCCAGATACCGGCCGCTCTCAAAGGGATGCGTCCGACGAAACGGTGACGGCCAGTCGCCTGCTGCCTAGCGGCCGTGGCACTTCTTGTACTTCTTGCCGCTGCCGCAGTAGCAGGGGTCGTTCCGGCCGATCTTGCCCGCCGGCGTCTGCGCGGGATTTGACCCACCGTTGCCGCCTCCGGCAACCGGCTCGACCGCCCGGGTCGGGCCCATGACCTGACGTGGGGGTGGTGGCGGCTTCGGGGGTTCGTTGACGAGCTGCACGCGAAAGACGGTGGAGGCGATGTCGAACTGGATGTCGTTGAGCAGCTCCTGGAAGGCCTGGAAGGCTTCGTTCTTGTACTCGACCAGTGGGTCCTTCTGCCCGAAGGCCCGCAGCCCGATGCCTTCCTTGAAGTGCTCCATCATCGTCAGGTAGCTGATCCACTTGGAGTCGATGGTCTTGAGCACCACGAACTGCTCGACCTTCCGCATCATGGGCGCGGTCACCTCGGCTTCCTTGGCCTCGTACGCCGTCTGCGCGTACTCCATCAGCCGCTCGACGACGGCTTCCTTGGTCTCGCCGAACTCGTCGGCAGCGAGCTCGCTGAAGGGGGGCAGCGGAAAGACCAGGCTCAGCTGACCCACCAAGCCTTCGAGGTCCCAGTTGTCGGGATGCCGCGACTCGCAGCGCTCGTTGACTGCGTCCTCGACCACCTTGCGCACCCATGACAGCACCAGTTCGCGCAGATCGACGCCTTCGAGGACCTTGCGGCGCTCGCCGTAGATGATCTCGCGCTGCTTGTTCATAACGTCGTCGTACTCGACGAGGTAGCGACGAGCGTCGAAGTTGTGCCCCTCGACCTTGGTCTGCGCTCCCTCGATCTGGCGCGACACCATGCGCGATTCGATCGGCTCGTCGTCGGCGACGCGGAGCATGTTCATCATGCCCTTGATCCGATCGCCACCGAAGATGCGCATCAAGTCGTCGTCGAGCGCCAGGAAGAAGCGCGAGGAACCCGGGTCACCCTGGCGGCCGGCACGACCGCGGAGCTGATTGTCGATCCGGCGGCTCTCGTGCCGCTCGGTGCCGACGATGTGAAGTCCGCCACCGGTCGCGACGCCGAGCCCGAGCACGATGTCGGTACCACGGCCGGCCATGTTGGTCGCGATCGTCACCGCGCCGGGCTGGCCGGCGTTGGCGACGATCAGGGCTTCGCGTTCGTGCTGCTTGGCGTTGAGCACTTCGTGCCGAACGCCGCGCTTTTCCAGCAAGCGCGCCAACCGCTCCGACTTCTCCACCGACACCGTCCCGACCAGGACAGGGCGGCCGGCGCTGGCGACCTCCTGGATCTCGTCGGCGACCGCGTTGAACTTCGCGTCTTCGGTCTTGTAGATGAGGTCGGGATTGTCCTCCCGGATCATCGGCTTGTGGGTCGGGATCACGACCACCTGCAGCTTGTAGATCTTGTCGAACTCCTCGGCCTCGGTGACCGCGGTCCCGGTCATGCCCGCCAGCTTGGTGTAGAGGCGGAAATAGTTCTGATAGGTGATGGTGGCCAGGGTTTGCGTCTCCTGCTGCACCTTGACGCCTTCTTTCGCTTCAACCGCCTGGTGCAGTCCGTCGGCCCAGCGACGGCCGGGTTGCTGGCGGCCGGTGAACTCATCGACGATGATCACCTCGCCGTCCTTGACCAGGTAATCGCGGTCGCGCTTGTAGAGCGTGAAGGCCTTGAGCGCCTGGTTGATCTGGTGCGCCTCATCGACATGCTCCAACTCGTAGACGTTCTTGATGCCGGTCCAGCGCTCGATCTTGGCGATCCCCTCCTCGGTCAGGGCCGCCGACTTCGTCTTCTCGTCCACAGTGAAGTCCTCGGTGGCGAGGCGCGGGATCAGCTTGGCGTACTGGTAGTACTTCTCGGTCGACTCTTGTGCCTGCCCCGAGATGATCAACGGGGTTCGCGCTTCATCGATGAGGATGCTGTCGACCTCATCAACGATGGCGAAATTCAGGCCGCGCTGCACGCATTGTGAGAGGTCGACCGCCATGTTGTCGCGCAAGTAGTCGAAGCCGAACTCGCTGTTCGTCCCGTAGGTGATGTCGGCCTGGTAGGCCTCCGCCCGGGTCACGGGGCGCAGGTGCTGCAACCGGGGATCCGGGTGCGTCTCGTCGAGGTAGTCGGGGTCGTAGACCAGTGACATCTCGTGACCGATGACCGCCACGCTCATGCCGAGCGCGTGGTAGATCGGCGCGTTCCAGCCGGCGTCGCGGCGGGCCAGGTAGTCGTTGACGGTGATCAGGTGCGCGCCCTTGCCCTCGAGGGCATTCAAGTAGAGCGGCAGGACCGCGACCAGCGTCTTGCCCTCGCCGGTCTTCATCTCGGCAATGGTGCCCTGGTGGAGCACGATGCCGCCGACCAGCTGCACGTCGAAGGGCCGCAACCCGATGGTGCGGCGGGCCCCCTCCCGGACGACGGCGAACGCCTCCACCAGCACGTCGTCGAGCTGCTCTCCATTCGCCAACCGCTCACGGAACTCGGCGGTCTTGGCCTTGAGTTCCTCGGGAGAGAGCTTCTCGATCAGCGGCTCGAGCTCGGTAATTTCGGCGACCCGCTCGCGGTGCCGCTTGACCTCGCGCGCGTTGGGATCGCCTAAGACTTTAGTAAGAACGCTCATGGATTACACGTTGGGTTGCAACCAGTAAGCATACCCGCCGTCCCGCCACCCAAACGGGCGCTCGAGGTCAACTCAGGTCGGCTTCGACCAGCCCCAGGGTCCCGTCGTTGCGCCGGTAGAGCAGGTTGAGCTCCTGGGTGTCCTCGTTGAGGAA
>DATNMN010000044.1:0-17004 GCA_035602295.1 Candidatus Dormiibacterota bacterium | reverse complement strand
CGCGGCGCTTGCCGGTCTGGCCGCGGCTGGTCTTTCCCTCTCGATCGCGCTTCTGATGGGAGAAGCCCTGCCGACGATCACACCAGGGCGGGCCCTGACGACGGCGATCCCGGTCGAACTCCTGCTCGTCCCGCTGGGCATCGCGGTCGCGTGGATGGAAGCCGGCCGCTTCCGGGTCCTGTTCAAGCGGCATTGATCGCCTAGCGACCGGCTATCCTCGATGCGCCATGAGCAAAGGGCGCGTCGAGGCGTTTAGCGACGGCGTCTTCGCGGTCGCGGCCACCCTGTTGATCTTTAACATCACGATCGACAAGAGCGCACCGGGCGGGTTGCTGGCCGCATTGCTGGCGGCCTGGCCGAAGTACGCCGCCTACGTGGCGAGCTTTCTCACGATCGGGGTGATGTGGATGAACCACCATGGCTTGTTCGAGCGCATCGCCCGCCTGGATCGCCCCCTTCTGTTCCTCAATTTGCTTCTCCTGATGGCGATCGTCTTCATCCCCTTCTCCACTGCCGAACTTGGTGCCAATATCCTGGTGCCGACCGACGCCAACACCGCCGCGGGCCTTTATGCGATCAATGCGTCCGTAATCGCGCTCTTTTTTGGCGCCGTCTGGATCTACGCACTGACGCACCCCCACTTACTGGCGCCAAACGTAGACCGGCAAGCGGCCATGCAAGCATGGCCGCGTTTCTCCGTCGGCTCGCTCGTCTACCTCGCTTGCATTCCGCTCAGCCAGTTCAGCCCGATCGCCGTCGTCGTCGTCTGCGCGGCTCTCGCGGTCTACTACGCGTTTGAGCGGCTGCCAGACATTACGCGCCAATCAGCTGCCGACGCCCGCCACTAACCTGAGGTGAGTCAAGCGCCTGACGCCGTGACGCGCTGGAAGGATGCGCTCGCGTCGTGGGCGATCCCCGATTCGATCCTTGCGCAGGCGCGCGAGGATCCGTGGGCTCTTCCGGTCGCGCTGTTCGAAAGCAAACAGCCCGACATCTCCCTGTCGCATCGTCGTGCCCTCGAGGCACTGGCGGACGGAGACACCGTTATCGACGTCGGCGCCGGCCGTTGTGCGATGTCGCTACCGCTCCGCCCGCCTGCCCAGCGGATCGTCGCCGTCGACAGTGCACCCACCATGCTCGAGAAGAGTCCGGCGGACGTCACCATTCTCGGACGCTGGCCGGACGTCGCCCCTCAGGCGGGACAGGCCAGCGTGGTCGTCTGCGGCCATGTCCTCTACAACGTGGCCGACCTGATGCCGTTCGTCAGCGCGCTGAACGACGCGGCAACGCGGCGCGTAGTGGTCGAGATCACCCGCTCCCATCCGCGGAATCGGTCGTTGGAACGGGAGCTGTGGCGGCATTTCTGGAATCTCGAGCGGCCGGAAGGGCCGACCTGGGAGGACGCGGTCGCCGTGATGCGCGAAGGCGGCATCGAGCCGTACGTTGAGCTGTGGGAATCGCAGCAACGCGGCGGCTTTCAGAGCCTCGAGGAACTGGTCTCCTGGATGCGCCGAACGATATGCCTCGATCCCGCGCGGGAGGATGAGGTCCGCGCCATCGTTCTGCAGCACGCGGCCGAGCGCGACGGACTCTGGCGTTTGTCGCCAGAGCCGCGTGCGCTTACGACCCTCTGGTGGGACGTTACGGGCTAGGCTTTTTTGGGGTCTCAGTTTGCTGCCGGCTACTGCGTTTTGGCGGGCCGGTACTCCATGATGACGATGCCCAAGCTGAACCTCTTGGTCTCGGCCAGCTCGAGGACTCTCTTTTCGTTTCCATCAGCGAAGAGCCGCTTGCCTTTTCCAAGCACGACCGGGTGCACCATGAACCGATACAGATCGATCAGGTTCTCTTTCATCAGTGCATTGAAGAGCTGCGCGCTGCCGGACAGCAGGAGGTCATGGCCTGGCTCCTGCTTGAGCCGCCGTATCTCCGCTGCCAGATCCCCTTTGACCAACTTCGAGCCCGGCCATTCGACCTTGTCCAGCGTCGAGGAGACGACGTATTTGGTCATGGTGTTCATTCTTTCGCCGAACTCGCCGGTGCCCTTCATGTTGGGCCAGGCGGCCGCGAAGCCTGCATAGGTCTTGCGTCCGAGCAGCAACGCATCGCTTGCTTGCAGCTCGGCCCACTTGAACTGCCCCGCCTCGTCGTTGAAGAACGGGCCCGACCAGTGTCCCGGCTCTTCGAACACTCCGTCGAGCGACAGGTATTCCGTCGCAACCAGCCTCATGTCGTCCTCCTGTGAATCTTGAGCTTGCCTACTATTTCGTCGAACGGGCCCCGCTCAAATCGACAGTCGGAAGCCGACGCTAAGGGCTGGTGGCGGAGCGTCTGCGGCCGAGCAGCTGTATGAAGATCAGAAGACTGCTCACCAGCAACGCTGGGACGTAGATCGTCACGATCACCCAATTCACGCCAAGCGCGTAGGTGAAGACGTTGAAGCGCATTGACTGGATGATCGCATTCACGGTGTCGACCATCCCGACAATGACGGTCAGCCAGACCAACGCGATGGCGCCTGAGAAGCGGGTGCGAAGGGCGGCCAATGCCAGCAGGGCGAGGAATGCCGTTATCAGGTCGCCATATCCGATCATCGTCCGGAACTCCGTCGGCACGCCGGGTCCCACCGCGCCCGGAGCCAGGATCGTTCCGCCGACGGTGCGGAATGCGTGCACCCAGAGCAGCGGCACCAGGGCCAGCTCCCGTGGCAGCCGGGACAGGCGGGGCGCCACGTACCAGAACGCGATGAGCAAGTAGGCCAGCAAGCTCAGCGTGAATTGAATCCCGAACAGCACAATCGGTTCCATTGGCCGCTTCAGCGGAGTATGCACCCAGGGTCGTTGCGATGCAATTGCGGATCGGCGCAGGCCCCTGGATTTGATCACCTCTGTCATTCTTAGCGCGTGAATCTGCTCCCGGGGAACCGGCGCCGCTTCAACGAGTTCGCTGGTACGAACCTCGATCGCCTCGCCGGAATTTCGGACGGCATCTTCTCGGTCGGGATGACGCTGCTCGTCCTGGGCCTATCGGTCCCAGCGCTGACGGCTGTACGCACAGAGGGAGATCTCTGGCAAGCACTCCTGCAGCTCGGCCCGAACGTACTGGTTTACACGATGAGTTTTATGACCCTCGGCATCTTCTGGGTTGGCCAGGGAACGCAGCTCAACCTGCTGGCCCGAAGCGATCGCAACTACTCCTGGCTTCAGCTCGCGTTCCTCTTGAGCGTGACCCTCGTGCCCTTCTCGACCGCATTGCTGGCGCGCTTTCCAACCCTTCGTGTCGCGCTCGTCGAGTACTGGCTCAATATCGTATTCCTTGGCATGACGCTACTCGCGGGGCTCCACTACGGACTTCGCGCCGGCTTGTTCAAGGAGACTGAGCTGCCTGCGGCTACCTCACTGATGCGCGGCCGGATTTTGATCGCCCAGTCCCTGTATGCGATCGCAACAGCCACCTGCATCTTTTTTCCGACCTGGGTGAGCATCACGCTGATCTTCCTGATCCAGCTGAACTATGTGATCGCGCCGCGCATCCCGATTCTGCACCGCTTCTGACGCCGCCGGTTACTGCAGCGGGACTAGGGGTGGAGCGCCTGGCGGTTGCGCTCCAGGAAGTGGCGCTCGGTCGCATTCTCCGTGCTGGCGATCGCCGCCTCATACGCAAGCGCCGCCTCCGCGTCACGGCCCAGGCGTCGGAGCAGATCGGCGCGGATGGCGTGGAACAGGTGGTAGCCATCGAGGCCGAGGTCGTCGACTAGAGCAAGCGCCGCATCCGGTCCCTCCACCTCCGCCACCGCCACGGCGCGGTTGAGGGCCACGACCGGGCTCGGAGCGAGCGTCAGGAGCTGGTTGTACAGCTGCACGATCTGCCACCAGTCGGTGGCGGCCGCGGTCGGCGCATCGCTATGCACCGCCTGGATCGCCGCCTGGATCTGATACGGGCCGGGCTGGTTGCGCTGCAGGCATTCCCGGACGATCGCCTGGCCTTCGGCGATCAGGCTGCGATCCCAGAGGCCGCGGTCCTGGTCGGCCAGCAGCACGAGGTCGCCGTCCGAGTTCGTTCGCGAGGCCCGACGCGACTCCACCAGCAGCATCAGCGCGAGCAGCCCCTTGACTTCCAGTTCGTCCGGCATGAGTTCGGCCAGGAGCCGTCCGAGGCGGACGGCCTCGCTGCAAAGATCCTCTCGGACAAGGCGATCTCCGGAGCTGGCCGTGTAGCCCTCGTTGAAGATGAGATAGATCACGGCCAGTACGGCCCGAAGGCGGCCCTGGAGGTCGGCCTCGCGTGGCACCCGATAAGGGATTCTCGCGTCGCGAATCTTGCCCTTGGCCCGGACGAGTCGCTGGGCCATGGTCGGTTCCGGTACCAGGAAGGCGCGCGCGATCTCGGCGGTGGTGAGCCCGCCGAGGAGCCGGAGCGTTAGCGCAACCTGAACGCCGGGCCCAAGCGCCGGGTGACAGCAGGTGAAGATCAGGCGCAGCTGATCGTCGCGCACAGCGCCCCCCTCGGCCGGCTGGCTGCCGGCATGGAGCATCGCCGCCTGGGCATGCCGGTCCAAGCGCGACGCTTCGCGCCGGAAGCGATCAATCGCTCGGTTGCGGGCTGTGGTGATGATCCATCCCGCCGGGCTGTGAGGCAGTCCGGTAGACGGCCACCGTTGCACCGCCGCCGTGAACGCATCCTGGACGGCCTCCTCGGCAACGTCGATGTCGCCGAAGACCCGGACCAGGACGGCCACGGCGCGACCGTACTCCTGGCGGAACACATGGTCAATCTCGGAGGCTGCGAGGCCCGGCGCGCCTGGTATCAGTCCTCGGCCTCCTCCTGGAACGGCCGTACCTCGATGGGGAGTGGGATCGCGCGGGCAAGTTTGTGACTCCATTCGAGCGCCGCGTCGAGATCGGGCGCTTTGATGACCGCGACGCCGCCGATATGCTCCTTTGCCTCGGCGTATGGACCGTCGGTGGTGAGTATTTGGCCGGCCTCGAGCCGCACCACGGTCGCCGTGCTCGCGGGGTGCAAGGCGCCGTTGAAGACCCACGCGCCGGCGGCCTTCATCTCACGAATCACGGCGTCGGCGTCCCGCGTGATCTTCTCCATGTCCAAGGTCGGCGGAGGTGGTCCGTCGGGTTGGTTGATCGCCAGCAGGTACTGCTTCATCTGATGTTCCTGCTTGACACTACCGCGGGCTCCGCGCCGGCCTTCGTCTGCGCCGTGGTCGGTTCGGCGGGCTGGTACGTCGCGATCACCACGCCGGTGGTCGTCGTCGTGGTGCCGACAAGCCGGAGGCGGGCGGACGGAACGTCGTTAAAGAGACGGCTCCCCGATCCGAGCACGAGCGGGTGGATCTGGAGTACGTACTCATCGATCAGGTTGTGAGACATCAGCGACTGCAGCAGCGCTCCGCTGCCGAGCACCACAATATCCTTGCCCGGCCGCGCCTTGAGTTCGGCCACCGCGTTCGCCGCGTCGCCTTTGAGGAGCGTGGAGTTGCTCCACGGCAGCGGCTCATTCAGTGTCGCTGACGCAACGTACTTCCGGGTATTGTTGAGCACCTCGGTGAAGGGGTTGTTCTTCCGATGGGGCCACACGGAGTAGAAGTCCTCGTAGGTGCGACGACCAAAGAGCAGGGCACCGGTCGTGGCCATGCTTTCTGCGGCCACCTTGCCCATGGCCGGATCGGCGTAGGGCATCGCCCAGCCGCCGTGCGCGAAGCCGCCACGGACGTCCTCGTCGGGGCGGCCTGGCGCCTGCATGACGCCGTCGAGCGTTAGATTCATGAAGACAACGATTCTGGTCATTGAAGCTCCTCCTTGATGTTGATGACACGCGGCCTTTCCACACCGGGGCCGCTTATGATACGAACGGCTTCCGACCGGATCGACATGGGGAGCCGCCGACCTTCAGTGGGTTACTGAATCGGGTTACTGAACCGGGAATGGCAGTTGCCACCAGGAAGGCAGCTCATCGATCGTGATCGCGGTCACCCACTTGACCCACCAGTAACCACGCCGGTCGGGCGCCACGAGCCGCACCGGGAAGCCATGCCCGGGATCGAGCGGCATTCCACCGAGCCTGGTCGCGATCAACAGACGATTCGCCTCCCCGATGCCAAATCGGCGATCGTACCCTGTGAGCGACCGAACATACACGCTTATCTCCCTCCCCCCTTGCGGGGGAGGGTTGGGGTGGGGGGTCAATAGCTTGCTGAGCCAGACGCCCGACCAGTCCTGCGTGGAGTAGAAACCGCCGGTGCAGTCGAGAGTCGCCTCCACACGGTCGTCGAATGCGAGTAACTCGGCGTAGGTCCATTCGCGCACGGCAGTCCCAGCCCGCAGCGCCAACCGCCAGGTCGCCGGATCGACCGACGGCACCGCGTCGAAGAGCCACTGCGTCACGGGCAGTTGCGCCGGTTGCAACGAGCCGTACTCATACGACCCGGTCAAGCGCCGCGTCGAGCCGGGCAGGCTGAGCAGCCGCACCGCGACTTCGCCCGCACCATAGGCGAGGCCGGCGCCGGCCGCCAGCGTGCCCGCACGCAAGAGACTTCGACGCGAGAAATCGACGGCGCGCATCGGGATGCGTCGGGCGATGACGTGCCACACCGCGAACGGGATGGCGACCAGCGCGGCGCCGACATGGACCTCCATCGCACTGAATGGCCCGGCAGCCACCAGAAGGCCGGTCGAATGAAGGATGCCGGCCAGCACGGATGCGATCACCAGACCGGTAAACACCAATGACGCCCACCAGCCAGGGCGTCGCCGCTTAATGCCATGAGCGGCGATGACGGCTTTACAGGGAGTCAGCGCGACGATCGCATAGCCGCTAACCGCGTGAACGATCAGCGAGGCGCGCGACGGAGCCGTGCTGTAGAAGAAGGCGATCCATCCAGTGGTAAAGGCAACGCCTAGGAGTACGAAGAGCGCCAGGTTCGTCCAGCGCTTCATGAGGGCTTTGCGCGGTTGACCGTCTCGAGCAGCGCCAGCAGCGACATCGCCTCCAGGGACAACAGGCGTAGGTCGGCCTGAGTGAGATCGAGGTCGACCGTCAGCAGATTGGGCACCACGACGCAGTAGAGCCCAGCCGCTTTCGCGGCGAGGATCCCGTTGCTGGAGTCCTCCAACGCGATCGCCTCGTCCGGCGGTACACCCAGTCGCTGCAACGCCGTCCGGTAGAGTTCCGGATCCGGCTTGGTCCGCTTCACGTCTTCTCGGCACACGATGGCATCGAATTGGCCGCCAATGCCGAAACGCTCGAGATGTTCCATCACCCACTTCCGGGTCGAGCTGGACGCGATCGCCGTTTTGAGCCCCAGGCGGTGCGCGATCGCCAGGTATTCGGCAACCCCAGGCAGCAGCTGCTGCAAGGCGGTCGACTCGGCGTAGTAGAGCCGCTCCAATGTGTCGAGTGCTTTTTCATCGAGGTGCTCCCCCATCCGGTCTCCGAGCTCCTGCACCGGATCGAATGAACCGGAGGACGTGCCGATGATGGTCAGCCAGCGATCGAGCGGCAGCTCCTGGCCATGCTCACGGTAAATCCGCTGCCACGCTCGAAAGATCGGCACTTCGGTGTCGACGATCAGCCCGTCGAAGTCGAAGACCAACGCCTTGATCACGCTGCCCTACAGATTGCGCTGGAAGAATTCGAGGAGACGCCGCTCCATGTCGACGCGGTCCTTCTCCGAGCGCGGCATATGCCGTTCGTTGGGATAGATCAGCGATTCGAAGGGCTTGCCGGCGTCGATCAGCGCCTGCATCAGCCGCGCGGTGTGGCGGAAATGGACGTTCTCGTCGATCATGCCGTGCACTACGAGCAGCGGGGCGCGCAGCTGATCGGCGTAGGTCAGCGGCGAGCCGAGCCGGTAGCCTTCGGGATTGTCCTGCGGCGTTCCCATGTACCGCTCCGTGTAGGCGGTGTCGTAGCCCTCATAAAACGTGACCGGTGCGCCGGCGATGCCGGCCTTGAAGACATCCGGTGCCGTGAACAGCGCCATCAGCGTCATGAAGCCACCGTAGCTCCAACCATAGATGCCGACGCGCGAGGTATCGGCGAAACCCAGCGTGCCAAGCCAACGCACGCCTTCGACCTGGTCTTTGACTTCGATCTGGCCGATGCGTCGGTTGATCGCCGCCTCGAAGGCCAGCCCACGGCGCGCCGAGCCGCGATTATCCACCTTGAGAACGACAAAGCCATGCTGCGCCAGCCACTGGGCTCGCAGGTCGACCGTCTGAGCCCAGCTGTCATTGACCATTTGCGGCCCCGGACCGCCGTAGACCTCGACAACCATCGGCGCTTTGCCGGAGTGCGCCGGCCGGTACACCGCCGCGTGCAGTTCCACGCCGTCACTGGTTCGAAATTGGTGTAGCTCCGGCGCCCGTAATTCCAGGTCGTTCGGCGCCGCCTCGTGGAGGACATGTTGGGGCGCCCCGGCCATGCTCCGCACGGTGATGCTCGGCGGGTGCTCGCGGTTGTCCCAGACATCGACGAAGCTCGAAAAGTCTGGTGCGATCACGGCGCCGTGGATGCCCCGCTCCGACGTCAGTTGCTCCGGCTCGCCACCGTCGAGCGAAACGCGAAACAGCTGGCGCTCGAGTGGGCTCGTTCGCCACCCGACGAAGTACAGCTGGCGGCCTTTCTCGTCCAAAGCGATCGTTGCCTCCGCCAGCCAGTCGCCGCTCGTGAGCTGCCGGATCAGTTTTCCGTCGGGCGCGTACAGATATAGGTGTCGAAAGCCGGTTCGCTCGGACGACCAGGTGAATTCTCCGGTCGCTTCGATCGTGTGCAGGTCGTGGTGGAGATTGACCCAGGGGTCAGCCTTCTCAACCAGGATCGGATGGGCCCCCACCCTACCCTCCCCCAGAGGGGGAGGGAGAGAGAACGCCAGGAGCTCAAGGCGGGTCTGGTCCCGAGAGAGCCATTGGACCAGCAGGCGACCATCCGGATGCCAATCGACGCGAGCGACGTAGCCCTCCCCGCTGCCGAGGTCCATGAAGGTCGTCTCGCCGGACTCAACGGACACCACGCCGAGCTTGACCCGGGCGTTCTCGGCGCCGGTAAAGGGGTACCGATGCTCCTCGATCTCCAGCGCCGCCTTGCCCTGGTGCACGATCGGGTAGATCGGGATGTGCGACTCATCGACCTGCTCGAAGGCGACCAGGTCGCCGTGGGGTGATGGCCAGTATCCGCTCAACCGGTCGAGCTCCTCCTGGGCGACGAATTCCGCCAGCCCGTTGGTGGTGCCGGGCGGGTGCGAAGTGAGCCGGCGCTCGCCTGCCTGATCGACCGTCCAGACATCGCCGTCGCGGACGAAGAAGACGATGCGGCCGTCATCGGTGATCTTCGGATCGATGACGCCGCCTGCCGTCAAACGGGCGACCTTCCCTTCCGCCCAGCGATAGAGATCGCCGCGCAGCGGCAGCAGCATGACGTTGGCCTTCTCGGCCCAGAAGTACTCGGTGATCCCGGTCTCGCGCAGCCGAAGGCGCTCGCGCCGGAGGACCTCCTCACGCGAGATGTTCTCCTCCGTTACCGCCTCACCTGGCGCAGACAGCCAGTGCTCTTTTCGACCGCTCGACATGTCCAGCCGCCACAGGTCTCGAACCAGGTCCCCTCGCCCACTGAACAGGTAGGTGACGACCCTCGCGTCCGGCGAATAACGAAGCCGGCCCGGTATCGCCATCCCTGGACGCGGATAACGGGCCACCAGTTCCGGCGTGAGCTGCTGGCGTTCGGCGGTTTTCATGGGCGCAGCGTTTTAGGATAACGCCATCACCGATGCGCCGCCGACGGCTAGCGGTGCTTAAGAACCAACGGAAGTCCAGGTGACGCCGCCGTCGATCGTCTTCCGCAGCTCGTACTGCGAAGAGCAGACCACCTGGCACTGGTGGGCGATCAGCGCCCAACCGACTCGCGAGTTCGCGAACTGAATGTCGTAGATGCCACCGGCGGCTCCGGCCGGCGCGATCGTTCTCCACCCATTGCCGGTGTAGAGCTCGAGATCGCCGCCCACCACCAGCGCGACAACTCCGTTGCCGACAAAGGTCGGCGCAGCCATGCCAATCGTGGCCGGCTGTCGCCCGTTTTGGGGAAAGACGGCCGACATCGCGGGGTCCAGCGTCCAGGTGCGGCCGCCGTCGTTGGAGACATCGACGAAGACGTGGCCATCGCTGGTAGTAATCGGCAGGATGCCTCGGCTGGTGCCGAGGAATGACGGCACCGCGATGTACCTCGACTGTGCGCTTTCGGCCGGGGGACTCGGCACGTGTTGTTCCAACCAGGACTGGCCGCCGTCGTGCGTGATGTACAGGTGCTGCGTGATCTGGTCATTCCAGCCGACGTACCACCCCGTGTGGCTGTCAATAAAATGCAGCGAGGTGTCCGCGAAGAACGGGCGCTGGGCCGCCACGGCAGGCAGATCGGGCAGCGCCGTCCAGTGTGCACCGCCGTCACTGGTTTGCATCAGCTTTCCAGTGAACCCGGTGCCTGCCGCGAAGGCCTGGCTATCGTTGTAAATCAGCCATCCGTGGTTCGCGTCGATGAAATCCATGGTCGGGCAGCACGGCGCGCTCGACGTTGGGCCAGGCTCACCAACCTGCGACCAGGTGGCGCCGCCGTCCGCAGTCCAGAAAATCTTGAGGGTCGGCGATGCCTTGGACCACGCGCCCCCCGCCCAGCCGTGCATCGGGTCGATAAAGAAGACCGCGCAGCAGTTACCCTGCGAGTTCGCCGGCGTGATGTCGTGCCAGCTACGGCCGTCAGTGCTGGTCATGTTGAGCGAGTTCCCACTCACTTCCCAGCCCTGTCCTTCGCTGAGCAGGCCGATGGGGTGCACCGGATTCATCAGCGTGACCAGTTGCGCTGAGCCCGCCCGGGGTGTCGGGGAGCTAACGGGTGATGTCGGCTTGATCAGCCGCGCCTCACGGACAAGCAGGCCGACGCCGAGCGCCAGAACCAGCAACGCCGCCGTCGCCATCAGCTGCACCCGCCACGATGGACCACCACGCAACCGACTCAGTCCCGGGCGCCAGGCGGGCGCACGCTCTTCGATGGTCTCGTCCATCGTGCGATAGAAGCTCGTCAGCTGGACTTCGACTTCCTGCTCGGTCAACATCAGGCCTTCACCACCACGGTCGGATCTTCGTGGGCTTCGACGGTCTTGTCGAACACCCAATCACTCAATCGCACTCGAAGTTTCTGCACCGCCCGATGGCACGAAGTGCGCACAGTTCCCTCAGGCTGGCCGAGGATGACGCCAATTTCCGCAAAGCTCATCTCCCGTCCGTAGCGCAACGCGAGGACCGCTCGCTCCCGAGGATGCAGCATCAGCAACGCCTTGCGCACCTTATCTCCCTCCAGCCGCGTGATCGCGACGGCAGCGGGGTCGGGCGATGACGGCGCAGCGACGCGATGACGAAGGCTGACCATGAAGCCCCGCCGATGACTGATGGCGAGGTTCACGGCGACCCGCATGAGCCAGGCCTTCTCGTTAGAGTCCGCCGCCAGCTTGTCCCGCCGCTCCCACAATCGCATGAATGCTTCATGGGTAATTTCGCGCGCTACCTCCAGGTCGAGGGTGATGGCCGTCGAGGCTCGGAGCAGCGGAACGTACAGCTGCCGGTAGAGGTCTTCAAAGCTTTGCTCCGCCGATGTCCCGTTCGTTCCCCGCCTCCTTCTCGATAGCTCAGCTACACAACGCCGATCGGAGACCGCGCGTTACAAATACAATCGATGCCAGTGCTAATCAAGGCGTGCTTGAACGGCAGCCGGCGAGCGGACGAACATGAGGCGCTGCCCTTGTCTCCAGCGGCGCTCGCCGACGACGCGCTCCAATGCCGAAACGCCGGAGCCGGCGCCGTCCACATTCATCCACGCGGCATGGGCGGCCAGGAGACCCTCGAGCCCGACGCCTGCGCGGCGGCAATCGAAGCGATCCGCGACCGCTGTCCCGGGCTCCCGATCGGTCTGACCACCGGGTTGTGGATCAGCGGTACCAGCGGCCGGCGGCTCGATGTCATCGAACGCTGGACCGTCCTGCCGGACTTCGCTTCCGTGAACTTTTCCGAGGACGGCACCGACGAGCTCTGCACCTTGCTAGTGGACCGGGGGATCGAGATCGAGGCCGGCCTCGGCTCCGTGGCAGACGCGCGCGCCTTCGTCGACAGCGACTTCGTCGAACGCTGCCTGCGCGTCCTGGTCGAGGTCGAGCCGGGGGCCAGCGATCCGATTCGGGCCGCCGCCGTCATCGGCCGAGTGCTCGAGGGCAGTGGCATCCACCTTCCGCGTGTCCAGCACGGCCATGATGCGGCGGCGTGGATGCTCCTGGAGGATGCCCTGGTCCACGGCTACGACGTGCGGATCGGCCTGGAGGACACCTTGCTACTGCCAGACGGAACCCGGCCTCAGCGGAACGCCGACCTGGTGGCGGCGGCCGCCAGAATCGCATCGGCGGTCGTCTAAGAAACGGGCTTTGCGACCGCGAGAATCCTGCGTTCGAGGTAGGCTCGTCGCGCCGCCGCGTCGCCGATTTCGCACGCCCCATACCATCCAACCTTGCGTTGCTCGAACGCCCGGCTGACCAGGTGCCGGCAGGTCAGTACCTGGGGAAGCGGGTTGTCACGGCTGTCAGTCGGGCTGAACGGCAGGGGCGCGAAAACCGGGCATTGGTCGAATCCCTCGGGAAATGGCCGCGGCCACGGGCATTCGTCCGCAGGCCTTAAGGAATCATTGGAGTGTCGATCGTTCAGCGGCGACGTCTTCAAATGTTTTTGCCCTTCCTGACGCTGCTCAGCGCATGAATAGCACAGGTCGACCCGGCGGTCAAGGCCACACCGGGTGGGGGCGTTACTCCTTACTCGACGCCGCCCACAGATTGATGCCGCTGTCGGTTGCGTGGCGATCGATTTCGCGGAGCTCGTCGGCGGAAAACTCGAGCTTGTCCAGGGCGGCGACATTCTGTTCGAGCTGCGCGACGCTGCTGGCGCCGACCAGTGTCGACGTCACCCGTGGGTCGCGCAGCGTCCACGCCAGTGCCATCTGCGCCAGCGTCTGGCCGCGCCGCTGTGCCATCTGGTTCAGGGATCGCACCCTTCCGAGCGTCTGTTCGGTCAGCATGTCTTTAGAAAACGACCCAGACTGACTGGCCCGGGAGCCGGGCGGGACGCCGTTCAAGTAGCGGTCGGTCAACAGACCCTGCGCCAGCGGGGAGAAGGTGATGCAGCCGACACCTTCTTTGCCGAGGACGTCGAGGAGGTCGGGCTCGATCCAGCGGTTTAGCATCGAATAGGACGGCTGGTGGATCAACAGCGGCGTTCCCAGCTTGCGGAGAATGGCGACGGCTTCTTTCGTACGATTCGCAGAATACGACGAGATCCCGACATAGAGCGCCTTGCCCTGCCGCACGGCGGTGTCTAGCGCCCCCATCGTCTCTTCGAGCGGCGTCTGTGGGTCGAAGCGATGCGAGTAGAAGATGTCGACGTAGTCCAGCCCCATGCGATGCAGGCTCTGGTCCAGGCTGGCGAGCAGGTACTTCCGCGATCCCCAGATCCCGTACGGCCCCGGCCACATGTCGTAGCCGGCCTTCGTGGAAATCACCAGTTGGTCGCGACGCCCCGCCAGGTCGGTCATCAAGATCCGGCCGAAGTTCTCCTCGGCCGAACCGTAGGGCGGACCGTAGTTGTTCGCGAGGTCGAAATGGGTGATGCCAAGGTCGAAGGCGCGCCGGATGATCGCCCGCTGCGTCTCGATCGGCCGGTCGCCGCCAAAGTTCTGCCAGAGCCCGAGCGACATCGCGGGCAGCATCAGCCCGCTGCGGCCGGTTCGCCGGAAGGGCATCCGGGTGTAGCGGTCGCCGTCCTGCATCATGTCCATCACGCCTATCCCCCTTTGCCCTGGAATGAGGTCGCACCCGTCATCAGCGCGACCGCTTCGGTCATGGTATGCGACGCCGGGGTGATGGTCGCGACTCGGCGGCCCAGGCGCATGACATGGAGCCGGTCCGCGATCTCGAACACCTGGGGCATGTTGTGGCTGATCAGCACGACAGGTGTTCCGCGGCCGCGGACGGTACGGATCAGGTCCAGCACCATTCCCGACTCGCGGACGCCCAGCGCCGCCGTCGGCTCGTCCATGATCACCACCCGGCTCGCGAAGGCCGCCGCGCGGGCGACAGCAACGCCCTGGCGCTGGCCGCCCGAGAGTGTTTCGACCGGCTGCTTCATCGACCCGACGTTGATCTTCAGGTCGGCGATGTGCGCCCGTGACTCGCTCAGCATCCGTGGCCGATCGGCCACGCGCAGCAGGGAACCGACCAGTCCGTGGCGGCGCAGCTCGCGCCCGAGGAAGAGGTTCTCTGCGATATCGAGCGCCGGGGCCAGGGCCAGATCCTGGTAGACGGTCTCGATCCCGTTGCGCCGAGCTTCGAGCGGGTTGCGGAAGTGGACCAGCGTGCCGTTCAGAAGGATCTCTCCCTGGTCGGGAACGATCGCCCCCGACAGGGCCTTGATCATCGTGGACTTTCCCGCCCCGTTGTCCCCGATCAGCGCCAGGATTTCGCCTGGATACACATCGAAGTCGGCGCCGTTCAGGGCGGTGACGACGCCGTAGCGCTTGACCAGACCGCGCGCCTCGAGCACCGGAACCCGCTTTTCGACCGCGCTCATGCCTGCCTCCGTCGGGAAAGCTGGTCAACGGCGACCGCGAGGATGACGAGGACGCCGGTGATCAGGAATTGATAGATGGCGGCGACGCCCAGCAACTGGAGCCCGTTGCGGAAGATGCCGACGATGAGGGTCCCGACCAGCGTGCCCAGGACACTGCCGCGGCCGCCGAACAAGCTCGTCCCCCCCACCACGACGGCGGTGATGCTGTCGAGGTTGGACGACTGTCCCGCCTGCGGATCGCCGACGCCAGTTCGTCCGACCAGCACCAAGGCGGCAATGCCGTAGAGGAGACCAGCGGTCGCGTACACGCCCAGCAAGACGCGACGTGTGCGGACACCGGCCAGCCGGGCGGCGTCGGGATTGTTCCCGGTGGCATACACGTGGCGCCCGCCGACCGTTTTCGTCAGCACGAACCAGGTGAGGAGCGTCAGCGCCACCGCCAGCACCGAACCATACGTGATGGTCGTCCCCGCGAAACGGAAGGTGTTTCCAAAATAGACGACCGGGTCGGGTAGATTGGCGATGGTCTCCTCATTGGAGGTGATGTGCGTCAGGGCGAAGGCGATGTTGAGCGTCCCCAGCGTGACGATGAAGGGTGGCAGGCGCAGGCCCGCGACGAGGACCCCGTTGAGGACGCCAAACGCGAGGCAAACGCCGATGCCGAGCGCGATGGCGAGAAATGGGTTGAGGTGGTACGTCACCGCCAGCTTGGTCATGACGATCGTCCCGAACGCCATCACCGCGCCGTTGGAAAGGTCGACGCCGGCGGTGAGGATGATCAGGGTCTGGCCGATGGCCAGGATGCCGACCACCGCCACCTGCTGGGTGATCAGCGATAGGTTTTCGGTGGTCAGGAACCGGTCGGTCCGGATGGTGAAGAAGATCGAAGCCAGGAGGAGCGCGATCAGCGGACCAAGTGATGAGATCAGGCGGGCGCGGGCGAGGGCCGCGCCGGCATCCCCGCCGGCCCGGGCTCCCCGAAGCCGGGCTAAAAGAGCCGGTCCGCTCTTACGGAGCGGACCGGCCGGTTCGGGTTTCGTCGATTAGCCCCAGCAGTTGGCGAGGCCGTAGGTCGTGTCCTTCGAGTCGACGCCACTCACGGGCTTGTCGCTGATGAGCGTCACGCCGGTGTCGGTGTAGCCGGATACACGCTTGCCATTCTTGGCGAAGTCAACCCCCGCGTCAACGCCCATTTGCGCCATCAGGAGCGGGTACTGCTGCGAGGTGGCCGCGATCCGTCCGTCCTTGACCCCGCCGACGCCCGTGCAACCGCCATCCACCGAGACGATCAGGACGCCGTTCTGCTTGCCGCGGTTCTGGAGCGCCTTGTAGACGCCGAACGCCGACGGCTCATTGATCGTGTAGACGACGTTGATGCCGGAATCCTTGGTCAGGCAGTTCTCCATCTGGGTCTGGCTGTCGACCTGGTTCCCACCGCCGTTGGCGATGCAGACGACCTGCGGGTCGGTGTCGGTGATGCCGTAACCCGCGAGGAAGCCGTCGTGGCGGAGCTTGCCGACCGTGCTCCCCGGCGCTTCGTCGAACATCGCGATCTTGATCCCCGTCTTGCCCGCTGAAGCGGCCTTGGCATACTGGCCGATCAGCTGGCCCGCCTTCTTGTTGTCGGTGGCGAACAGCGCGTCGGCCGCATCCACGGGGTCGGTCGGACTGTCGAGCGCGATCACGAGGACTCCCTGGGAGCGTGCCTTCTTGACCGCGGCCGTGACGCCCGCCGAGTCCGGGGTGATCAGGATTGCCTTGGCGCCCGCGCTAACCATGTTCTCGAGCGCGGTCACCTCCCCGGCGGCATCGGAGGTGTCCTTACCTGCGCCGGTCATCAGCACGGCGCCCTTGGCCGCCGCCTCACGCTCCGCGCCCTGCCGCATCTTCACGAAAAAGGGGTTCGCATCCGTCTTCGTGATCAGCCCCACGATAATCGGCTTCGGCGACGCCGCCGCCGAGTTCGAGGTGCTCCCGCCGCAGCCGGCCGTGACCAGCGCCGCGACCATGCCGACCGAAAGCACCGACGCCCGTCTAAGGGTCCCCATCCTTACTACCTCCCTCTGTTTTGCCCGGTTTCCCTTGCCGGGATGACAACGTTGTCAAATTAGCATATCCTCTTAGGAAGCGCAAGACGTATTCCGGGGCGCCTCGCAAGCCATGAAGAGGGGTGTGATGGGCTAACGTTGACAACGTCGACAGGCGCCCAACGGCATCGTCCGCGCGCCACCATGCGCGATGTCGCCGCCCTCGCCGGCGTCAGTCTCAAGACCGTCTCGCGCGTGATCAACGCGGAGCCCGGCGTGTCCGCCGAACTGGCGAGCCGAGTCGGGGCTGCGATCGA
>DATNMN010000043.1:0-6360 GCA_035602295.1 Candidatus Dormiibacterota bacterium | reverse complement strand
AGCGATCCGACCAGGTCATCCGGAAGGTGCTGGCCGGACTGTGAGCGGCCCCACGTCTCCGAGACGAACTCGTCGACCCAGCGGCGAGCCAATTGCATCACGGCGGTCAGGGGCATCTGAGCGCCCTGAAGCAGCGGCTCGCGCTCGGCAAGGAAGGTTTCGAATTCCTCCAGGTAGCGGCGGCCTCGCTCCCTCATGGTGGCGAGGACCTCGTCGTGCTCTGCATTTGAACGGGTGGCCTGTAGTTGCCGGCTCTTGAGACCGGCCATGTCATCGACAAAGGCTTGTGCGATCGGCATGACTTCGGCGCGAAGCTTCTGGATGTTGCGAATCCGATCGGGACCAATCAGGTGGACCCAATGCTGCCGTCCCTTCGCGTCGCCGAGCTGGCAGGCGCCATAGTAGTGGCCCGGCCGTCCCGGCATCTGCTTGGTTTCCATGTGGCGGCACGACCAGATGGTGTGGAGCGGACGGTCGTTGGAGTCGACCACGATGGCGTGCCTGGTTTGGTAGGTGGGGCAGTCGTTGAAATCTGCCGCGAACGGCTTCGGATAGGGGCAAGCGTCGGCCGGGCGCCCGATCATCTGCCCCAACAGCTTAAGGGAGGCTTCGTATTCGCGCAGTCAGGAAAGAGGTTAAGCGGCCAGCGACATGGTCGCGTAGAGGGCGGCGCGTAGCGCGACGCGGCGATGAACCTCGGCGATCAGCGCAGCCGGCGTCATCTCGGCAGGAACCCTTAACACCTGGGCTGTCTGCGCCGGGTAGGAAAACACGGCCAGGTCGCATAGGACGATCACGTCAGGGTCCAGCATCGGGGTGCCGAGTGCCTCGACGAAGCTCGCCGCCTGCACGACCTCGTAACCGCCGGTCGCCAGTGCGATGTGGTAGCGCTCGCCCGTCTCACGATCATCCGCGATCAGCAGGACGCGCGCTACGCCGTTGAGGGGATTCATGTCCTGACATCATGCGTTTCCGTCACGGCGGACGGTTAGGCCATTTGGCCTACTGCTGACGTCCGTTTGGCAGGCGGTGCTGGCGCCGAGCGTTCTCGGCCGCAGCAAAGGCGCAGGCGTTAAATGAGCTGATGGGGCCTCGTTTGACCGGTGCCGCCACGGTCAAACTGGCGACCTGGCCCGCAATGCTGCTGCTGGGCATGGGCGCCGCCGCGAGCGCGACGGGATTGGTCGATCATAACGTTCATGCTTCGGCTCAGCTGCACGCGTCGGTTTTCCAGCGACCGCCTCAATTCGACCCGCGCCCGTACTGCCCGGTGGTCACCGTCGATCCGCTCGGCACCTGTCCGCTGCTGGCCATCCCGGCGCAGCCCTGGGCGAAGCGGGCCACCATCTTTCTCTGCTCTGAGTCGCTCTGTGGCAGCGGCTTCCAGCCGGGCGAAACCATCCTGCTGGTCGCCACCAGGACCGAGGGTTCGACCGTCTGGCGGACCCTGGCGGACCGATCCGGGAATTTCCGCTCAGTGCTACCGGCGCCGCTCTGCCGCTTCGCCCCCGTGACCCTCACGGGGTTTGGTGCGCAGGCCTACCGATCGAACCGGCTCTCGCTCGCCAGCGCTGGCTGCGTCGCGGTAACGCGGTAGATTAGCGAACGCCCCGGATGCGGCTGACCATTATGGTTCCGAGGATGAACCACAGTGCCGCGCTGCCGAAGATGAAGCGAAAGCCCAGGTCGTGGCCGCTCGAGATTCCGAGCAGCAGATGGCCGGGCTCGTTCAAGAAATGCAAAAACCCGGCGAGGATCGCGGGGGCGAGGACCTGGGGGAGGGTGAAGGAGACGTGCCACAGCGCCATGTCTCGACCGGCCGCTTCCTCGCGGTTAGGAAGCACGTCGCAGGCGAGTGCCCAGTCGACGGCGTAATAGGCGCCGTAGCCGATGCCATAGAGGATGCCGAGGACGTACAACAGGGTGAGGGAGCGGACGAGGCCGAAGAGCAAGACCGAAACGACGACGGCCTGCATCGCGCTCGAGATATAGACGAAGAGTTTGCGCCGGCCGGTCCGGTCGGAGAGCACACCGCCGACCATCGACGGGATGATGGCGCCGGCAATCACGGCCAACAGCCAGAAGGCACTCGCGGCGCCGGCATCTTTGGTGCGCACGACGTCGCGGAAATAGAGCTCCATGAAGGGAAGGATCGAGAAGATGCCCAGTGTCACCAACGCGCGCGTGGCGAACGTCCAGAAGAAGTCGTTCGAGCGAAAGGCCACAAAGAAGGCCATCAACGCCGGGAGATGGCGCGCGGCCAGTACGGTGACGATGCCGCTCGCGAGGAACACGGCGACGACCGGCCATAACAGCGAGCCGAGCGGTGCGAGGAGGATTGCGAACAACGCGATGAGCGCGAGCAGAAAGGCCGCACCGCAGATGATGGCTGCAGCTCCCACCCTGACCCTCCCCCGTAAACGGGGGAGGGAAATTGGCACCGGTTCCTTGACCGCGAAGATTGTGATCAGCAGCGTGATGGCAAGGATGACCGCGACCACGCCATAGCCGGCAAGCAACCCGGCGCGTGTGTCACCGTACAACTTGAAGGTCAGGCCGACCAGTCCGACACCGACCACGGTGCCCAGCTGGTTCATGGTGCCGAGCAGGCCCGAAGCGCGGCCTCGATCCTCGGCCCGGACGACGTCGGGGATGACACCCGTGTAGGCGGCCCCAGCCGCGTTGTTGCTCAGCTGCACGACGAGGTAGGCGGCGACAAAGGTGAGTTGACTCGCGGAGAGCGCCAGCAGACCGAGGCCGACGATGTTCAGAATGGTGCCCGCCACCATCCATGGCCGCCGCCGTCCCCAGCGGGTCACCGTTCGGTCGCTCAGCCAGCCGACCAGGATGGGCGTGAGCAGGGCAAAGACGCCGCCGGCTGCCGTCACCCGGCCGATCAGGAGATCGGCGTTGGCGCCGGCGATCAGGGTGGCGCCGACCGGGATCAAGGAGATGTAGATCGGCTGCCAGTGGGCGCCGCCGCCAAACCAGAAGGCATTGATCGCGGCCAGCCGGCCAAAGCTGAGTCGCGCGGTCGGGGGTGCGCTGATCGGCAGAACCGCCATTCCCTCTCCCTCCTAACGCCTTCCGGGCGGGAATCGTAACACCGCCGACAGCTTGACTAGGAGTGACCAGGCGCGCATAGTCGTGCGGCAAGGGAGGGGAACGTGACGATCAAGTCGGCGGTCGAGCTGGCGCCGCCGGCGGCACCGGCCGCCATCTCAGTTTGGGACGCGATCGCCCAGCGGGCCAGCCCGGGCGACTACCGGCCGACGCTTCGACAGGACCTCACCTGGGCCCGGATGAAGACCCGTCACGGCCTACCCAACATCATGGTGGCCGACCGCCCTCACAAATATATTCGGCTAACCGAGCACGACGACGAGATCGCGCAGCTGATGGACGGTAGCCGGCGCGTTGCCGACCTGGTGGTGGAGTACTTCCGCCGTTACGGCAGCTTCGGCTTCCGGCAGGTCACGGACCTGGTCGCCCTGTTCCGTCGGGAAGGCTTCCTGACCGACCCGCCGCGCGACATCTACGTAGATTTGCGCGAGCGTCTGGATCCCACGCCTCCCGCCCCGCAACGGCGTTGGGTGGAAGGGAGCGGCCTGCGATTGAAGGTTCCAATCCGCGGCATCGATGGCCTGGTGACGCGCTACCACGATACGGTCGGTCGGTTTCTGTTCACCCCGGTCTTTCTTTGGTTCAGCGCTGCCGTCACCATCCTCGGCCTTGTGGCGTTTGTCCGGCAGCTCGTCAACGGCCGTGATCCGTTCGCTCCCATCGCGGGCTCCGGACTCGTCGGGATCTTGGCGCTGGTGGTCGCCTATTACGTCGTGATCTTCATCCACGAAAGCGCCCACGCGCTGACCGCAAAGCATTTCGGGCGCATCGTCCCCACTGGCGGATTCATGCTCTATTACATGATGCCCGCCTTCTACGTGGATGTGACCGATTCCTGGCTCGAGCCATGGCGACACCGGATTCTCATCTTTTGGGCCGGTCCATACTCGGGTTTCATCCTCGCGGGCGCGAGCGCGCTGGGCGCCGAGATCCTGGGTGCTGGCGTGGTCGCCACGGTGCTCTTCAAGCTTGCCGTCGCCGCTTATCTCACCAACCTGCTCAACCTGATGCCCCTCCTGCTCTGGGACGGCTACTGGATCCTGGAACAGTGGCTCGAGATCCCCGACCTCCGCCAGCGGGCGCTGACATTCATCAAAGGTCCGATGTGGACGCAGCTATGGACGCAACGACGGCTGACGGGCCGCGAGACTTTCTTTGGCATCTTTGGTTTGCTCTCCGCCGTCTACTCCTTTGCATCGATCGGCCTCGCCTATCTGTACTGGAGGCGTCGGCTGGGGCCGATCTTCCGACCCCTGTGGCTGACGCCGGGGCTGCTGTCGAAGGTCATCGCGGTCGGCCTGGTGGCGGCCATTGGGATCCCCCTAGGCATGAAGTACGGACGGCGCTTGTGGGGATATCGGACCGTGCTCACCAAGGCGCCCGCGGCCGCGAAGAAGGCGATCTTCACGATCCGGATGAGCGACCGGCTGCGTCTGCTCGAAGGCCTGGCGTTCCTGCGGAATCTGCCCCAGAAGAGCCTGGATCGCCTCGCCGGTAGTGCTCGCGTCCGGGAAGTCGCGGTGGGTGCGACCGTGGTGCGGCAGGGCGAGCGCGGCGACGAGTTCTTCATCATCGCGGCGGGCCAGGCCGCTGTTATGGTTCGGGAGCAAAATGAGGACCGCATCGTCGGGCAGATGACGGTAGGCGACTTCTTTGGGGAACGCGCGCTGCTGAAGAGTGGCGTTCGTGAGGCGACCATCAAAGCGGAGACTCCGCTCAAGCTGCTCGTCTTCCAATCAAAGGCGTTCTGGAATGAACTGGTGGGCCCGGTCGCCTGGGAAACACGCGTGCGCGATGCGCTCGAGGAGCGCGACCGGCTGCGGGCGCTGCCGATGTTCGCTGACACGCCCTCCCGGCAGCTCGACTTGCTCGCGGTGAAGCTCCAGGTGCGGTCCTTCGCTGCCGGCGAGGTAATCGTCAAGCAGGGCGACCCTGGGGATGCCTTCTACATCGTCCGCGAGGGGAGTCTGCAGGTGTCGGTTCGGAAGGAGCGTAGCCGCCGGCGGGTTCGCACCCTCAAGACCGGCGACTTCTTCGGAGAGATTGCCTTGCTCAGCGATGGTCCGCGGACCGCGACGGTCGAGGGATTGGACGCAGGGTCGGTCTGGCGGCTCGAGCGGCAGGACTTCCGGGATTTGCTGGGTCGCTACCTCGACCTCGAGGGCCAGATCGCGGGTGTCGCCGCCTCCCGTCTGCCCCGTGGCCACTCCATGCGAGGGGCGGCCTGAGATGCAGTGCTGGATCTGCGCCTCGCCGGCAAACGGCACCTGCCGTTTCTGCGGGCGGGCGGTCTGTCGCGAGGACGCCAAGACGCACCCATTCGTGCTGGAGGTCTATCCCAGCGACGGCGCTCTGTATGGTCTGGCCGTGGAGGATGCCCTGCACTGCGGTGTGTGCAAACCGCGACCGGAACCGGTACTCATGGATTTCCTGGCGCCCAGAGTCAAAAAGAGTGACAAATGACACAGGGTAAGTGTGTCGTGCGTCGCTTCTCCCCGTCCAACATCCGTGGATACTCGCAACGACGACAGTTCGACATGAAGGAGGTGAAACCATGAGCAAGGAAGTCTTAGAGCAGGTGATCTTGAAGGCGTCGAGCGATTTGCGCTTCCGCGCCCAGCTAAACGACAACTTCGAGGCAGCGATCCGGCCGTACGACCTCAACCCAGAGGAGAAGTCAGAACTCCAGAAGGGGATGGCAGGCGAACTCGCCGATGACCGGACGGCCCGGCAAACGATGGCAGCATCCGCGTCCAACACAGCGTCCACTACTGCGTCCACCACCGCGTCCAACACCGCATCAACGACCGCGTCCGCCAGCGAGTCGACCTCAGCTACGGAGTAGGTCTTCCCGAAGCATGCTTTGGGCAGCCCGGAGGCTGCCCTTTTTCGTGCCGTTCTTAGGCCCGCAGGCCCGTCATTGCACAATGAATGGGCCATGCTCCTGTCGGCCATGCTCCACTGGGGGGAGATCCCCGGCGGCCTCGCCATCCTCCTGGTCGTCTTGTACGACATCTTTCAGTCGGTTGTACTCCCGCGCCCGGCGATCAACAAGCTGGCAACGGTGCGCTATCTCGTTCGCGGGATCTACTGGATGTGGCGTTGGGTGGGCAACCGGATATCGTCAATCCCCCGGCGTGAGCGATGGCTGGCGACCTACGGGCCCGTAGCCGTCCTGACCATCTTCGTCGCCTGGGGATTGGCCCTGGTGCTGGCCTACGGGATGATCATCGACGG
>DATNMN010000042.1:0-5855 GCA_035602295.1 Candidatus Dormiibacterota bacterium | reverse complement strand
GAGCCGCGCTCAATCGCTGGTCGAATTCACACTCGTCGCGCCTTTGCTGCTGCTGATCATTGCCGTCACCGTGGACTTCGCTCGCGCCGTCTACGCGTACTCGGCAATTTCGGCCGCCGCTCGCGCTGGAGCGCGGACCCTGTCGCTCAAGGACCAGGAAAACACGGACTGCCAGGTCTTTAAGACGGTTGAAGCGGTCGGGCAGGGCTTCAACTTAACCGCCGATCCGAACTCCGTGGCGGGGAATGTCAACCCGAACACGGGCGGAGCAACGGGTCCCACATTGCCGCCTCCAGGCCAGGGGTACGTCTACATCTGGCCCGCTGTCAGTACCGGCCGGCCGGCGGATGCGGTGGGCATTTGCTCCGGTAGCGGTGGCCCTCGCGCTCCGGCCAACCAGGTTCGGGACGTTGCCATCGAGGTGCAATACAGCTTCAAACCGTGGATCTCGATTGTGGCGGATTTCGTCCCCGTCTTGGACATCAAGACGGTGAGCGTGGTCCAAACGGAGTACTGAAATGAACAACAAGCAGATTCTTTCTGAGGTGCGGCGCCGGCGCCAGGCCGGCCAGACGGCCGTTATCGTCGCTTTGACCTTCGTCGTGCTGATCGCCTTCGCCGGCCTCGCGATCGACGGCGGCCACGTGTACCTCGTGAACCGCCGCGCACAGAATGCGACGGATGCGGCCGCGCTGGCGGCTGCCAAGCAACTGGCCAATTCCAATAGCTTCTTGAGTGGCCCGCCGACGGCGTTCAATGACCCCGCCGTCAAAGCCGCGCACGACCTGGCCTATGCGAATGGTTTCCCCACGAACTTCGATGGCGCGTGCACGACCGGAAACGGCACGACCTTTACGGCCAGCTGGTACGCCGGCGGGTCTTGCGGCTCAACCAACTTCAGCACGAAGGTGACGGTCAACTCGCCGCCGACGGCGCCCATGAGCAAGGCCTGCCAGGCGGCACCGTACAACTGCTTGCAGGTCGTCATCTCGCAGAAAATCGAGAACTACCTGATGGGCATCCTGGGCGTGCCAGTCACCTACAGCACGACCTCCGCGGTCGCCTATGCGCAGCCGCCGCAAAACTCATACAATGTGCCGCCGCCGACCGCACTCTACCTCTACGAGCCGGGATCGACCTGCGCCGGCACCCAGTGCTTCAACGCGGGGGCTCCGCCCAGCCATACCCAGCTGTCATGCACCGGCGGAAACTGTCCGACCTTCTGGTCGCGTCCCGGCACCCGGCCCGTGATTGCCGGCATCGACGGCAAGGCAAACAACTACGGCGACGTGACCGCGGTGCAGTCGAACGGCGCCATGGTGATTCAGGACGTCACGACGTTCTGCGACCCGTACAACGGCGCCACCTGCGCCAGCGGCAGTGCAGTCGGCGGCCAGGGCTTCGCCATCGCGCCGGGCTCTCCCCTCTTCTGCACCGGCTTTTCGAGTGGCAGCGCCAACGGCGCAACCGGCTGCTCGGCTGGCTCGCAGACCGGCCTCTCGACAGTCGCGGGCAACGAGACGGGCTACTCGCCCCGCGGGTGGACGGCCACCTTCAACTTCACCGGGCCGGATTGCGGCTCGCTGGTGCTCAACGGTGGACCGGTCCGGCCGTCCAACGCGGCCTGCAACGCCACAGCTGCCGAACCCTACACGATTCTGCCCGGCCGCTACAGCTACATTGTGATCAACCACGGCAAGTACGACTTCGAGGCGGGTCTCTACGACATCACCAGCACCGTGCCCCCGAGCCTGATCAGTCACGGCCGCGAGACCGCCGCCGACTTCGACCTGTGCGGCGTGACGTGCCCGAACCTGACCGCTGGCATCTGGATCGGCCACGGCAATAACGCCTACACCGCCGGCACGACTGGCAGCGGTTCCGCCTGTACCGGCAACACTGTCCAGGGCGGTGGCGGTGATTCCACTATCGTCACCGGGAGCGGCGTGAGCTTTCGATTCGAGTCGACGTCCGCCGGCTTCGTGTCGACGCATGAGGTCAGCAGCATCAACCTCTCGGCGCCAGGGCTGGGCGCCGCGGCGGGGACGGCCGGTGTGCCGATCCTCTTCGATATGGAGAACCCCAACTTCATTCACCTGGATGCGGGAGGGAGCGGCAGCCACTTTACCGGCATCGTCTACCAGGCGCCCTACGTCACCGCCGGTGGCGTCGAGATCAACCCCGGACTCGGCCAGAGCACGTCGGCGCTGGCCGGCCAGGTGCTGGCGTATAGCTTCACCACGTTCGGTACCTCAGGAAAGGCGATCGACTTCTCCCAGGGTTTCGGTGCCAGCACCCCGATCATCGCGACGGGCAACGCCGAGAACCAGATCATCCCACCGGGCGGCATCACACTGCGGGCGGGCCCCACGGCCGGCACCGAGCAGCTCGTCATCCTCTACCAGGACGAGTGGGCGCTGAACGCGTACGACGCCTATGTGCGGATCAACAACGGCAGTCCGCAGTTCTTCTCGAAGGGTATCTGGCAGGTTACGCCCGGCCCGAACGACCCGGTGCCGCCGAACCCGAACGGCGGCGGACCGAGCGACGTGGCCTCCGCCTCGGCCTACCCGAGCACGTCGCAGCCCGGCTCGACCAACTACACGACGGCGACCGACGCGAAGGGACTTCCGGACTGGACCTACCGCTTTAGCAACGGAAGCACCTTCGAAGTCGACGGCAACTGGACCTGGGGCCACGAGGCGAACATCCCCGGAGCCCAGAGCAACTGGACGAATAACGGCGGCAACAGCGCCACGCTCATCTACACCTTCCCGACGCCGCCCGGATCCTCGGTGAACGTGCTGGTCTACCTCGACGACGGTGACCATTGCGGCGACTACACGATTGTGAACACGACCTTTGCCAACATCGGCACCCCGGCCGGGGGCCTGCAGGTAGCGGGCAGTGTGAGGTTGGAACAGTGACGCATCGCCTTCGGCGCACCAGACTGGGCCAGGCCATGGTGGAGATGGCCATCGTGGCGCCAGTCCTGGTGCTGCTGATGCTGGGGGCGGCGGATCTCGGCCGCGCGTTCTACCTGGACATCGAGGTAACGGGTTCGAGTCGCGCCGGCGTGCGGACGGCGATTGTGGCGCAAGTGACCGATATCGGCACCGCCGTCCGTAGCGAACCCAACAGCGCGATCCCGAATGACATGCCCAGCTGGGGCGAGACGGGACCAGGAGGCGCCTACGACTGCGATCCCAATGCGCCCTCGCACCAGTGCGGCGATCCCTCCGGTTGTCCGCCGAGCGTCTTCAGTGGGACTCGTCTCGCGTGTTTCGCGGTTCGAACCTGCACCTTGAGTAACGGGACGTGCACCTACGGAAACTGGGGCAGCCGACCGGTCTCCAGTCCCAATGCCGCCATTCAGGTGCGGGTGGCCTACAAGATGACGCCGGTGACGCCGGCAATCTCCGCGCTCGCGGGCGCGACCGGTGGCTACTTCTTCCTCGTCGCCGATACAACCGCGCAGGAACTCTATTAAGGTAGACGGCCGCCTCGCGAGCCGAGCCTGAAACAAGAAACGGCCGCCCCCGTTGAGGAGGCGGCCGCTTTCTTTGGGAACGACGAGCTTACTTGTTCTCGCCCGACTGGCCGTTCGCGCCGTCGCCGGCCGTCGACTGATCGCCGCTCTGGCTGTTCGCGCCGTCGTTGGCGGTCGACTGGTCGCCGCTCTGGTCGTTGCTGTTCCGGTCCAACTCGCCGGACTGGCCCTGAACGCCGGTCTGTTCGTTGCTGTTCCGATCCAGCTCGCCGGACTGGCCCTGAACGCCGGTCTGGCTTACCTGGCCGGTCTCGTCAGCCGTAACGGCCGGCGCCGCCATAGCAGCGGTCGTGGCCATGATGAGTGCTGAACCAGCAACCAAGGTTACGATCGTCGCGCGCTTCAAAGTATTCATGCCTATTCAGTCGTCGGCGGCCCCTCCCCGGATACGGCCTGTCCGGGTCGAGTTGGACCCGCAGCATCCGGGTCACGGCCGCGTTGAACCGTCGTGACCGTTTCGTTCAACCCGTATCTCCAGGGCAGGCTGTGACGACTCTCTAAATGTCGACCCCATTGCCCTATGAAAACCCAGTCTCTCGGTATGTCGAATGGCTCGAGCGGGCACGCCGGCAAGATCGGCAGGCCTTTGCCGAGCTTTACGAATCCACCTACCGTCGAGTTTTCGGCTATTTGCTGGCCCGCGTTGGGGAGCAGGCCGCGGCTGAGGACCTCATGCAAGAGGTTTACATCGCGGCACTGCAAGCCATCGGACGTTTTCGGGGTCGGACCGAGGGCGAATTCATCGCTTGGCTCCTCAAGATCGCACACGCCAAGGTCATGGATCGGTTCCGATCGCAGTACCGCCATCCGGAGGTTCAGACTAGCGACGCCGCATCGGCCGACGTCAAGGATCCGCTGGACGCCGTCGATCAGCGACTTCGTCTTGGTGAAATCTCCGATGCCCTCTCTCAGCTCACGGAGGATCAGCGAAACGTGGTGCTGAACAGATTGGTGTTTGGCCTCGATCTCGAAGAGACGAGCAAGGTGATGGGCAAAAACGTGGGCTCGATCAAAGCCCTCCAGCATCGTGCCCTGGCCCACCTCGCGAAAATCTTGACCCCAGGAGTTGACGACCATGCGTCACGCTGACGACACCATCGAGACCTACCTCGCGCAGATTGTCAGCGGCGCGCCCGTCACGAAGGCCGAGCCCGGCTTGGAGCCGATGGTTCATGTGGCGCTGCAATTGCGCCAGGTCGGCAGCATCGAGCCGTCGCGGGCAAGTGTCGAGCGAATCCGAATCGCCCTTCGCCGCGTGCCCGTTAGTGCGGTGCCCGCGCGTTCAACCACGCCGCGGCTCGCCTTCTGGCCTCGCCCCGTCGTGGGCCTCGCCTTTGCGGTGCTGATCATGGCGCTGGGGACCACCTCCGCGTTGGCGGCGCCCTCCGCGCTGCCGGACTCACCGCTCTACCCCGTCCGCAACTTGAAGGAAACGGTGCAAGTCAGCTTTGCCGGCACAGCGACGCAACGCGCCATGCTGTACGCGAGCTTTGCCGGCGAACGCGCCACGCAGTTGCGCCAGCTGGCCGGGCACAAGGTCGTCAATCCCGGTGTCGTCGTAACGCTGCTCCGCGATATCACGGCTCGCGTCCATCAGGCCAACCAGGCCGCCCACAACGACGGCGCGGCAGCGCGATCGGCCGTTGCCCAGGTCGAAGGACAGATCGGCGATCAACTCAACCAGATCCAACAGGAAGGCGAGTTCTCAGGCGACGCGGGCAATCAACTGGCCAGCACGATTCGCGATGTTCAGACGGGCCAGTCCGGGCAATCGGGCGACAACAGCAACAGCGATACCAATCAGCCCTGACGGCCTTCCCCGTCATACTTAGCGCATCGAACAGCGGATCACCATGGTCACGCTTGGCGTGCGAGATCTTGGCCGCGCGCGAGCCTTTTACGAAGCACTCGGCTGGACCGGCGCACAGCAGCCTGATGATGAGGTTGCGTTCTACCAGGCCGGCGGCATGATCTTCGGGCTATGGGCGGCGCTTGGCGGCCACGGTGCGCCCGGCATCGAGCTAGCCCACAACGTTCGATCCCCTGGAGAGGTCGATGCCCTGCTTGCCGAGGCCAAGCGGGCCGGCGGGACGATCGTCCGTCCAGCGGCACGCGCCGACTGGGGCGGCTATACGGGCGCTTTCGCCGATCCTGAAGGCTACGTCTGGGAGATCGCCCACAACCCAAGCTGGACGCTCGCGGACGACGGCTCGGTCCGGCTCGGCTAGCTGCCGGACGGCGTCGTCGAATGCCAGCCATCATGCGATTGGCTTGCAGCCGGTGCGACTTCGCCCGCGGGGCAATC
>DATNMN010000041.1:0-7550 GCA_035602295.1 Candidatus Dormiibacterota bacterium | reverse complement strand
GCTCAAGGTCTCTATCGACGACGCCGGGGCGCACATCATCGCCAGCCGCGCTCGCGGCACACCGCGAGTCGCGAACCGTCTGCTGCGGCGGGTCCGTGACTTCGCCCAGGTGCGGGCGCAGGGGAGCATCGACGAGAAAATTGCGTTGGACGCGCTCTCGATGCTGGAGGTCGACGAGCTGGGCCTCGATGTGATCGACCGCCGGATCCTGCGCACCATCGTCGAGAAGTACGAGGGGGGACCGGTCGGCCTCGACACGATCGCGGTGTCGGTGTCGGAGGATCCCGAGACCGTGGAGGATGTCTACGAGCCGTTCCTGATGCAGCTCGGCTTTCTCGCCCGCACGCCTCGCGGGCGGGTCGCGACCAAGCTGGCCTACGACCATCTCGGCCTGGTCAAAGCGAGCAGCGGCGAGCAGCCTCGACTCTTCTAGTCTCACTCTCGGTGTGAGGACCGCGGACTTCGACTACGACCTGCCGCCGGAGCTGATCGCCCAGCACCCGCCGCCCGAGCGGGACGCGGCGCGCATGCTGGTTCTCGATCCAGGCTCCGGTGAGGTCACGCATTCGACGGTTCTGGAGCTCCCGCAGTACCTCGAGCCCGGTGACCTGCTGGTGCTCAACGATAGCCGCGTGTTGCCGGCGCGGCTGATCGGGCGCCGTGCGGATGGGGGAGAGGCCGAAGTCCTGCTGCTACGTCCACTCGACGGCGATCGTCACCGCTGGGAGGCGCTGATCCGTCCCGGCCGCCGCCTCGAACCCGGGTCACGCGTGCAGTTCGAAAGCTCAGCGCTGGTCGTTGCGGTCGAGGAGCGGAATGATGAGACGGCCACCGTCCGACTCAACGGGGTGGCCGATCCGGTTGCCGAAGTCCGGCGGATCGGGCAGATGCCGACGCCGCCCTACATCAAAGAGCGCCTCGACGACCGCGAACGTTATCAGACGATCTATGCGCGCGAGGAAGGCTCGGCGGCCGCGCCCACGGCCGGTCTGCACTTCACGCCGGACTTGTTGAGCGCGGTGCGCGAGCGTGGAGTGGGGATCGCCTTCGTCACGCTGCACGTCGGCCTCGACACTTTTCGGCCAGTGCGCGTGCACGATCCGGCAGAGCACCGGATCCACCGCGAGTGGTATCGGATCGATGAAGCCAGCGCCGGCGCCATCAACAAGGCTCGCCGGTATGGCAAGCGGGTCGTCGCCGTGGGTACGACCAGCGTCCGGGTCCTAGAAAGTGCCGCGACAGATAGCGCCGTCGCGGCGGGGGAGGGATGGACCGGACTGTTCGTTGTGCCCGGCTATCGCTTCCAGGTTGTGGACGCGATGCTCACCAACTTTCATCTGCCCAAGAGCACGCTGCTGATGCTGGTCAGCGCGTTCGCCGGCCGGGATCGGATCCTCGCGGCATATGGGGAGGCGATCCGGGAGCGCTACCGGTTCTATAGCTTCGGGGACTGCATGTTCATCAGGAGACGTGGATGAGCTTCGAGCTGCTGGCGGAGGAGGGAGGGGCGCGCCGCGGCCGGTTGACGACGGCACACGGGACGATCGATACGCCCGCCTTCATGCCGGTCGGGACGCAGGCCACCGTTAAGGCGCTCAGCCCCGATGAGGTCCGCGGGCTGGGCGCGCAGGTCCTGCTTGGCAACACCTATCACCTGGCGCTGCGGCCCGGCGGCGAACGCATCGCCCGGCTTGGCGGCCTGCACACGTTCATGGGCTGGGATGGCGCGATCCTGACCGATAGCGGTGGCTTCCAGGTGTTCAGCCTCGACCACCTGGTCAAGGTCACCGATGCGGGCGCCACCTTCCGGTCGCACCTGGACGGCAGCGAGCAGCACTTCACGCCCGAGTCGGTAATGGAGATCCAGCGCCAGCTCGGTTCCGACATCGCCATGGCATTCGACCAGCCGGTCTCCTGGCCGGCAACGACCGCGACCACGCAGGCCGCGATGGAGCGCACCCATCAATGGGCCGCCCGCTGCCTCGATGCGGAGCCCGCTCACGGGCAGCTGCGCTTCGGGATCGTCCAGGGCGGATTCGATGAACAGCTTCGCCGGGAGAGCGCGGAGGTCCTGACCGGGATGCGGTTTGACGGTTTCGGCGTGGGCGGGCTGAGCCTTGGTGAACCGAAGACCGTCACCTATCGACTCCTGTCTCTCCAAACAGCGATCCTGCCACCCGACCGTCCGCGCTACCTGATGGGTGTGGGCACACCGGCGGATCTGGTCGAGGCAATTGCCCGAGGGATCGACATGTTCGACTGCGTGCTACCGACGCGGATCGCCCGAAACGGGTCGATCCTGACGAGGGGTGGCCGGATCAACCTCCGCAATCGGCGTTTCATCGAGGATGCGGGTCCGCTCGATGAGGGTTGCGATTGCTACACGTGTGGCCGTTTCTCGCGCGCCTATCTGCGCCATCTCTTCATGGCGGGCGAAATTCTCGGCCACCGGCTGGCGTCGATCCATAACCTCCGAATACTGGTGCGCCTCGTCGGCGAGATTCGGGACGCGATCGGCCGCGGGAATCTGGCTGCGGTCATGGTCACGCTGCGTGACCAATGGGCCCTCGCGCCGCTGCCCTGATGGCGCAAGGTCTTTACCGGCTCGTCGCTACACGTTCATGCGTCCACGGAGATCCTGGCTGCTCGGCGCGGCCGGCATTGTCGTAGCCGCTGGCCTAGGGCTCGCCGTTGCCCGTCTCACCGGGCTAAGCCTGGGGCCGGCGTCGCCTGGCGTCGTGGCGCTGTCCTACCGGCTGACTGATGTCCCAACGTCGATGCCAGCGGCGAAGGCACGGGATGTGGCCATGCGCGTAATCAGCCGGCGGCTGGCCAGCCACCGCCTGGTCAATCGCGTGGACCCGGGCACCTCGGCTGACGTGATCGACATCCACGTCAAGAATTCGTCGGTGGCGGAGGTAGCGTCCATCGTGGAGGCCAACGGCGTGAATCTCACGATCTGGAAATGGGTGCCGGGCCAGCTCGACGCCGCGACGCAGAGCCAACTGGGCACATTGGCTGCCCAGTACCACCCCGGCTACCACCCAGTGTTCACAGGGATCGACGGCACCATGATCATCCACGCGTCGGTTGGGCAAGCGCAGCGGCCGCCCGGTCCGGGCGTGGTTGTGACCTTCGATACCGACGGCGCCGAGTTGCTCGACCTGGTGACGAAGGACCGCTCGGCTCAGACCTACGACACGGTCGACAACAAGATGGCCGTCTTACTCGACACCAGGCTTTTCGAGGATGCGGATGTCTCCGCCGAGATTACGAAGGGGGCGATGGCGTTGGTCCCGGATGTGGGGATCTTCACTCCGGAGGAGGCGCTTCGGATCGCGGACGGCATCAACGCTGGGACGATCCCCGGAAAACTCACGCGGCTGAGCCGTTAACGCTGCGCCGCATTGACGCCTTAAAAGTTTCTCATTAGGGCTCACCTATACTTTGCCTCGCATGCGCGTCGACCGTCGACTCCTGGCTCTGATTGCCGTCATTGCCGTTCTTGCCCTCTTCATCGACGGCTTTGCGTACATCTACCGGGTCGCCACCAATCAGCCGCTGACGGGGCCTATCCGGGGCATCCCCACGCTCAATATCGGGTTCCTCGGATTCTCGCAGCAGATCTTCGTCCACAAGGGCCTCGACCTGCAAGGCGGGACACACCTTGAACTGGAAATCACTAAGGTTCGCTCTGGCACGACGATTACCGAGGCCCGGGACGTTGCCGTAGCCATCATCGAGCGTCGTGTCAACAGCAGCGGCTATGCCGAGTCGGTGGTCCGCCCCGAAGGCGCCAACCGGATCATCGTCGAGCTACCCGGCGTCAACCTGGAGCAGGCCAAGCAAATCCTGGGTAAGACGTCGTACCTGACCATCTGGAAGTGGGAGCCTGGAACGGTTGATGCCACGACCCTCCAGCAGCTGAACCCCACGGACGCTCAGAAGTATCCGGGCTACAAGCCGGTGTTTACGCAGATCGACGGCAGCATGATCACGAACGCCAGCCGGTCGACCGATCCCAATACCAATCTGCCTGACGTCACTATCTCCTTCAATTCCAAGGGGTCGGACTTGTTCTGTGCTTTCACGCGAGACCGCGTTACCCATCCTCAGGGTGACCCGCAGAACAAGCTCGCGATCTTCATCGACAAAGACCTGGTCGAAGACGCCAACGTCATCAGCGAGATCTGCGGCGGCAGCGCGATCATCACCGGCGGCTTCACCGCGGCCAGCGCCCAGGCGTTGGCCATCCAATTGAACTCCGGGTCACTTCCCGGTACGATCTCGATCGCCTCCGCGACCGAGGTGGGGGCGACACTGGGCGCCACGACCGTCAAGCTGAGCCTGCTGGCCGGGGCTTTTGGACTTTCCATCGTCATCCTCTTCATGCTCCTGTACTACCGGCTTCCGGGCGTGGTCGCCAGCATCGCGCTGCTGATCTACGCTGGGATCGCACTGGCGATCTTCAAGCTTTTCGGCATTACGCTGACGCTAGCGGGACTTGCCGGCTTCATCCTCTCCATCGGAATGGCGGTCGACGCCAACGTGCTGATTTTCGAGCGCCTCAAAGAAGAGTTGCGTGCCGGCCGAACGCTGGGGGCAGCGATGGAGGCGGGCGTGCACCGCGCCTGGCCGGCGATTCGCGACTCGAACATCTCGACGTTGATCACCTGTTTCGTTCTCTACTTCTTCGGCGCTCCGCTGATCAAGGGCTTTGCGATCACGCTGGCAATCGGCGTGGGGGTCAGCATGTTCTCGGCCATCGTCACCACGCAGCAATTCCTACAGATCCTGGCGGGGCTACGGCCCGCCCGACGGCTGGCGCTCTACGGCGTACGGGCGCCCAAGGCGGCCTGAGAATCCGATGAATATCGTCGGGCGCCGCAACTGGTACTTCCTCCTGTCCTTGGCGATCATCCTGCCGGGGATCATCTCCATGGCCTTCCTCGGCTTTCGTCTCGGCATCGACTTCGCCGGCGGCGATCAGTACAACCTGGCGTTTACCCAGCCGGTCCAGGCCTCGGCTGTCCAGAAAGAGATGGACACCTTCAACGTGGAGGCCACGGTCCAGCAGGCCGGTCCGAACGGCGTGCTGGTCACAACCAAGCCGCTCTCTTCGGTGCAGGAGACTACTATCCGCGCCGACCTCGCCAAGAAGTTCCCGCTGGATCCGTCCCGCTCCAGCTACGCCCAGGTGGGGCCCACCATTGCCCGCGAGCTGGTGGTGGGAGCGGGCGGGCTGATCGTGATCGCCTCGATCCTGATCGTCATCTACCTGAGCATCCGGTTCAACTACAAGTTCGCCATCGCCGCCATCCTGGCGCTATTGCACGACGTGTTCGTCCTGACCGGCATCTGGTCGATTCTCGGCAGAGTGTTCAACTCCCCGCTGGGGGAGATCAACACGCTCTTCGTCACGGCCGCCCTCACCGTCATCGGCTTCTCGGTCCATGACACTATCGTCATCTTCGACCGGATCCGTGAGAACCTGCGGCAGGCGAGCCGCCTGACCTTCGAGCAGAACGTCAATTTGAGCATCATTCAGTCGCTCGCCCGATCACTGAATACATCGATGACCGTCGTCTTCGTGCTGGTCGCCCTCTTCCTGATCTCGCCGACAAATATCAAGGGCTTCACGCTGGCGCTGCTGATCGGGATCGTCAGCGGAACCTACTCATCAATTTTTAATGCGAGCCCGCTGCTCGTTGTATGGAGACGGCTCGACCCCAGGTAGAGCCGACGTATACTCTGGAACAAGTGAATACGCAGCTTGCAGTGTGGGGCCGTCGGCCCTTTTTGTTTTAGTGGTGACTGCGCCAACTACGAATCAGCTCGATCGGATCCGGGAATTAGTTATGCCCACCCTCAGCTACCTCGGTTACGAGCTGTATGACCTGACCGTCGCCGGCTCGGGCGGTAACACGACGCTGCGGGTTCGCATCGACCGGCCCGAGGGTGTGACCCTCGACGACTGCGAGCGGGTCAGCAAGTCGCTGGGTGCCCTGCTCGACCAGGCTGATCCATTTCCCACCCGCTATGAGCTCGAAGTCTCCTCGCCGGGTGCCGAGCGTCCGCTGCGCAACCTCGACGAGTACCGACGCTTCATAGGCCGGCGCGCCAATGTCCGCCACCGCATCGGCGACAGCGAGCAGGTCGCCGAAGGACGACTGACCGCCGTTTCCGACGACATGATCGAGCTGCAACTCGGCGAAGGCAAGCATCTGAAAACAGCGGCGATCCGTCTGGCGGACATCGTCTCCGCCCGGCTGGCGATCGACCTGTCACGTCACTAATGCTCAAGTCAGATTTCCTCAAGGCGCTCGACCAGGTCCAGGAGGAGAAGGGCATCTCCAAGCAATCGCTGCTGAGCCTGATGGAAACGGCGCTGGCGACCGCCTACCGGCGCGCCTTCAATCCGCCGGAGAGCGTGCGGGTGCACGTTGATCCAGACACCGCCCAGATCGCCATCTTCGGACGGCGCCGGGTGGTCGAGACCGTGGCCGACCCGGCCACAGAGATCAGTCTCGAGGAAGCGGCCAAGCTGGGGCCGGCCTCGGTCGGCGACCTGGTCGACATTCCGCTCCCGACCGAAGACTTCGCGCGGTTGGCCGCCCAGATCAGCAAGCAGGTCGTCTTCCAACGGCTGCGCGATGCAGAGAAGGACCAGGTGCTCAAAGATGTCCTGGAGCACAAGGGCGAGATGCTGAGCGGGATCGTCGAGCGCATCGCCGAGCGCTCGGATGGCCACACCATCTACCTCGAGCTGGGCAAGGCCGAGGGTGTGCTGCCGCCGGAGGAGCAGATCCCCGATGAGCAGATCCGCGTCGGGCAACACCTGAAGGTCCTCCTCCTCGAGGAACGCAAGCGGAGCCGCGGCGCGCAGGTGCTCGTCTCCCGCGCCCACAAGGCGCTCGTTCGCCGCCTGCTCGAGTTCGAGATCCCCGAACTTGCTTCGGGTGCGGTCATCATCCGGGCGCTTGCCCGTGAACCAGGCGTGCGAACCAAGGTGGCGGTGTCCGCCAATCAGGAAGGCATCGACCCGGTGGGCGCCTGCGTCGGTCCCCGCGGCGTGCGGATCCGCAGCGTCGTCGGTGAGCTCGGGTCGGAACGGGTCGACATCATCCCCTGGTCGGACGATCCGTCCCAGCTGGTCGCCAATGCGCTGAGTCCGGCCCAAGTCCTGAGCGTGGAGATCGATCGGGAGTCGCGCACGGCCACCGCCCAGGTGCCCGAAAACCAGCTCTCGCTGGCGATCGGGAAGGATGGGCAAAACGCCCGGTTGGCGGCGAAGCTGACCGGGTGGCGCATCGACATCAAGCCGACGGTCGAACCTAATGGCCCCCAGCCTGACCCTCCCCCAGAGGGGGACGGAAAATCAAGGGACCCTCGTCCAGAGGGAGATGGAAGATGCCCAGGAAGACAGTGAGCTTCCGTCGGTGAGCGTGCCGGACGACGCCCCCAGCGCGACCCCCGTTCAGCGGGCGAGAGAAGATGGCCGGATGCCGCTGGCGCCGTCACGCGGGATCTCGGTCCAGGCGTCTCCCGAC
>DATNMN010000040.1:0-6854 GCA_035602295.1 Candidatus Dormiibacterota bacterium | reverse complement strand
TAGCTAATTAGCTAATGAGGCAACTATAGTGGCAGCCGATCAATTGAGCGTCACGTTTGCGGCGCTGGCGGACCCCACCCGGCGGGCGATCCTGGCGAGGGTCGCGGAGGGCGAGGCCACCGTCATGGAACTGGCCGAGCCGTTCAAGCTGAAACTACCGACCGTCTCGAAGCACCTCAAAGTGCTGCGACAGGCCGGGCTGGTCACGCAGGGACGGCAGGCGCAGTGGAGGCCGTGCCGGCTCGAGGCGGCACCACTCAAGGAGGTGGCCGACTGGGTGGAAGGCTATCGCGAGAACTGGGAGGAGCGCATGGGTCAACTCAACGACTATCTGCAGGAACTAAAAACGAAGGAGAAGAAACATGGCCGTAAAAAGTAAGCCCGTTGTCACGCTGAGCATTCCGTCTGATCGTGAGCTCGTCATCACCGCCGTTCTCGATGCGCCGCGTCATATCGTCTTCGAGGCAACCACCAAGCCAGAGCACGTGAAGCGCTGGTGGGGCCCGAGACGGACGACGCTGACCGTTTGCGAGATCGACCTGCGCCCGGGTGGTGCCTGGCGTTACGTGATGCGCGACAACGAGACGGGGCGCGAAGATGGATTCTCCGGTGTCTATCGCGAGATCATTCCGCCGGAGCGACTGGTCTACACCGAGGGCTGGGAGGGTTTGCCGGGACACGACTATCTCGTGACGGCCACCATGGAAGAGAACGGCGGCAAGACCACGCTCACCAGCCGGTTGCAGTACAAGTCGGTCGAGGACCGCGACGGCCATGTCAATTCCGGCATGGAAGGCGGCATGCGGGAGACCTACGACCGCCTGGGAGAGCATCTCGCCGCGATCGCATAGACCAGCGGCGTCAGCTGCCGATCGTAAACGACGTGCTAATGCCATCCCCAGACCCTGACTAAAGGTCTGGGGATGGCTTTTATGCCGATACTTGAGCGGGCCAGTAGAGGAGGAAGCGATGGAACATGAACAGTTGCGTCCGTATGCCCTGAAAGCCGGGGATGGCTGGACCTATAACTATGGAATCGACTTCACCGTCAAGACGGGAGAGCTCGGGGGAGGGCCGCGCGTGGCGTTCGTCGAGTACACGACTCGCGCGGGTGAGGAACCGCCCGACCATACGCACGCAACCGAAGACGAGATCTTCTATGTGCTCAAAGGCGAACTATCGTTTCGCAGCGGCGACGAGACGTTTGAGGCAGCCGATGGCGGCTTCATAGTCCTGCCTCGTGGCATCGAGCACGGGTACCAGATTCGGAGCAGAGGCGACGTCCGTCTGTTGGTCATCACCTCGCCCGCCGGCGAGCACGCCGCTGGCGGATGGGGTGGTTTTGTCGCCGACTTTGAGACGCAGGGAGAGCTTCGTGGTTCACCGACCGATGTTCCCTGACGTTGCTAGGTCGGGATCAAACGTAGCGTCGTATTGAGTCTTGCGCTTCGTACCACCGCTTTGGCGCTAGCGGGCCAGATCCCTCCGTACTTCTCGCGATAGGCGGCATTGACGGCGCGGATCACCGAACTACTCCGTACCTGCTGGACCCTGGTAGCGACCTTGCGGCGACCGGCCCAGATCGTGACGTTCCGGTTGGCCAGCGCCTCTCGATACCAGCGCCCTCTTTTGCTACCCGATCGGACGTAGACGCCCAGCTCAGTCGGCACGATCCAGATCGTGGTCCGATGAAGCGGTGACTTCAGATCGCGACTGGTCTCGATCTTGATTTCTTCGCTTTGCGCGAGCTTCCAGAGAAGGTCTTCATCCGCGGTCGCCATCAGGCTTGTCCTCGGTTGAGGCTTGCAACTCAGGATAACCCCGGCTAGCGGACCCCGGGCGTTTTGATCGACACCCAGTGCGATCCTCCATCGACGGTCCGTCGGATTCCGCCACGAACGGTGCCATAGCCGACAAGCGGATCGCCGAAGACGAAGACACTCGACACCCCAGCAGCGTCCCAGTAATCCGAAGGATATGAATGCCACGTCTTCCCGGCGTCGGTTGTCTCCAGCGCGGACCCGTCATTCGAGATCTTCAGCCACCGCGACTCGGTGACCAAGGTGACGCTGTTGATTCCCAGACCAGCCGTCGCAAGGTAGGTCCAGGTCGCTCCGCCATCGACCCAGCGAAAGATGTATTCAGTTTCTCCTTGAGCGTTCGGCCGCATTCCCCAAGCCGGCATCAGGAGGGCGGCGCCGAAGCCTTTGACCAGCCCGGGATTGAGGGTGTCGCCGGCGCCGAAGGTGACGTAGCCCGGCGGATCAGCTAACCAAGGCAGCGCCGACGGCTCCCCGCAGCGCAAGTAGGCCGAGATCACGAGTGGTCACATGGCAGGTATATCACAAACCATTGGCGATGTGCAAATCGTCGGTGTCTAGTGTATTATTCGTGCATGGTCGTAAGCAAGACAAAGACGGCGACAGACCAGCGGCTCCTCCCTCTGCTCGAGCACCTCGCCCGCATCGGTCGACGCGCTTTCGAGACCGCGCTCGAGCCGGGCGGCCTCCGCCCCCGTCACCTGATCGCCCTGAAGCTGCTCAGCGAACGGGGTCCGGCGAGCCAGCAGGCCCTCGCCGACTCGCTGAGCCTGGATCCAAGCAACGTCGTCGGACTTCTCAACGAGCTCGAGGAGCGCCGGCTGATCACGCGTCGCCGCGATTCCGCGGACCGCAGACGGCACATCGTCGAGCTCTCGCCCCGCGGCGAGGAGGAGCTCTGCGGAGCCTACGACCGGCTCCGCCGCATTGATGACGACCTGCTGAGTCCCCTGAGCTCGAAAGAGCGAGCCACCCTATACGACCTGCTCGTTCGCGCGGTTGGAGCCAAGACGCCTCCGTGCGACATTCCTGAAGAGTCAGGAGCGCTCCGACCGGAGGCCATGAGCAAGCGATGACGGCCCCGGAACTCGAGCTCGGATTGGACACCTTCGGCTACATCACCGTTGACGAGGCCGGTCAGTCCCTTCCTCCTGACGTCGTGATCCGCAATTACGTCGAGGAGGCCGTCCTTGCCGATGCGGTCGGGATCGATTCGTTCAATATCGGCGAGCACTACCGGCCCGACTTCATGGATTCGGCCGCCCACGTCATGTTGGCGGCGATTGCCGGCCGAACCAAACGCATCCGGCTCGGCACGGCCGTCACCGTGCTCAGCACGCAGGACCCGGTGCGGGTATACACGAACTTCGCAACACTCGACGCGGTGTCGAACGGCCGCGCACAACTCGTCGTCGGTCGCGGCTCGCTGACCGAGTCCTTCCCCTTGTTCGGGTTCGACCTCGCCGACTACGAGGAGCTCTTCGAGGAGAAGCTCGACTTGCTCACGCGCTTGCTCCGGCAGCAACCTGTGACCTGGTCTGGCAAGTTTCGGTCGCCGCTCGTAAACCAGTACGTGACCCCGGCGCTCCCGCAAGGGCACCTCCCGACCTGGGTCGGTGTCGGTGGCAGCCCGCAGTCGGTGGTTCGGGCCGCCCGATACGGCCTGCCTTTGATGCTGGCCGTCATCGGCGGACCTCCCGCCCGCTTCGCACCGTTGGTCGAGCTCTACAATCGCGCGCTCGATGCGTACGGGCACCCGCGACTGCCGATTGGAATGCACTCGCACGGATACGTGGCAAGGACAGATCAGCAGGCCGTCGACATTCAGTACCCGTATTGGGAGGAGACGTTCGAGAAGGCCGCGCTCGAGCGCGGGTGGGCACGTCCGACGATGGCCAGATTCCAAGCCGAACGAGCAACCGGATCGCTGTATATCGGATCGCCGGAAACCGTCGCCACCAAAATTGCCGCGATGATGCGGCTGCTCGGGCTCAGTCGCTTCGACCTGGCCTACGCCACGGGACGCATGCCCCACAAGCAGAGGTTGGCGACGATCGAGCTGTACGGACGCGAGGTGCTTCCGCGGGTGCGCGAGCTGCTCGCCGATCATCCGGTTCCCCCGATTCCATCCAGCGACGTCTCGGCGGGGGTGACGGCTCAACCCAGTGTCTAGCGCTGAAACCGGCGACCGGCGCCTGGGTATCGTCGGCGCCGGCAGGGTGGGAACCACAATTGCCCGGGCGGCAATCGCGTCCGGGTACGACGTAGCCATCTCCGGGTCGGGCACTCCCGATCGCATCGCGCTGATCGTCGACGTTCTCGCCCCTGGCGCTCGTCCCGTCTCCACCGACGAGGTTGTGCGTCACGCCGACCTCATTGTCCTGGCCGTGCCGATGCACCGCTTCCGGGACCTGCCGCGCGACCTCTTCGCCGGCAAGATCCTCATCGATGCGATGAACTATTGGGAAGAGATCGATGGCATCGATCAGGAACTCGCCATGGCGCCAGCCGGCACGAGCGTCGTCGTGCAACAGCGCTTCCCGTCAGCGCGGGTGGTAAAGAGTCTCAATCACATTACCTACTACAAGTTCGACGAAGGCCGCCGTCCACATGGCGCGCCGGGACGCATCGCCATCGCGGCGGCGGGCGACGATCGAGCAGCGGTCGCAGCGGTGTTGCAGCTCGTCGATCGACTCGGATTCGACGCCGTTGATGCCGGGCCGCTCGAAGCGGGCCTGGCCCTGGAGCCGGATGGGCCGGTATTCGGAGGCTCCCACACTGCCGACGAACTTTCAGATCTTCTATGGCCAGCTGCCTCGTCCGCGGACTCGGATACGGCTTAGAATCGGAAGCCTTCAATGGGCGATCGTTGAGCGCTGGAGGCAAAACATATGAAATCGTTGAAAGGTCGGGTCGCGGTCGTCACTGGGGCCGCAAGCGGTATCGGCTTTGCCCTAGCCGAACGATTCGCCGCGGAAGGGATGAAGGTTGTCCTCGCGGATGTGGAGGTCGAACCGCTCGGCCGGGCCGAGCATTCCCTGCGGTCCGCCGGCGCCGAGGTTCTTGCGGTACCCACCGATGTGTCAAAAGCTGATCAGGTCGACCGGCTTGCCCAGCAGGCCCGGGAGACTTTCGGCGCCATCCATGTCGTCTGCAACAATGCCGGCGTGGGCGCCACCTCGGGCGCGGCATTCTGGGAAATGACCCGAGCGGATTGGGAATGGGTGTTGGGTGTGAACCTCTGGGGTGCCATCAATGGCATGCGCGCCTTCACTCCGATTCTTCTTGAGCAAGAAGAAGGACACATTATCAATACGGCATCGATGGCCGGCCTGAACACATCTGCGCCAGGCTCAATGGGTGTCTACAGCGTTACGAAGCACGCGGTGGTGGCCTTGTCGGAGTCCCTTCAGGTGTCACTCGCGATACGCGGCGCCCATGTCGCCGTTTCGGTACTGTGCCCAGCCTGGGTGCAGACAAACATCAGTGAGTCAATTCGCAATCGTCCGGCCGAGTACCCCTCCAACGAACCTGAACGGACCCCCCAAGCGGCTGCGGCCATCGAGTACGTAAAGCACCTGGTTGCGACCGGGACGCCCCCAGCCAAGATCGCCGCCACCGTCGTCGACGCGATCTACAAGCAACGCTTCTACGTGCTGCCGCATCCTGAGGCCCTTCCGGGTGTACGCCAGCGCATGGAGGACATCCTCGAGGACCGCTCACCAGTACTGGGTCCGCCCTGGGCGCCATGGCGGAGTAGCTGACTCCGTTCCGTTTAGCGCGGGCGGGCGGGCGCATCGGCGCGAGCTTCGCCGACGGCGCGCCGGATCTGTTCCGCATGCTCCTCACAGTGTGCGGCATAGATCTCGAGCCACCTGTCCACCGAGTACGGCCCGCTCTCGCTGTGAGTACCCGACCGATTCCAGTCGGCGTCGGCAACGTGTTCGAGGATTGACGCCGTCGACTCCCGTGCAGCGCGCACCGCGGAAAGCGATGGCAGGATCGATCGCTCGCGATAGAAGAGTCGCCGTGCGAACTCGTCGCCATCGTACCCCTGGATCATGGGTTGGTCTTCCGCGATCAGACGGCGCAGGCGGATGGCCGAGGTCATCTCGCTGTCCGCCGTGTGGTGCACGATCTCCCGCGGCGACCAACCTCCATCGGTAGGCTGATAATCGAGTTCGCGGTCGCTCAATCCCTCGACCGCCGCCGCCAGCACTGCGGGTCCATCGACGTACCGGCGGATAAGCTCCTTCCGTTGCCCAGCCATTGGTTGTTCCGCTGCGTTCGATTGTCCCCTACGAGGCCTGCACAACGCAAGAGTTCGAGCCGCCCCAGGCTGGCATTGTGAAGCCGGTGTCGTAAGACCAGGCGCTCGCGCTGCCAAAACTCGCAGGTTTGCGTCCGCTCCCGTTGTCAACGATTTAGTGAAGACCCGGCCCAAGAGCACGGAAAGCTTGCGCTCGGTGGAGGCTGGCGCCTGAGCCTGGCCCGGGTTCTCGCGGACCACGACGAGGAAGATCGTCGGCAGGGCAGCGGCTCCTCGCCAGCTCCCGCTCCCGTCGCACTCTGGAGCTGGTGGACCCTCGGGTTGCTACTCGTAGCCCTGGCGCCCCGCGTCATCTACCTCTTTGGCATCTCGAATCCCGAAAACGCCGGCGACGGGCTGTACACCGACGTCTACCAACACTGGCAGATCGCCTACCTCACCAAAGAAATTGGATTGAGCCACGGCCTGCGCCTCTGGGACCTCAAGGGGGTGGAGTACTTCTGGGGAAGCCTGCACCCAATCGTCCTCGTCATCCTCTTCTTTGTCACCGGCTCGACTGACATCGTGGTCGCAAGGATCCAGAGCCTTGTCTTCGGATCGCTCAGCGTGGTGCTCATTTTCCATCTGTGCAAGCGCTACTGGAACCTCTCGGTTGCCGTCGCCGCGACGGCTTTTGCCGCTATCGCGCCCACGAGCGTCTTCAACGATGCGTCCGGGATGCTCGAACCGATGGGCGTCGGCCTGTCGCTCCTCGGCATCTGGCT
>DATNMN010000039.1:0-19950 GCA_035602295.1 Candidatus Dormiibacterota bacterium | reverse complement strand
GACCAGGTGGCGCGGATACAGCCGCCGGACCGCGCCGGTCACGACCTGGAAGAGTTGGTGCTTGACCGCGATGACGCGGCCTTCCTCGTAGCGCCGCTCCTTGATGAACTGTCGAAAGTGATCGACGTCCACCACCAGCAGGCGGTGCGGCACCGAAAGGTCGTAGCGAAGGTGTCGCGCCCGGCGCTGCACGTTGGCCTGGTCGCCAAAGGTGCCGTTGAGCAGGTCGTCGACCAGCTCGCCACGCACCCGGTCCTCGGCTTCGGCAACCTCGCGCTGCTTGATCATCTCGAGCGCGATCACGGTCGCGGCGTGCTCGACGGCCATCATCGCCAGCTCTTCAAGATGCTGCGGGAGATCAATGATCGAGAGGTACCCGAGGTTCTCGCGGCCGGCGAGCACCGGGGTGATGATCCGGGGCGCCGTCAATCCCAGGTCCGGGAAGGGAGGGACCTTGCGCGGCGCGCGGCCACGCACCACCTCCTGCAGCATGTTCTTGATGGCGGCCGCCTGGCGCACCTTGAGCGGCGTGCCGTGATGGGCGAGCGTCTGCTGCCTGTGCTTGTCGGTGACGCCGGGAACCACGTGGCTGGCGAGCAGGTGGAAGTTCGCGTCCTCGAGCGAGATCGAACTCTCGACCAGCTCGCCTAGCGTTTTAACGATCGCCTCGAGGCCCTGGCCGTCGAGGGCCAGGTGGGTGAACTGGGTGTGGATCTCGATCGAGCGCCGGAGCTGGGTGTTCTGGGCGTTGATGATCCGCTCCAGGATCGGGTTCATGATCTCCAGGTAGGAGACGTCCGGCGGGATCCGGATGAGCGGAATGTTGTACTCGTCCGCTTGGCCGAGCATGTCCTCGGGGATCTGCGGGAGGTAGCGCTCCGGCTTGATGACGAGTCCGGCGGAGCCCACCCGGGCCAGGTTGCGCATCAGATCGCGCTGGGCCGACGGGTCGTCTTTAATCGCGAAGGCGACCGTCAGCAGGAGCTCGCCTTCGGCAAGCCAGCTGATCGTTTCTGGGGATTCGAGGACCTTCACCCAGGTGATGGTTCGGTCGAGGCCGCTGGCCCCGGCCAGCACCTCGCCCCTTCTCAAACCCCCCAGCGCCATCGCTTCCCGGACAGTCAGCGCCATGGGAGGCCTTAGTATGCCTTAACTCGGCGCTGTCGTGAAGGACCAAAAGAACCAAAGACTTTTGGATGGTTTGCACAATAGACGAGTCCGCTCCGGACTGGTACCGTCGATGTCGAGTCAACCGACGTTGATGGGATTACTCACCCCCAGAGTGGGTTGGCTCGACAAGAGCGGCGGCCGGGGCCGCAAGCAGGGTGGTACCGCGGGAGGCAGGCCTCTCGTCCTTGCAGGCAGAGCGTATTCAACCAAAGCTGCAAGGAGGGTACCGATGGCCAGTTACACGATCGAGATCCCCGATCCGCTGCACCACGAGATCCAGGAGCGGCGGTACCAGATCGACGTCACCGGGATCTGCACGGAGGCGCTGACCGCCGCGGTCGCCAAGCGCGCCTCCGCGACGACGAGCTTCGGGCACGACGTCACCGATGACATCAACCGGATGTTCAGCGGATGACCCGGGCATGGGCATCAAGATGATTGACCGCGTCGAGCAGGAACTCACTCCGTTTACGCCGGCACCGCTGGAGCACACCAGCGGGAACTACTGGCTGATCGAAACCTTACGACGCTGGGGGGTCACCTCCTACGCCGGCGTCAACGGTGGCGGGCTGATCCACGTCACCAAGCACCTCGAGCCACTGAGCGACCCGTCGGAAGCGACGGACGGCGCACCGCGCATGCTGACGATTGGCGAGTACGTCGCGGGCTTCGTGCCGCTCGGCTACTACCTGGCCTCCGGGCGCATCGGCGGCTGTATCACCACCACCGGCGCCGCCACCAAGCTGGGTGGGAGCGGCCTCACGGACGCCAAGCTGCACAACATCCCGGCGGTCTACCTGGTCGCCCTCAACTCCACGCTGTCGATCGGGCAGGCTCCGCTCCAGGACGTCTCCGTCCACGGCATGAACATCGTGCCGCAGCTGCAGGCGGAGCTGGGTGACGGCTGCATCGTGATCGACGACATCGACACCATGGAGGAGCAGCTGGAGCGGGCGCAGGCGATCCTGATGGAATCCAAGCCGATCGCCATCGCGTTTTATCCGGACATCCTCTCGAAGGACATTGAGATTGACGTGCCGTCACGTCCCCGCCCGCGCGGGTTTCGCGCGCAGGACGTCGAGCGTTTCGTTCAGGACTTTCCCCGGATCGCCGACGGGCGCCGGGTCGTGATCTATGTCGGCAGTGAAGCGGCGCGTTGGCCGGGCATGCCGGCGCTCACCACCCAGCTGTCGGAGCTGCTGCAGGCGCCCACGGTCTGGTCGGTCAACGGCGCCAATGCCGTTTCCCAGGACAACCGCTACGGCTTCGGCTACATCTCGTTCGGCGGCAACGACGAGGCGATGAAGCTCTGGCGGAGCGTCGGTCCCGACGACTGCGTCATCACCCTCGGGTTCGATCCGGGCGAATACTCCCTCAACCTCGCCACCATTCCCGCCGGCCAGGTTTGGAACTTCACCGGATGGACGGAGCAGTACGGCCACATCGCCGGCGAGTTCCGCCATCGCGTGCGCGGCGATTACGACATCGTGCGCGGCGACCTTGACAACGTGCTCGGCGAGATCATTCCGCGGCTGAAGGCAACAGGGGTCGGCCGGCGACCGAAGGTCGAGTTGCCCGCCCGCCTGAACACCCGCGAGATCACAAGAGACGTGCGGGACGGCGCCGTCGACTTTATCGCCTTCTACGAGCAACTGCACCAGTTGTGGCAGCCGAACAGCATCGGCTTCGACGATGTCTGTATCGCCTACAAGGACCGGCAGTATGTCACCCAGCGACCCCATCCCTGGATTCCGTTCCATAGCACCCATGACGGGTCGGCGATGGGCGGCGGCTTCGGGCTGGGCGTAGGCGCCAAGCTCGGCGACCCAAGCCTCCACACCTTCGTCTTCTCGGGCGACGGCTGCTGGCGCCTCTTCGGAGGCGCGCTGGCTGAGGCCGCCAACCTCGATCTCCGGCTCTTCATCATCAACAACGGCGTCTATGGGATCGTGGACAAAGGCCTCGAGGTCGTCATTCCCGACGTCGAGAAGCGGCGCTACCACTCGACGCTGCCGTCGATCGACTTCGTGGGCGCGGCCCGTGCGCATGGCTGGGACGGCTTCCGCGTGAAGGCCGATCTCAGCAACCTCAAGGAGATCATGGACGCCTGCTACGAGACCAAGGGGCAGTCGATCCTGATCGACGTCCCGGTCGACGCCGACCAGGTCATCGGCCTCAATCCTCGGCTGAACAATCTCACGACCAAGACTTACCTCTAATGGAAGAAAGCTGCCTCGTGCTCATGAGAGTCGAAGACGGCGGCCGCCGCCGGGGCGTGCTGGTCGACCGCGCCGGCCCGAGCGCGCGCGTCCTGAGCGAGCACAACGGCGTCGTCATCCTGGCGGTGGTGCTGCGTCCACACGAGGTGGACGATTGCCTCGCGCGACTTAACGGGTTCGAGGTCACCGAGGTGGTACGCAGCGAGACCCTGCGGGTCGCCAACGGCGTGAACCGCGAGCTCGAGGTGGTGAGCTGATGGCGAAGGTCTATTACGACGGCGATGCCGACATGTCGGCGCTCGCCGGACAGCGGGTCGCCGTGATCGGCTACGGCAGCCAGGGCCACGCCCACGCCCTCAACTTGCAAGACAGCGGGGTCGACGTCGTGGTCGGCCTCTACAAGGGCAGCCAGTCGTGGGAGGCCGCCGAGCAGGAAGACCTGCGGGTGGAGACGGTCGAGAAGGCGGTCGAAGCCGGGAACGTGGTGATGATGCTGGTCCCGGACCAGACCCAGAAGCGCCTCTATGACGAGGCGGTCAAGCCACACCTGAAGGCGGGCGCGGCCCTAATGTTCGCGCACGGGTTCAACATTCATTTCAGCCAGATCGTTCCGCCCCCAGAAGTCGACGTCGCCATGGTCGCCCCCAAGGGGCCCGGCCACATCGTGCGTCGACTCTTCAAGGAACGGGTCGGCGTCCCCGCGCTCTTCGCGGTGCACCAGGACACGACCGGACAGGCTCGGGCGCGCACGCTCGCCTATGCGCGCGGCATCGGGTCGACCATGGCGGGCGTGCTCGAGACCACCTTCAAGGAGGAGACCGAGACCGATCTCTTCGGCGAGCAGGCGGTCCTCTGCGGGGGACTCACGTCGCTGGTGAAGACCGGGTTCGAGACCCTGGTCGAGGCGGGCTACCAGCCGGAGCTGGCCTACTTCGAGTGCCTGCACGAGATGAAGCTGATTGTCGATCTGATGTACCAGGGCGGTATGAGCTACATGCGCTACAGCATCAGCGACACGGCCGAGTTTGGCGACTACGTCAGCGGGCCGCGCGTGATCAGCCCGGCGGTCCGCGAGGAGATGCGGAAGATTCTTCGCGAGATCCAGGATGGGACGTTTGCCCGGACCTGGATCCTCGAGAACCAGGCCGGTCGTCCGGCCTTCAACGCCTACCGCCGCCAGGAGAAAGCATCGATGATCGAGAAGGTTGGCGCGGAGCTGCGCGCCATGATGCCCTGGCTCAAACCCGACGGCAAGGCGCGCAACTGATGGGCGCGCCGGATCGAGTAGAGGACCGGGTCTATATCTTCGACACCACGCTGCGCGACGGCGAGCAGTCACCGGGCGCGTCGCTCAACCCTGACCAGAAGCTGGCGATCGCGCAGCAGCTGGCCCTCCTGGGGGTCGACGTCATCGAGGCCGGCTTCCCCTTGTCGTCCCCCGGCGACTTCGAGGCCGTGCGGCGCATCGCCCGCGAGGTGGAGGGGCCGATGATCACGGCGCTGGCTCGCGCGGCCCGACCTGACATCGACGCGGTGTGGCAGGCCGTCCGGGAGGCCGAGCGCAAACAGATCCATATGGTGCTCTCCGTGTCTGACATCCATATCGAACGCAAGCTGCGTTCCAACCGTCGCGACGTGCTCCGCCGCGGCGCGGACGCCGTCGCCTACGCGCGCTCCCTCTGCGACGACGTCGAGTACTCCCCAGAGGATGCCGGCCGCGCGGATCCCGAGTACCTGTTCGAGACCCTCGAGGCGGTCATCGACGCCGGCGCAACCGTGGTCAACATCCCCGATACCACTGGCTATACGCTGCCGAATGAGTTCGGCGCCTTGATCGCGGCGATCCGCGTCAACGTCCGCAATATCGATCAGGCGCTGATCAGCGTGCACTGCCACAACGACCTTGGTCTCTCGACGGCCAACAGCGTCGCTGCCGTCCTCAACGGGGCGCGCCGGGTGGAGTGCACCATCAACGGCATCGGCGAGCGGGCCGGCAATGCCTCGCTCGAGGAGGTCGTGATGATCCTGCGGACGCGCGAGCGGTCGCTCGGCCTTCGCACTGGCATCGATACCACGAGGCTGGCCGACGTCAGCGCCTTGGTCTCGCGGCACACCGGCGTCCCGGTGCAGCCCAACAAGGCCGTCGTCGGCGCCAATGCGTTCGCCCACGCCTCCGGGATCCACCAGGACGGCATCCTCAAGGACAAGACGACTTACGAGATCATGCGGCCCGAAGACGTGGGGATGGGCGAGAGCCGGATCGTGCTCTCGCCTCGGTCGGGACGGCACGCGTTCCAGTTCAAGCTGGCCGAGCTCGGCTACCACCTGCCGGAAGCGGCTTTCAGCCGCGCCTGGGAACAGTTCCTCCAACTGGCTGACCGCAAGAAAGACATCCTCGATCGAGACCTGGAGGATATCGTGCGCGCAGTGCAATTGCCGGTGCCTCCGCCGGTCGGGGCGGTCGTCTGATGGCGATCGAACCACTGCGGCCACCCGAAAGCGCTCCGCCGCCGACCAAGGTCGTTTATGACGGCTTCGCCTACTTCCAGGGGAAGATCGTTCCATTCGCGCAGGCGAACGTGAGCATCGGAACGCATGCGCTGAACTACGGGACCGCGTGCTTCGAGGGGATCCGCGGCTACTGGAATCCAGAGCACAGCGAGATCTACCTCCTGAAGCTGGCCGAGCATTACCGGCGGTTTCTCAAGTCGACCGCGCTGCTCAAGATCAAGCTCGATGAGAACGTCGAGCAACTCTGCGAGTTGACTCGCGAGATCGTCCGCCGCGACGGCTACCATACCGACGTCTACGTCCGGCCGCTCGCCTACAAGTCCTCCGCCATGATCAAGGTCGACCTGCACTCGTCTGAGGATGCGGTCGCCATCTTCGCGATGCCGATGGGGGCGTACTCGCGCATCGATGGACTGCGGGTCACGATATCGTCGTGGCGCCGGACCAGCGATAACAGCATCCCGGCGCGGGCGAAGATCACCGGCGCCTACATCAACACGGCGCTCGCCACCGAAGACGCGAACGCGGCCGGCTACGACGATTGCCTGATGCTGACCGAAGACGGCCACATCGCCGAGGGCAGCGCCGCCAACTTCTTCATGCTGCAGGGGCGGACGCTGGTGACACCGCCGGTGACCGACGACATCCTGGTCGGCATCACACGCGCGGGGGTGATGCAGCTAGCGAGCGACGCCGGGTTCGTCGTCGTCGAGCGCAGCATCGACCGGACGGAGGTTTACCAGGCCGACGAAGCCTTCCTCTGCGGGACCGGCGTGCAGGTGGCCCCGATCATCGAGGTCGACGGGCGCGCCGTCGGCTCCGGCCGGCCCGGCACCGCCACGCTGAGTCTGCAGGAAGCCTACTTCCGAGCCGTGCGCGGCAACGACCCCAGGTATCGCGATTGGTGCACCCCGGTCTACGGCGGGATGCCCCGAATTACGTAATCGAATTGACGAGGACGGTGAGGGACTGGTAGTCTTTTCCGACAACTGAATAGCGACCGTTATCAAGAGTGTGCTGAGGGGCCGGCCCTGTGAAGCCTGCCAACCTACCGGGTTACCCGGCAAGGTGGAAAGTCCGTCAGACGAAAGTCTGAAAGATGATGCAGTCACGGACAAGACGGCCCCTCTCCGCAGGGGCTTTTTTTATTTCTGATCAAACGTCGAGGAGGAAGTCGGTGAAGAGGCTGCGATGCCGGGAGTGCGGACGGTTGCGGGACTTCGAGCCCGCCTACGTCTGCGAGCACTGCTTCGGGCCGCTGGAGGTCGCCTACGACTTCGCCGAGGTCAAAGAGCGCGTCAGCCACGCGTCGATCGCCAAGGGCCCGAACACCATCTGGCGCTACCGCGAGCTGTTGCCCGCTCCGGAGGGCGAGCCGATCGACCTTGGGACCGGCTTCACCCCCCTGGTCAAAGCGAGCAACCTCGGCAAGGAGCTCGGCCTCGACCATCTCTACCTGAAGAACGACACCGTGAACCCGACTGGCTCGTTCAAGGACCGCAACGTCGCGGTCGCCACCAACTTCGCCCTCTCCTACGGATTCGATACGCTCTCCTGCTCCTCTACCGGCAACCTTGCCGGCTCGGTCGCCGCCTACGCGGCGCGCGCGGGCATGCGCGCCATGGTCTTCATCCCGGCCGGCCTCGAGCCCGGCAAAGTCGGGGCCGCGAGCGCCTACGGGGCCACCGTGGTCGAGGTGGGTGGAACCTACGACGACGTCAACCGCCTCTGCGCCGAGCTCGCCGACCTGTACCGCTGGGCCATCGTGAACGTCAACCTCCGACCCTTCTACTCGGAGGGGAGCAAGACGCTGGCGTTCGAGGTGGTGGAGCAGCTCGGCTGGCGGGCGCCCGACCACATCGTCGTACCGGTGGCCGCGGGGTCGCTGCTGGCCAAGACGGCAAAGGCCTTCCAGGAGCTGGTCGGCGCCGGTCTGCTGGAGGAGGCTCCGACCCGGATTCACGCCGCACAGGCGCAGGGATGCGCCCCGGTGAGCACCGCCATCCAGCAGGGCGCCGATACCATCACCCCGGTCCGGCCGAACAGCATTGCCAAGTCGCTGGCGATCGGTAATCCCGCCGACGGCCGGTATGCGGCACGCGCGGTGCGCGCGTCGGGTGGGTGGGCGACCGCCTGCCGCGAGGATGCCGTCCAGGAGGGCATGGCCTTGCTCGCCGAAACCGAGGGCATCCTGAGCGAGCCGGCCGGTGGCGTCGTCGTGGCCGGCCTCCAGGAGCTAATCGCCCAGGGCCGGATCCGGCGAGACGAAACCGTCGTGATATGCATCACCGGAAACGGCCTCAAGACCACCGAGCTCTTCGAGGTACGCGACGGCCACCGGTTGCAGCTTGCAAAGGCCCGCGCCTCGGACTTCGTGCGCACGCTCGCCGAGGTCGAGAACCGGCCGGCCGTGGTGGCATGACCGAACGCCTGCGGGCCGGCGTGCTGGGCGCCACCGGGCTCGCCGGTCAGCAGGTGCTGGCCGCGCTCGAGCGCCACCCCTGGTTTACGGTCGCGGCCGTCGGCGCATCGTCGGCCTCCGCCGGAAAATCCCTTCGCGACGCCCTGCGCGAGCCGTCGGGCGGCAGCCGCTGGTTCGCGGAAGGGCGGCTCGATGACTCGCTCGCCGGGCTGCGCTGCCTGAGCGACGAGGAGTTGCTCCGATCTCCGCTCGACCTTCTCTTTAGCGCCGTTTCCAAGGAGGTCGCCCAAGAATGGGAGCCGCGCTTCGCGGAACGCGTACCGGTCATCAGCACAGCCTCCGCCTTTCGCTATGAGCCGGACGTGCCGATCCTGATCCCTGGGATCAACGACGCGCACGCCGAGGCGCTGCACGACCAGCGGCGCGCGCGCGGATGGCGGGGCTTCATCGCGCCCATCCCGAACTGCACGACGACCGGCCTGGCGGTGTCGTTGAAACCGCTGCACGACGCCTTCGGCGTGCGAGCTGTGACGATGACCTCGATGCAAGCCGTCTCCGGCGCCGGCCGCCAGGGCGGCGTGCTCGCGCTCGACGTGATCGACAACGTCATCCCCTTCATCCCCGGCGAGGAGGAGAAGGTCGAGCGCGAGACCAGGAAGATCCTCGGTCACTGGGGCGAGCCGGCAGCCTTCGCCGTCTCCTGCACCTGCACCCGGGTCAACGTCAGCGATGGCCACCTGGAGACGGTCTTCGTCGGCACCGAACGCCCCGCCGATGCAGCCGCGGCGACGGCAGCGATGAACGCCTTCGGCGTCGACGGGCTGAAGGGCCTGCCGTCGGCGCCGGAACGCTTGCTGCGTGTCGATCCGGATCCGTTCCGGCCACAGCCGCGCCGTGACCGGGACGCCGGCGACGGGATGACCGTCACCGTCGGCCGGGTTCGCGACGAACTGGTCCTCAAAGGAGTCAAGTACGTCGTGGTCTCGCACAACACCAAGCTCGGCGCCGGCAAGGGCGCGGTTCTCCTGGCGGAATGGCTCACGCGGGAGGGCTATATTGGCCGCCCTGCCTGACCGGGCGTCGCCCGACGCGAGTGGCGCTTTAGTGCCAGACGAGCGTTTGAGACGTTCCACGCGGCCGATCCTGGTCCAGAAGTTCGGCGGCACCTCGCTCGGCACACCAGCCCGGATCAAGAAGGCGGCCAGGCGCGTCGCCGCCGCCCAGCGGGCGGGCTATGACGTCGTCGTCGTCGTCAGCGCGATGGGCGACTCCACCGACCGGCTGCTCAGCCTGGCCTCACGCGTCGCCAAGGAGCCGGCCGCGCGCGAGCTCGACCAGCTGCTGTCAACCGGGGAAGGCGTTTCGGCGCCGCTGATGTCGATGGCCTTGACCGAGCTCGGTATCCCAGCCGTTTCGCTGCTCGGCTTCCAGGCCGGCATCCAGACCGACCAGCGGCACGCAAAAGCCCGCATCGTGGGCCTGACGCCCGCCCGGATTCAGCGCGAGCTGGCCGCCGGGCGGGTGGTGGTCGTCGCCGGCTTCCAGGGGATGGGTCTCGAGATGGAGGTGACCACGCTCGGCCGTGGCGGCTCGGACACGACCGCCGTCGCGCTCGCCGCCTCATTGAAGGCCCAGGCTTGCGAGATCTTCACCGACGTCGACGGCATCTACACCGTCGACCCAAGGTTGGTGCCGTCCGCACGCTTGCTGACCCGCATTGCCTATCCCGAAATGCTCGAACTCGCCAGTTCTGGCGCACGAGTGATGCACCCGCGGGCCGTCGAGATCGCCGAGGCGTACCGCCTCGAGCTCCACGTGCGCTCGAGCTTGCACGCGGGGCCCGGTACCATCATCACTTCGGAGGAGGGGATCATGGAGGACCGGAATCGGGTTCGCGGCATCGCCCATGAAGAGCAGGTGGCCCGGCTTTCCGTGGTCGGCGTGCCCGATCGCCCGGGAATCGCAGCCTCGATTTTCATGCCCCTCGCCGAGGCGGACATCGCGGCCGACGTCATCGTCCAGACCGCCAGCCATGAAGGCGTGACCGACATGTCGTTCACGGTGTCGTCGGCCGATGGAAAACAGGCGAAGCGCATCCTGGACGGCGTCGCCAAGGAAATCGGTGCCCGGACGGTGCTGGCGCAAGATGGCCTGGCCAAGGTTTCGGTGATCGGAAGCGGTATCCGAGGTCAGCCGGGGGTGGCCGCGAAGATGTTCAAGACGCTGTCCGGGCTGGGCATCAACATCGAGATGATCTCGACCTCAGAAGTCCGTATCACCTGCATCATCAACGCCGATCGCATCAAAGACGCAGTCACGGGCCTGCACGAGGCGTTCAACCTCTAGTGCCGCGCACGGCTTCGGTCCGGGTACCGGCCTCATCGGCCAACCTCGGGCCGGGTTTCGATGTCCTTGCCCTGGCGCTCGACCTGCACCTCGAGGTAGAGGCACGCGAGTCGTCGAAGACCAGCATCGCATGGGTGGGTGAAGGCGCGGGCGAGGTCCCACTCAACCGTAAGAACCTGCTCGTCCGTTCCGCCCAGGAGCCGTTTGCCGGGTGGAGTCCGCCGCTCGGCGGCGTCGAGTTTCGCGTCACGAATCAGATCCCGATCGGGCGCGGGCTGGGTAGCAGCGCCGCAGCGATCGTGGCCGGCATCACGCTCGGCGCGAAATTACGCGGCCTTCGAATCTCCGCGCAGCGCATCCTCGAGCTGGCCTTCCCTCTCGAAGGACACGGCGATAACCTGGCGGCCGCCCTCTACGGTGGTTTCTGCATCGCCGTGACCGAAAACGGCGGGGTTCGCGTGCATCGCCTCGATTGGCCCCCGCGCTGGCGAGCCGTCCTCTTCGTTCCCGATGAGGTCTCCCCCACCCATGAGGCCCGCCGTCTCGTGCCGCGCCGTCCGGAGCGCGCGGACGCGGTCTTCAACCTCGGCCGTGTTGCCGAGTGGGTGCTCGCCTGTTCGCAACACGATCGCACCCTGGTGGCCAGCGCTATGGACGATCGGCTGCACCAGCCGGGCCGTGCGCGCGCCTATCCCTATCTCGACGACGTCATCGCGGCGGCGGAGCAGGCCGGCGCGCTCGGCGCCGCGCTCAGCGGTGCTGGCGGGAGTGTGATCGCGATCGCGGACCGCAATCACGACCCGGTCGCGGAAGCGATGAACAAGGCGGCACGTGCCCACGGCATCGCCGGAAAAGGCATGCGGCTGGCCGCGGCCCCGAGAGGCGCAGCCGGCTAACTCAATTGGCGTGGGCTTTCATTGCCCCATCGAGGATTCGCGCCCGGGCTTCCACGCGATTTCGGGCAAACTCGCTGAGCTGGCCAAGGAGAACGTTCGATTCGACGACGACAGAAGCCGCCGCCGTGGCCCAGGCCATGGCGCGACGGAGATCCTGGTCGGCCGCGTACATGGCGGCGAATGCGCCGGCGTAGACATCGCCGCCCCCCATCCCGCGATTGGCCATGACGGGAAAGGCCGGCATCGAGATGACTTCATCGCCCCGCATCCCAAGCGACCCGCCCGCGCCCAGCTTGATCACTGCTGCCCGGACGCCCGCGTGCGCCATCATGCGCAGTGCGGCGCGCGGCGTTTCTCCCGGCCACAGTTGCGCCACGTCCTGGTGGCTCAGTAGGAAAGCGTCGCATTGGGCGGCGAGCGCCAGCAGGTCGTTCAGATCTGTCTCACGTACTCCGGCAAGGTCGAGGTCGAGGTCGAGGTCAAGCGTGATACTCGCGACGCGCTGCCTGATGGCCCGGACGATCTCGCGCTGCCGGCCCGGCGACAGCCCGCAGATATGGACCGACCAGCGCGGGCTCAGGCTCGCAAGTTGCTCAGGGTCCGGTTCAAGGTCGGCTCGGGGCAGGCTATCGCGATGGCCGACCGGCCGGATGCGGCTGGTGTCGATCCCGGCTCGGGTGAACTCGAGGATCCGCCAGGTCGGGAAATCCGGCCCGATGACGGCGCAGACGGCGGCATCAGCGCCCACCAGCCAGGCGCCGACGGCGGCGGCCAGGGCGGGACCGTCGGCGAATGGAGGAAGGTCCGCCCCGACCGTCGAAGCACGGTCCATCGACAGGCGGCCCACGGCGATGACTCCACGGGAAGACTTCCCCATCCCCCTGCTGCGTGCCATTATTGAGGCGCAGACAAGGGCGAACAAATAGATTTGCTGGAGATTCTGCGGCAAATCAGCTGAGCGGGGGTTACCTAGGCAATGGCAGGGCTCTATAAGATCGGGGTCGCCAGTCAGAAAACGGGCCTGAGCGCATCGACTCTGCGGCTCTGGGAAGATCAGTACGGCCTGCTGGCGCCTGCGCGCAGCGAGGGAGGAACCCGCCTCTACTCCGAGTCAGACCTGGACCGAATCCGTTACGTGCGGCACCTGGTTCAGGAGCGCGGCTACGCGCTCCGCGCCATCGCCGACCTCATCGATGACGTGTCATCGACGTTACCGCACACCCTCGATCGGGTCGCCATTGAGAACGTCTACCTGCGCGAGGCGACTAACCACTCCGACATCGAGGAGGGCCGTCGACAGGCACGGATCCAAGCGACGGTGCGGAGTCTGGTCCGGGCCGAGTCCGCCCAGCAGGCAGCCGCGATCCTCATCTCGGGTGTTATGGCGCTCACCGGTGCGCATTCTGCCGGCATCGGTTTCTACGAGCGGAAAACCCACTCGCTGATACCGGTGGTCACGGCCAACGGCAAGAGAATCCTCACGTCGCCCGGCATCCCACCGCTCCAGATCGATCAGCTGCCTCGCGAGTGGCAGCAAGGGATCGACGCCCGCGAGCCCTATGCCGATCACGACATCCTCCGGCTCGAGCTGCCTGGTGAGCTCAACGCCCAGGTGATCGAGTATCGAACGCGGAGCTTTCACGCCGAGCCGCTGACCATTGCCAATGAGCTCGTTGGCGTTTTCAACATCGCCACCTCGCGACCGGGTGGTGTAGGGCGCCAGGCCGAGCAAGTCATGGGGCAGCTCGCGCTCGCGGCCGGGCCGGCGATCCACTATTTCGCCCAGCATTTCGAGCTTTCGCCAGCTTCGGCACCCCGCCTGTAATCCTTCTGAAAGGTTGGCGGTCGCAGACTGGGCAGGCGATGGAGACACGCGTTGTCCACGCACGCCAGTCTTTATGAGAAGGAGGTGAGAAGCATCTTGACGCCAACCCAACGAATCGTGACCGTCGCCGGGATCGCAGGATCGCTAATCGCGGGCGGCGTGATCGGCGCAACCCTTGCCGGCCCACTGGCGGCCACCGCCGCCAACAGCGGCAGCAACGGAGCGACCTATCAACTGACCGCCGCCACGGCGAACCCGAGTGCGGTACCCGGAACCTTCAAGTCCAACGAGGCGACGACGCACGAATCAACTGAGAGCACCACGGTCGAAGCCCAGGAGAATGCCGGGCAGCGGCCCGGAGGCGGTTCTGGAACGTTCACCCCGAACGAAAACGCGGCACATGAGCAGGGCGAAAGCGCTGCTCGCGAAGCACAGGAGACAGCAGGCCAGCGCCCGACCGTCCCCTAATCGATTCGTCGATATCCCCACAAGCCAACTCCCCTCCCCCGCTCTGCGGGGGAGGGGTAAGTAGGGAGCCTTCTAGGTACGCGGCGCGGCGGCGGGTGCGGGCATCAAGCCGAGCTGCTGCAGCCCGCGCGCGGTGTCGAAGTACTGGTGCAGGGACTTCAGCTGCCCTTTGTCATCCATGACGCCGATATCCAGCGCCGGCCCGGACAGCGTCTTGTTCGTGGGCGGGATGATCTCGCCCGTGGGTGTCCGCATCGGACCTTTATGGGTCCCCGTGAAGGTGTACTCGGTGACGACCGTATTGCCTTCCCCGATCACCTTGTGAACGTCGACGTGAGCGTCAGGAAACGTCAGACGCATCTGCTCAAAATAGCCCTTGATCGCGTCGCGTCCCTTGATCGTGCCGGCCATGGGCGTGACGAGCTCGGCATCTTCGGCCACCGTCTTCCCCCACTCCTCGAGCTTGCCCTGGTTGAACGCATCGATCGACTGCCGCGCCATCTGCTTCGCATCGGCCATCCCGTTACCTCCTCCGCCGTCTATGACGGCAGCCGCATAATGCGCTTTCCAGGAGGCGTTCTGCAACCTCAATCGCGGCGGTTTGCCAGCTCGCGCAGGACGGCGGTTGCGTCGAGGCCGCGTTCTTCGAGCAGCACCATGGCGTGGTACCAGAGATCGGCGATCTCACGAGTAAGGGCGACATCGCTCTCGTGGTCAGCGGCGACGATAACCTCGATCGCCTCCTCCCCTACTTTTCTGAGGATCTGCGCGCGCCCCGCTTGGAGCAGCTGGGCGGTGTACGAACTTGCCGGACGCGAGAGGTTTCGGTCATGAATCGTCGCCTGTAGCTGATCGAGAAGGATCGCTGGCGCGCGAAAGCACGACCGTTGTCCCGTGTGGCATGCGGGCCCGGACGGATGAACACTCAGCAACAGCGCATCCGAGTCGCAGTCGGCTTGGATGGCCTCGACGTGGAGCACGTTGCCAGAGGTTTCGCCTTTTCGCCAGAGCCGTTGGTGACGGCGACTCCAGAAGTGCGCTTCGCCGGTTTCTGCCGTTCGGGCCAGGGCCTCGCGGTTCATGTAGGCGACCATCAGCACCGTCCCGGTCGCCGCGTCCTGTGCCACCGCGACGATCAGGCCCTGCTCGTCGAAGCTCAGCCTCGACGGGTCGGGGCTCGTCATCGGACCGCGACCCCGTGCTCCCTGAGGTACTGCTTCGTCTGCGGGACGGGAAAGGCGTCCTCGTGGAAGATCGAGGCCGCCAGCGCGGCATCGGCCCGGCCCTCTGTGAGCACTAAGACCAGGTCACGTGGATGGCCCGCGCCGCCCGAGGCGATCACCGGGATCTGCACCGCCTCGGCGACGGCCCGCGTCAGGGCGAGGTCATAGCCGCGCCGCGTCCCATCCGCATCGATGCTGGTGAGCAGGATCTCGCCGCCGCCGCGCTGCTGCGCCGCTTGTGCCCACTCGACCGCGTGAAGCCCGGTCGGCTGCCGTCCGCCATGGGTGTAGACCTGCCAGCGGTCATCGGCCTCACGCTTGGCGTCGATGGCGACGACGATGCACTGCGATCCGAATTGCCGCGCACCCTCGGTGATCAGCTCAGGACGCTGCACTGCGGCCGTCTGGATCGAGACCTTGTCGGCACCGGCGCGGAGCAAGGCGCGGATCTCGGCGACCTCGCGAATGCCGCCGCCGACGGTGAATGGGATGAAGACCTCGCGAGCCGTTCGTTCGACAAGGTCGATCAAGGTGGCGCGCTGCTGTGGGGCGGCCTCGATGTCGAGGAAAACGAGCTCATCCGCGCCCTGCTCCGAGTATGACCGTGCCATGGCGACCGGGTCACCCTGGTCACGCAGCTCGCGGAAATGGGTGCCCTTGACCACGCGGCCACCCGCGACGTCAAGACAGGGAATGATCCGCTTGAGCAACATGCCCTACTCCAACGCGAGCGAACTGGACGAAATTTTCGAGCAGTTTCAAACCGGCCCGTCCACTCCGCTCGGGATGAAACTGCACGGCGACCATCGACCCGGCCGCGATGGCGCTGACGAAAGAGACGCCGTGGGTGGTCTCCGCTGCGACCAGCTGCCGGTCCGCTGGGACGCCGACGTAGGAGTGGACGAAGTACATGGCCTCCCCTTCCAGGCCGGCCAGCACCGGGTGGTTTGCCGCGCGCTCCACCGTGTTCCAGCCGACGTGGGGCAGCTTTTCCTGAGTAGGCAGGCGCTGGACCGTGCCGCGGAAGATCCCAAGACACGTCGCCCCGTCTTCGGCGCTCGAGTCGAACAGGAGCTGCAGGCCGAGGCAGATACCGAGGAAAGGCCGGCCCTGGCGGATGACGTCGAGGAGCGCACGGTCCAGGCCGCGTGCCCGGAGCGCGGCCATCGCGGGCCCGGCGGCGCCCACGCCGGGAAAGATGATGGCGTCCGCGCGCGCCAGGTCCTCCGGGGTCGAGGCGATCGCCGACCCGACCTCGAGTGCGTCGAGCGCGTTCTGTACGCTGCGCAGGTTGCCGGCGCCGTAATCGACCAGCGCGATCATTTGGTGCTCGCGACCTGGTCGGCCAGTACGGCGTCGACCGCGCATGCCTGTCGGAGCGCGCGGGCGAGCGCCTTGAAGGCGGCCTCGGCGAGGTGGTGATCGTCACGACCGGTGCCGACGATGTGCAGCGTCAGTCCCCCACGAGCGGCAAACGTCTCGAGGAAGTGCGGTACCAGTGTGGCCGGCAGCGTACCGATCGAGGGGCCCGTAAGCGGCAGGTCGATCATCGCGTAGGCGCGGCCGCCGCAATCGAGCGCCGCCATGGCCCGTGCCTCATCGAGCGGAACGGTCGCGTCGCCGAATCGCGTAATTCCACCGCGGTCACCGAGCGCCTCCGACAACGCCTCACCCAGCACCAGGGCGACATCCTCCACCGTGTGGTGGGCGTCGACCTCGAGGTCGCCCGACGCCTTGACGTCGAGATCGAGGCGAGCGTGCATAGCCAGCGCGCGCAGCAGGTGGTCGAGGAAGGGCAGGCCGGTCGCGACCTCGCTCCGGCCGCTGCCGTCGAGCGCCAGCCGGACCGCGATTTTGGTCTCCTTCGTCTGTCGCTGCCGGACCGCGGACCTGGGGGCCGTCACGGAATCAACTTCTCGATCGGCATCACGAGGATTGAGGTGGCGCCCACCGCCTTCAGCGGGCCGAGCAGCGCCCAAACGGCATCGGCGTCCACCACGGCGTGGACCGCGATCATGCTGGGGTCGGCCAGCGGCATGATGGTCGGCGACTGCATGCCGGGGATCACGCCCTTGATCAGGTGCAGCGCATCGGCCGGCGCGTTCATCATCACGTACTTCTTGCGGCGCGCGGCGATGACGCTGGCGAGCATCGTCTGCAGGTGCTGCCGCCGACGCACTTTCTCGTCGTTGAGGTTGGGATGGCTGATCAGATGCGCTTCCGAGACCAGGATGGTCTCGATGGCACGCAGCCCGTTGACGGCCAGCGTGCTGCCGGTGGACACCAGGTCGACGATCGCGTCTGCCACGCCGAGCAGTGGGGTGATCTCGACGGCGCCACTGATCTCGATCAGTTCCACCGCGACCTTGCGCTCCTTGAAGAATCGGGCGGTGGTCCGCGGATGGGAGGTAGCGACCGGTCGGCCGTCCAGGTCCTCGATGCGCCCTAACGGCCGGTCATCGGGGACCGCCACCTGCAGCGAGCAGTGACCGAAGGCGAGCGACATGCAGGTCGCGACCTGGCTCCCCTTCTCCTCGACGAGGTTGGAGCCCGTGATCCCGAGGTCGACCACACCGTCCGCCGTGTACTCGGGGATATCCTCCGCCCGCACGAAGAGCAGGTCGAGGGGAAAGTTGTCGCAGGGCGCGAAGAGGCGGCGATCGTCCGATTCGAAGCGATAACCCGCCTCGCGCAGCAGGACGACCGCCGGTTCCGCGAGCCGGCCCTTGTTGGGGACGGCGAGCCGCAGCCGGCCGTCGGTCAAGCCGCGCCCGACGCTCACCGCGCCCTTGCCTTCCGCCGGTCCAGCTGCATCCGGTAGCCACCGGTGCCGTAGCGCCGCCAGGTGTTGATCCGCGTGATGGTCGCGGTGCTGGCCCCGGTCCGCTCCGCGATCTCGGCGTAGTGCACGCCCTGGTCGAGTAGCCGCACGACCTCCCAGCGGGCTGCCAGCGTTTGCAGCTCGGGGATGGTACAGAGGTCACGAAAGAATCGTTCAGCATCGTCGACCGATTTGAGACCGACGATCGTCTCCAGCAGGTCGACGACCTGAGGCGTCACCCACTCGGTGCCAGCAGGGCGAGGGGCACGCCTGCCTCGCGTCGAGCTGGCCGACGAGCGACCCGACGTAATTCCGCGCCGCTTTAGCATGGTAGCATGCTAACACAATGACATGCTGATCCTCCCGGCCATCGACCTGCTGGGCGGCCGGCCGGTACGGCTCCGGCAAGGCGACTTCAACCAGGTGACCCGTTTCGGCGACGATGCCGTCGCGCTCGCCCGCCGGTTGGTCGCCGATGGCGCGGAGTGGCTGCACGTCGTCGACCTCGACGGCGCTCGTGTCGGGCAATGGCGCAACCTGGCCGTCATCGCCCGGATCGTGTCGGCGGTGCCGGTGCCGGTCCAGGCCGGCGGCGGCGCTCGCAAGGTCGGCGACGTGGAGGCGGCGCTCGAGCTTGGCGTCGCGCGCGTCGTCGTGGGCACGGCGGCCATCGAGTCGCCCTCCACCTTCCAGGCATGGGCCAGCCGTTTTGGCGAGCGACTGGCGGTCAGCCTCGATGTCCGCGGGGAAAGCCTGGCTGTCCGCGGTTGGACAGCCGAATCGGGCAGCGGTCTACTGGCTGTGGCGCAGGCACTCCGAGCGGCGGGAGCAGTCCGCTTCATTCAGACGAACGTCCGCCGTGACGGAACCCTGGAAGGCGTCGACCTCGGTGGGCTTCAGACGCTCAAGCCAATCGGCGCTCCCGTCATCGTCGCCGGCGGTATCGCCAGCCTCAACGACCTGGAGGCGCTCCGTGACGGCGGCGCCGAGGGTGCGATCGTTGGTCGAGCATTCCTCGACGGTACGCTCAATCTCTCGGAAGCGCTCCGAGTCGCAGCCAGCCGCAACTAAAGAAAACCTGGCTTAGCTGGCGGCGCGCAGGCTCTCGAGGAGGGGCGAGCTGATCAGCACGTCGGCGGTTGCGATGTTGGTGGCCAGCGGAACGTTGCGTACGTTGCAGATCCGGAGCAACGTCTGGATGTCCGGGTCGTGGGGGTGCTTGTCGAGCGGATCGACCAGGAAGATGACGGCATCGATCTCCCCCTCCACGACGCGACTCGCGATCTGCACATCGCCGCCATGGGGACCCGCGGTGACGCTCTCGACGTTGAGGCCGACTTTGTCGCGCAGCAGGTCTCCGGTCGCGCCGGTCGCGATCAGGTCATATTCCGAAAGGCGATCGCGATTGAAGGTCGCAAAAGCGACCAGGTCGGCCTTCTTCCCGTCGTGCGCGATGATGGCGAGGCGCGGCCGATCAGAAGAGGACATCGGTCTCAAGGCTCCACCAATAGTTCTCACAGCAGATCAAACGCCACCGTAACACGCCATCGGACCTGCCCCTCGCAACGATCTCGACACAATCAGTGTCCCTGTTGGTGGAGCGTGATGGGCGCGAGACATTGCCCGCAACGGTCCGTCATGATGGCGTTGAAGATGCGCCGCGCGCGACTCTCGAATTGGCGTCGCGCATCGTGCTCATCGAGCCCGCGATTCCACGCCTCTACCAGGAAATGCGAAGTTGCATGCCAGATTTTCCTTAGGTCCACGACGCCCAGTGTGACGCAACGGCGCCGAGAAAACTTCGGACACTCGTCCAAAAAGATGACAGCGTCTTTGACGAGATTGCACATGACGCATCACGCTGCGTGCAATTCCTACTTAGGTGGTCTGTCTCCATGCGCGCGCATCTTGCAGGAAGTTGGCGAGCAGCTCATGGCCGTGCTCGGTGAGGATCGCTTCGGGATGGAATTGGACGCCCGCGAGGGGATACTGACGGTGACGCAGTCCCATCACCGTGCCGTCATCGGTCCAGGCGGTGACCTCGAGGTC
>DATNMN010000038.1:0-2353 GCA_035602295.1 Candidatus Dormiibacterota bacterium | reverse complement strand
CCAGGTGACTCTCCACCGTGCGATCGCCTATTCGCAATTGGCCCGCGATTTCGACGGTGGAATACCCATAGGCAGCAAGGCTGGCGACCTCGATCTCCCGGCGAGTTAAGGATCTAATGCGCGAAGCTGTCGACCCCATCGAGCGTGCGCGGCACATCTGAAGCTCCTGTCCCTGGTCGCCGGTGATGATGGCTCGACAACAAATGCGCGAGAGTGTTGGCATAGAGCCTGGCCAGCCACGATGTTGCCAGGATGGCCGCGCCGACCACGAAAACCGTAACTCGATTGCTGGTTTCCAGAACGAAGGCCAGGCTCAGTAAGGCGACCGCTACTACCGTGACCATGGCAGCAAAGCGGCCTGACAGCGTCCAAACGGCGGCCAGCAAAGGCAATAAGGCAGCCGAACTTACGACCACATTTGGCGTGATGATTTCCGTGACGAACACGCCGCATAGCAAGAGGACGCAAAGCCCGGCCACGGCAACCTCCCAACGACTGGCGACCAAGCCGTATGGGCGCACCAGGAACCGGCCGTACCGCGGCTCGGTTCGATTGACGCCAGACGCCGCTGTTCCCCTCACAGTCCCCTTCGGAGCCCTGCCCAGCGGGATCATACGCCAGTACGGAATCAGTTGACTCGGTACAAAGAACCGTAGCGGGTACGGATTGACCAGCGCGTCGGCCGCGTCCACAGTTGGACCGGGCTCTTAAGCCTGCGCAAACGGATTGAGGAGGGACGGGAATGAAACGCAAGCTCATGCTTTGGTGCGCGCCTGTGATGGCGCTCACCCTGGTGCTATCACTCGTATCGCAGGCGCCGACCAGCGCTCGAGCGACCACGGCGCCTCACCCGCTACTGGGACACCTGCATTTCCTACCCCACACGCCCCACTCGAAGGCTGATCCGCCGCCCACCCTGGCAGAGTGCCTCAGCTATCCCTTCTTTGCCATTACGTGCCTGGGGCCGGCCGAATTTCAAAAGGTCTACAATCTCGCCCCGCTGACCCGTGCGGGTCTCAATGGCCGGGGGCGCACCATCGTCATCGTCGACTCCTTCGGCTCGCCTACGATCCGCGAGGACCTGAAGGCCTTCGACGCGGGGTTTGGCATCCCGGATCCGCCATCGTTCACCATCATCAGCCCGGCGGGCTCGCCGCCCCCATTCAAATACCTCGATCCCGAGATGTCCGGCTGGGCTGGCGAGACAACGCTTGATGTCGAAGCGGCGCACGAGATCGCGCCGGGAGCGAACATCCTTCTCGTGACGACGCCCGTCGCGGAAACCGAGGGCGTGACGGGTTTCCCGCAGATGATGCTGTCTGAGAACTACGTCATCGACCACAACCTGGGCGACGTAATCTCCCAGAGCTTTGCGGCAACCGAAGAAACATTTCCTAGCCGGCAATCCCTCCTGAGCCTTCGGAGCGCATTCAAGAACGCCTACAAGCACCACGTCACGGTGCTGGCCGGTTCAGGTGATCAGGGACCAACTGGCGCCACCCTCGACCTGACCTGCTGCTATCCGACCCAGGTGGCCCAGTGGCCCGCGAGCGACCCGCTCGTCACCGGGGTCGGCGGCACCGAGATCCATCTCGATGCCTCCGGGAATCGGACGGCACCAGACTCGGTCTGGAACGACTACGGCGCCAGCGGCGGAGGACCGTCGCACATCTTCTCCCGGCCTGAATTCCAGGACAGCGTGGCCAGAGTGGTCGGACACCAGCGAGGCGTGCCGGACATCAGCATGAGCGCCTTCTGTTTTGGCATTACCTTCTACGCCACCTATGACCCACGACCCGAGTTCTCGGGCTGGGGCTTTACCTGCGGCACGAGCGAGTCCTCTCCGCTCTTCGCCGGTATCGTCGCCATCGCCGACCAGGCCGCGGGCCAGCGCCTCGGCTTCCTCAACGACCGGCTCTACAACCTGCTCGGTCGCAAACACAGCGGGCTGGTGGACGTGACCGTCGGCAATAACACCTTTAGCTTTTGCACCGCCGCCTGCGATACCCCCAATCCGATCTTGACCACTGTGCCGGGCTACGCGGCCACGCGCGGCTATGACATGGCGACCGGGCTCGGCACCATTGACGCCACCCTGCTCGTCAAAGCCCTGGGCGGCGAGAACAACAACAACGGTAACTAGAGCGAGGAGAGTCGCTACACAAAATAAAGAGGGCCCCCGAAGGGGCCCTCTCGTCTCTCTTGCGAAAAGGCCTACTGGCCCAGACCGCCCGAGATGTTGCAGAACACGTTCTTGACCTGGTTGCCGAGGATGATCAGCACTACGATGACCACGACAGCGATCAAGACGAGGATAAGGGCGTACTCGACCATACCCTGCCCTTCCTCACGG
>DATNMN010000037.1:0-3847 GCA_035602295.1 Candidatus Dormiibacterota bacterium | reverse complement strand
CGGGGGCCGCAGTGTGATCCGAAAGGCGGCCGGTATCGAGTTCGCCGGGTGGGATCCGTCGACGAGCTGGCTCATGGCCGAGGTCGAGATGGTCGAGAAGCCGGAGTTCGGCCTGCGTCCGGGCGGTGGGATCGGCCCGGCCGAGGGCGGAGGTCGGATTCGGGTCGTCCTGACCGAACGCCAGGTCGAGCACACCGGCGAGCCCACCCTGCAGGACGTCAGCGAGGCACTCATCGCCGCCGACGGGACGGACTACGGCGTGCACAGCCTGAGCTCGACTTCCCGTTTTACGGACAACACCCGGCAGGCGGCGTCGTATCGCAAGGGGCGCATCCTTCTGGCAGGCGATGCAGCACACGTACATCCCCCGCTCGGTGGTCAAGGTCTTAACACCGGTGTCCAGGATGGCGTGAACCTGGGGTGGAAGCTGGCCCAGGTGGTCAAGAAGACATCACCCCAGAGCCTGCTGGACACCTACCACGACGAACGGCATCCGGTAGGCGCCCGAGTGTTGCAGAACACCATGGCCCAAGTCGCACTAACCAGCCCCGGCGACCGTCACCAGGCCCTGCGCGACACCATGTCCGAGCTGCTGAGCATGGACGAGCCGCGCAAGCGGTTCGGCGCGATGATGTCCGGCCTGGACATTCATTACGACCTCGGTGAGGGACACCCGCTGCTCGGGCGCCGCATGCCGGATCTCGACCTGGTCACCTCCGGTGGCACGGTGCGAGTATTCACCCTCCTGCACGACGCCCACCCGGTCGTTCTCAACCTCGGCAAGCCCTTAAGTTTCGACATCTCCCCATGGGCAGACCGAGTGCTGGCGATCAACGCCAAATATGCCGGCAATTGGGAGCTTCCGGTCCTGGGCCAGGTAGCAGCCCCCACCGCGGTGCTCATCAGACCCGATGGATACGTCGCCTGGGTGGGGGACGGCACAGATACCGGATTGCGAGACGCGCTGACTACCTGGTTCGGATCACCATGACGCGACTTAGCTACCGTGGGATGCGGTCCAGGCGAGGAGGCGGTCGGCGTCCCAGGCGTTGACGACTTTGGCGGGATCCACGCCGGCTTCTGCCGCCTGCTCGCACCCGAGCCCGATCCATTCCAGCTGGCCGGGGGCGTGGGCGTCGGTGTCGATGCTTACATAGCAGCCCGCGCCGATCGCCAGGCGAAGCAGCTCGGCGGGAGGGTCGCGCCTCTCGGGGCGGGAGTTGATCTCGACCGCCGTTCCGGTCCTCGTACATGCCGCGAAAACCTTCTCCGGATCGAACGTCGAGGGCTTGCGACCCCGTCCGACGATGACCCGGCCGGTGCAGTGCCCGAGGATGTCGGTATGTGGATTCTCGATCGCCCGCACCATCCGCCGGGTCATCTCGGGAGACTCCATTCGCAGCTTGGAGTGGGCGCTGGCGACCACCACGTCGAGGCGGCCAAGCAGATCCTCTTCCTGGTCCAGCGTGCCGTCTTCGAGAATGTCGACTTCTATCCCGGTCAGAATCCGGAAAGGAGCGAGCTCGGCATTGAGCTGGTCGACCAGTTCGAGCTGCCGGCGGAGCCGCTCGGCGTCCAGGCCGTTGGCGACTGTTAGGCGGGGGCTGTGGTCAGTCATCGCCAGGTAGGCGTGCCCGAGCGATGCGGCGGCTTCCGCCATCACCCTCACCGGGCTGCCGCCGTCTGACCAGTCGGAGTGACTGTGGCAATCTCCCTTGACGGCGGAGCGCAGCTCGGTCGCCGTCTGGCTCAACGCGGGCCCGCCTCGACGCTCGAGCTCGAGCAGGTACCCTGGGGTCGCTCCGGAGAGTGCTTCCGAGATGATCTTGGCGGTGGTCTGACCGACCGCTGGGATCTGAGCCAACCTCCCCGATTTGTGCAGCGCTCTTAACTGCTCAGGTTCGAGCGCCGCCACCGCCCGCGCCGCCCGGCGGAACGCGCGCACTTTGTAGGACTCAGCACGCCCCCGCTCCAGCAGATAAGCGATCCTCTCGAGGGCCTCAACCGGCCCGGGCACTCGGGTCACGGGCTTCACGGTAGCGAAGAAGTGATCAGATCCTGCCGGAGCAGCCTCAGTGAAGAAGTCTCAAAATGGGCTGGTAGCCGGCAACACACGAGGGAGGGTCATGATGGGACGGGTATCGCATTTCGAGATTACAGCGGACGACCCGGAGCGAGCGGCGGCCTTTTATCGAAAGGCATTCGGCTGGGAGATCACCGATTGGGGCGGACCGTTCAAATACCTGCTGGCCACGACGGGTCCGAAGGATGCGGTGGGGATCGATGGCGCAATCATGGAGCGCACCGATCACAAGCAAGCGGTGATCAACACCATCAGCGTCGACACCTGGGAGGCGGGCGCCCGCGCTGTTGCGGACGCTGGCGGCAGCGTGTTGGACAAGACGGCCGTCCCGGGTCAGGGCTATTTCGCGTATTGTCGGGACACTGAAGGCAACGTCTTCGGGATCTTCCAGGCCGATGCGACGGCGGGGCAGGAGACGGCCGCGGTCGGCGGCGGCCAGGCTAAGCCAAACCAGAACTAACTCCACGAGGCTCCTCGGCCCCGGGACTAGTTTGGAACTGGGCCGAGGAGCCCACCCCTACAGCCTCCAGCGCGGCGACAGCTACGACGCGCCGGCAACGGCCCCCTGGGTCGACTGGTCGAATCGGCGACGACTACTCGGCGCCTCCAGCAACCTCCCCCACGATGGGAGCCCGCGACTTGTCCCGCGCCACTGACTTTAGCCGGTTTGTCAATCGGGCTGGGGGCTCGTCCAGTTGGCGACGTCTGAGGGCTTGACTTTGTGCTGCAAAGCGTGATAGGTTTGTGGCGCAAAGGAGGCGGGATGAACGCAGCAGGCGGCACCACCCAGATTGGAACAGCAGGCGAAGGCGCCGGATTGGATCCGCGCGAAGCAGCCAGGATCCTCGAGCAAACCCAACGGCAGGCTCGGCGCCAGTTTGATCCTCAGTCAGCGCTGGGCGCGGTGGTGGGAGCGGGGGTATTCCTGTTCGGCTACGGCGCGGTCTGGTGGTCTATGCGCGATCAGCACGTTTACAAAGGTCCGGCGGGCTGGTCGCTTGCGGTGTTGTACGGGCTCATCGCCGTCTCGGCGATCGCCGGCGGGGTGGCCTCGAGCCGTGCGAATGCCGGGGTCAGCGGGAGGGCTCGGCGCCAGCGGCTGGCTCAGGGCGCCGCTATTGCGGCCGCCGGAGTCGGCGCATGGGTGATCGAGGGCGCGTTGCGCTACCTCGGCGTGAGCTTCGAGATCGTGTACGGGGTGTACGGACCTACCGTGCCGCTGATCGCCCTGGCCGCGGCCGCTGCCGGCATCGCGGCGATGCGGGAGAACTGGCTCCAGCTCGGCGTCTGCATCGCGATCATTGGCGTCGCCTCCGTGAGCACGTTCTTCGGACCGCTCGGGGCGTGGGGACTCACCGGCCTGGGCTGCTGCCTGGTGCTGTTGGCTTACGCCGCCGCCCTGGTGGTCCAGCAGCGTCGCTCCTAAGAGGCTGGCCATGGCCACCAACACTCTTGAGCCGCTCGATCCGCTGATCCACGTCCCAGCGCGGTTACGGATCCTTGTCACCCTGGCCGCGCTGAACGAGGGCGACACGCTTTCGTTCACACGCCTTCAGAACATGCTCGACCTGACGCCCGGCAACCTGATCACGCATCTTCGAAAGCTCGAGGACGCTCGCTACATCAGTACCTCGAAGACCGGCAACGGGGTCGCGTCGCTGACCTCGGTAACACTGACTCGCCACGGCCGCGCGGCGTTGGATGCCTACACCGAGGCGCTGCGCGATCTGCTCGGCGAGCTGGCGAAATGAAATCTCAATCAGT
>DATNMN010000036.1:0-4602 GCA_035602295.1 Candidatus Dormiibacterota bacterium | reverse complement strand
GTTCACCTTGATGCCCATCTCACGCAAGTAATCCGTCATGTCTTCCGCCATCTTCTTCGTCAGCACGGTGATCAGCGTCCGCTGCTTCTTGTCGACCCGCTTGTGGATCTCCCCCAGCAGGTTGTCGATCTGACCGGTGGTTGGGCGCACCTCGACGGTCGGGTCGACCAGCCCGGTTGGCCGGATGACGACCTCGATCGTTTGCTGCGACCGCTCTTCTTCGTACGGACCGGGCGTAGCAGACACGTAGACCACCTGTTGTACCTTGCGCTCCCATTCCGCAAACGTCAGCGGCCGGTTGTCGAGCGCGGACGGCAGCCGGAAGCCGTAGTCGACCAGGGGGATCTTCCGGGACCGGTCGCCGCCGTACATGCCGCCAATCTGCGGCACCCCCACGTGGGACTCGTCGACGACGATCAGGGTGTCCTTGGGAAGGAAGTCCATCAACGTGTACGGCTCCTGCCCGGGACGGCGGCCGGTCAGGTGCCGGGAGTAGTTCTCGATCCCGGCACAGCTGCCGGTCTCACGCATCATCTCAAGGTCGAACATGGTTCGCTGCCGCAGCCGCTGGGCTTCGAGCAGCTTGCCCTGGTTCTCGAACCAGGCGACCCGCTCCTCCAGTTCGTCGTTGATGGCATCGAGCGCCCGCAGTAACTTCTCGCGCGGCGTCACGTAGTGGGTCGCCGGGAACACCTGGAAGGCCTCGACCTCGCCGATGATCTCGCCGGTCAGCGGGTCGAGCTGAACGATCCGCTCCACCTCGTCGCCGTTGAACTGGATCCGGGTCGCGATTTGGTCGTAGGAGGGCTGGACGTCAACCGTGTCCCCGCGCACTCGGAAGCGCGACCGCCCGAAGTCCACATCGTTGCGCTGGTACTGCAGGTTGGTCAGTTTGCGAAGAAAAATATCGCGACGAAAACCCTCGCCGGCATGGATCTCGACCGACTCACCGAGGTAGTCCTCGGGCGAACCGACGCCGTAGATGCACGAGACGCTGGCCACGACGATGACATCAGGTCGAGTCAGCAACGCCCGGGTGGCGGACTGGCGCAGCCGGTCGATCTCGTCGTTTCGCGACGAGTCTTTCTCGATGTAGGTATCGCTCCGGGGGATGTAGGCCTCCGGCTGGTAGTAGTCGTAGTAGCTGACGAAGTACTCGACGGCGTTCTGCGGAAAGAACGCCCGGAACTCGCTGCAGAGCTGGGCGGCCAGCGTCTTGTTCGGCGACATGACGAGCGTCGGCCGCTGGATCTCCTGGATCATCTGGGCGACGACCATCGTCTTGCCGGAGCCGGTCACGCCCTGCAGAACCTGGTGTTTCTGCCCATTGTCGACCCCCTCGGCAAGCTTCCTGATAGCGTCCGGCTGGCCCCCCGCCGGGGAAAAGCCAGCCGTGAACGCGAACTTTGGCACCTGTTAATTGTAAGTTCGTGGCTGCGGCAACTTAAAGGGGTCTAACCACTCGTGCCGGGGCCGAAACCTCCACGATCGAATCGCCGTTTCCCAGGAGTAATGGGAAGCCTGCTGAAGCGGGGCGGCCTGGTCGCCGTGGTGCTGGCGGCAATTGTGATGCTGGGCTGGGTCTACTACAGCCGCACCGCATACGGCACCTGGAATCCGTTGGCGCAGCCGAATCGAATCGATTACTGCGACCGGCGCTATTACCCCGGATGGCACTTCAGCCGAGCGCAGATTGACTCCAGCGGGAATGCTCTTGGCGTCTTTCCGTTTCGTCAGGTGGGGACGACACCGAGCGGCGCGGCCATCTTCGCCAAGGTAGCTCCGGACAGCATTCGCCGTGCCACTCCATATGCCGGGCCGCTGCCGTGCAGCATGACGGTATACGTGAAGGTACGACCGGATGACTACATCGCCTACGGGATCAGCGGCGGGCCTTAGTCTTCGGCGGGAGCGTGGCCCGGGTTGACCAGGCGCTTGCGCTCGAGGTAGGCGATCAGACCAAAGAGCAGCGTCAGGCCGAGCAGCAGCCCGCCAATTGCATCCGAGAGCCAGTGCCACCCGAGGTACACCACCGCGTAGCCGACGAAGAAGACAACCAGGACCAGCACCGGGCTGAGGCGCGAACTGTCGCGGCCGAAGAGTTCCCAGCGCTCCGCGAGGTAGAGCACGAGGCCATAGGTGATCGTCGCGCGCAGGACGTGGCCGCTGGGAAACGAGTACTTCCCGACCTGGTGACCAAGCGAGGGCAGAATCTCCGGAAAGCGCTGGAGCGCTTTTCCGGGCGCGACGCTCGGAACGATGAGCTTGCCAAGTAATTCCACCAGGGAGGCGACGAGGATCGTGGCCACCGGCAGCACGGCCAGCAGGCGCAACCCACGGAAGAGCGCCAAGCCGAGCAGGGCGGCGATCACCAGCGTCAGCTCGATGCTGCCCAGGTAGGCGAAGAGGCCGAGCCCAAGGTCCTGGCCAAAACTGCCACGACCCTGCAAATAGTGGGTGAGGCGCAAATTAGGGCGGCCGAAGACGCCGACAGTGACCAGCACCGCGACCAAGAGCGATGCGGCGCCGAAGCCGCCCGCCGTGATCATCAGGCGGCGGCTGAGCGCCGGCCAGCGGGGCCGGCTTAGCGTTGGCACTTGCGGCAATAGACGGTGCCACGGCCGGCGAGGCGGGTTCCCTGCAATGGCGTCCCGCATTTTACGCAGGGCTCGCCGCTTCGTCCGTAGACGAGCAGCTTCTCCTGGTTGGTCCCGCGGGTCCCAAATGCGTCGACGTAATTGATGATCGACGAGCCTCGTGCCGCAATGCTGTTTTCCAGAACCTCCTGGATCGCCGAGTAGAGCGCCCGGCGTTCACGCGCAGTGAGCCGATGCGTCCACCGGCTAGGACGTATTCCAGCCCGAAAACATGCCTCGTCGGCGTAGATATTGCCGACGCCGGCGAGAAACGATTGATCGAGCAGGGCCGATTTGATCGGCCGCCGGCGGGACTTGACGATCTTCTCGAATTCAGCTTCCGTGAGATCCCCGTGGATCGGCTCCGGCCCGAGTCTCGCGGGGAAGGCGCGTCCGGCCACCAGCTCTTCCTGGGTGCCGAGCAGCAGGCGCCCGAATTGTCGTGGGTCGTCATAGCGCAGCTCCAGGCCGCTGTCGAGCAATGCCCGAAAGTGCGTGTGCTTCACCGGGGCCTCTTCCGGTTCCCACATTCGAAGATGCCCGGTCATGCCGAGGTGAACGACAAGGCGCTGGCCAGACGTCTCAAACGCTCCGTTGGCACTAAAGCGCCCGTCGCGTGGGGCGACGCCCCGATCTAGCGGCATGACGAGATATTTGCCGCGTCGCTCGACAGACCTGATCGTCCGTCCGCGAAGGCTGCGAACGAACTTCGTGGCGTCGGGATAGCGCACGAGTCGACGGCGAATCGCTGGATCGCGGGTTAATTGCACCGACTCGATCCGTCGGCCGGCGAGCTGCGGCCGCAGGTCTCTCGCGATGGTCTCGACTTCGGGAAGCTCGGGCATTCAGGCTTTGGCGGCAACCAGCCGCACCCGCTCCATGTCCTGCCAGTTGGGGCCGAGCTTCAGATCGACTTGCAGTGGGACCTTGAGTGGATACGCCGTCGCCATCAGGTCAGGCACGACTTCGATCAGCCGATCGCGCTCTGACGGAGGCACCTCGAAAACGAGCTCGTCGTGGACGGTCAGGATCATCTGGCTGACGAGACGCTCCTCATGCATGTAGCGATTTAGCCGGATCATGGCCAGCTTCATGATGTCGGCCGCGGATCCCTGCACCGGCATGTTGATGGCGATCCGCTCGGCGCCCTGGCGCAACATCCGATTGGGCGAGCGGATGTCCTGGATATAACGCCGCCGGTGCAGCACCGTCTCGACGTAGCCCTGCTCGCGGGCCTGGATCTTGATGCCTTCGAGGAATTCGCGAACCCGGTTGTAGGCGCGGAAGTACGCGTCGATGAACGTCCGCGCCTCTTCGGTGGACATGCCGGTGTCGCGCGCGAGGCCGAAGTCGCTCAGGCCGTAGAAGAGGCCGAAATTGACAACCTTGGCCAGCCGCCGCTGGTTTGCCGTGACCTGATCCTGCGGAATGCCAAAGACTTCGGCCGCCGTTCGAGCGTGGATGTCCTCGCCGCGGGCAAAGGCGTCGACCAGCACCGGATCGTCGGTCATGTGCGCCAGGACACGCAGTTCGATTTGCGAGTAATCCGCGGAGAGCAACACGTCGCCGGGCCGGCTGGGCACGAAGGCACGCCGAACCTTCTGACCAACTTCGGTCCGAATCGGGATGTTTTGCAAGTTCGGATCGGACGACGAAAGACGGCCGGTCGCAGCAACGGTTTGGTTGAAGCTGGTATGGACACGGTGGGTGCGCGGATCGACCAGTAACGGCAGGGCATCGACGTAGGTGCCCTTGAGCTTGCTCAACTGCCTGAATTCGAGAATCTTTGCGACGACGGGGTGCTGGTCTCGCAGGCCCTCGAGTACGTTGGCGTCCGTCGAATACCCACTTTTCGTCTTGCGCCCGCCCGGGAGGTTGAGGTCTTCAAAGAGAAATCTCGCCAGCTGCTGCGGCGAGTTGACATTGATCGGCCCGTGCGCCACGTCGGCGATCTCCTGGTCCAGGC
>DATNMN010000035.1:0-2144 GCA_035602295.1 Candidatus Dormiibacterota bacterium | reverse complement strand
TTCGCCGGCTTCTGCGCCTGGTGGCCCGGCACGCTCGTCATGGTCGCGACCGCCGTACTGGTGGTCAATCTCCTGCAGTTCTTCATGAGCCTCCCGCCCTTCAACGTTGTAAATCCGCTGGGCGCGCTCTGGCAGCAGGGGATCATCATCCTGGCGGTCATCTGGTTCTCATCCGGGCTCTCGATCCTCCGCTTCCGCGTCACGCAGAATCTCGTCAACGGCGTCTTCGTCATCTACGGCGCCGCCATTCTCACGGTCGGGCTGGCCGGCCTCGCCTGGTTGCTGGGCGGCCATCCGGCAGCCAACGACTTCTCGCGGAATGCGTTCGGCCTCAGCGCCGGAAACGCAACCTTCTATGGTCTCGTGATTCTGGCGCTGCTCGGCATCGAGGTACCCCTGAACATGGGTGTCGAGATCCGTGACCGCAAGGCGATCACGAGCTACCTGGTGTGGGGCTCGATCGTCGTCATGGTCGGCTACCTTGTCCTGACATTCGGCGCCATGGTGACTGTCCCGGTGAAGGGCGTGAACTCGACAACCGCCATCCTGACGGCGGTGCAGACCTCCCTCGGAGCGTTCGTGGCCGGTGTCGTGACCCTGGTGATGGTCGCCTTCTTCATCTTCAACACCACCGTCTACAACTATTCGTTCGCCCGCCTGCTCTTCGTCAGCGGGCTCGACCGGCGGCTTCCGGCGTTCATCGGCCGCGTCAACCGCAACAAGGTGCCGCAAAACGCCGTGCTCGTTCAGGCCGTGATCACCTCGATCATCACATTCATCGCCTACGTTGTTTTCAGCGGGAACACCAACCTCTCGGTCGGGATTTACATCGCCCTTCAGGCGGCCGTCACCGTGATCTGGTGCCTGTCGATGGTGTTCCTCTTCACCGACGTCCTGGTGATCCGCTCGAAATATCCGGAAGAGTTCAAGCGTGAGCAGCTCGTTCCGGTCGGGGTCTTCTGGGCGGCCTCGATCGCCGGCGCGATCGCCAGCGCGGTCGGCGTCGTCGTGACGCTCACCGGTGGCTGGATTTTTACCGGCCAGCTCCAGGGCTCCTGGAACCCAGCCGTCATCGACAACGGTCCCTGGATCCTGATCGTGGGTGGCGTCGGCATTGCGTCGCTGCTCGTCGCGATCGTCGTCTATGTCCTGGGGTTGAATACGGCGCGCCGTGCCGTAGCTGCAGCAACAAGTGGCGGTTCCCCGAGCTGAGTGTGATTTGAATGGCGACCACCCTCACCGACACGGCGACAACCGTCGACCTCGACGCTAAACGCGCAGAGCTCGTCGCACAGGCGGAGGCATCGGGCCTCCGCCTCGTCCGCTTCCTCTACTGCGACAACGACGGCATCATTCGCGGCAAGAGCGCCGGCATCGTCAACCTGAAAGAGCGACTCGAAACCGGCATCGGTTTGACGGTCGCGATGCAAGCCTTTACCATGCTCGACCACCTGGCCAGCGTCGAGGGTATGGGCCCGGTTGGCGAGATCCGGCTGGTGCCTGACCCGACGACCTTCGCGATTGCACCCTACGCGCCGCACACGGGCACGGTCCTGGTCGACATGCAGACGTTGGACGGCCAGCCCTACGCCGCCGACGGGCGTGGCTTCCTCAAGCGCATGATCGCCCGCGCCGCCGATGACCACGACCTCTTACTGGTGGCGGCCTTCGAACCCGAATGGTCGCTCGCGGTCAAGAACGGCGAGCTCTTCTCCCCTATCGATGACAGCGGCTGTTTCACCTCGACCGGCATGAACATGGCCGCAGCCGTCATCGATGAAATCGTGGCGGCGCTCGAATCGCAGGGGATGACCGTCGAGCAGTACTACGCCGAGCTTGGGTGGGGACAGCAGGAGTTGTCCATCCGTCACGCCCCCGCCCTGCAGGCGGCAGACCACCACATCATGTACCGGGAAACGGTCCGCGGGGTCGCGTTGAAGCACGGTCGCTACGCGTCCTTTGCGCCCAAGCCGTGGGGCGACCAGGCAGGCAACGGCTGCCACCTGCACTTCTCGGGCTGGAATCCCGATCAGAGCGTCAACCGCTTCTACGAGCCAGACGCCGAGTTCAACCTCTCACCGCTCGCTCGCCAGTTCATGGCTGGCATCCTCGACCATCTCCCGGCCCTCGTGGCCCTCACCTGC
>DATNMN010000034.1:0-18852 GCA_035602295.1 Candidatus Dormiibacterota bacterium | reverse complement strand
CTCGACTTCGAGAATGGCGCTCACGCGCTCTTGCCCAGGTAGGCTTCGATGACGCGGGGATCGCTCCGCACTTTCTGCGGTGGCCCCTCGGCGATCTTCTCGCCGTAATCGAGCACGACGATTCGCTCGGAGACCTCCATGACGACCTTCATGTCGTGCTCGATCAGGAATACGGTAATGCCGCGGCTGCGAATCTCCTGGATCAGAAGCATCAGCTCGGCTTTCTCCTGCGGATTGAATCCCGCGGCCGGCTCGTCGAGCATCAGCAGCTTCGGCTCGGTGGCCAGTGCCCGCGCGATCTCGAGCCGCCGCTGGAAGCCGTAGGCAAGGTTACGGGCGTACTGATCCGCGTAGCGTTCCAGCCCGACGAATCGCAGCAGCTCCATGGCCCGGTCGCGCACCCGGCGCTCCTCGCGGCGGGCAAACGGCGTGTGGAGCAGGGCGTCCCACACCTGCGCGTGCATCCGTGAATGCTCGCCAACCATGACGTTTTCCAGGGCGGTCATGTAGGAGAACAGCCGGATGTTCTGGAACGTGCGAGCCACTCCCAGCGTGGTGACCGCGTGCGGCTTGAGCCCCAGGGGCATGGGCCCCAGGCCGAGGCCGCGCCGAACCGCGTCCGCCACCGTGTAGTAGGCGGCGAGGGGCGGTAGGTAGGTCCGCCAGAACTCGCGGACCGGATAGACCGATCTGCCGTTGAACAAGATCTGGCCCGAGGTCGGCTTGTACAGGCCAGCAACCAGGTTGAACACCGTTGTCTTGCCGGCGCCGTTGGGGCCGATCATGGCGAAGATCTCGCCCTCCTCGACGCTCAGGTCAACCTTGTTGACGGCGACCAGACCACCGAAACGCTTTGTCAGTCCTTTCAGCTCAAGGATGGGCATCGATTCCCTACGCCGAGCCGCCGAGGTCAGCGACCGCTTCATCGCTCGTACCAAGCTCGAGTTCGACTTTCCGTTGTGCGCTCGGGATCAGGCCCTGAGGTCGCAGCAGCATGATGCCGGCGAGGATGATCCCGAAGATCAGGTAGTTCGATCGCTGAACGTAACCGCTGATATCGAGCTTGTTGAGAAAGTCGATGTTGAGCGCCGCCGTGGCGCCCGTGATCCAACTTGGTAGCTGGATCAAGAGGTACGTCTGAATGAAGTAGATGAGAATCGCCCCGACGATGACCCCCCGAATATTGCCCATTCCACCCAGCACCACCATGACCAGGACCACCACGGAGACGGCCTGGAAGCTGAACGACTCCGGGACAACCAGGAAGAGCTTGGACGCGTAGTAGGTTCCGGCGAAGCCGCTAAACGATGCACCCAGGGCGAAGGCCAGCAGTTTGGTGGTCACGGTATTGATGCCCGTGGCCGCGGCCGCCACCTCGTCCTCGCGAATCGCCATCCACGCCCGACCCAGACGTGAATTCCGCAAGTTGTTGATGAGGAGCAGGGAAACGATGAGCACCGCAAGGATCAGGTAGTACCACGGAACGGGGTTGAAGCCAAAATTGCCGTTCCAGCTCAAGATTGGGGGCAGCTTGGGCTGGTCGATGCCAACGATGCCGTTCACGCCGCCGGTGAATGGCGTCGCGTTGCGAAACACGCGGGGCACGATCTCGCCGAAACCAAGGGTTACGATCGCCAGGTAATCCCCGCGCAGGCGGAGGGTGGGCGCTCCGAGGAGGACGCCGAAGAGCGCGGCAATGAGGGCCGAGGCGGGGAGCAGTATCCAGAACGAGACGTGAATGTTGAACTGGCCGGAGGCCAGGATGGCAAACGCGTACGAGCCGATGGCGAAGAATGCCGCGTAGCCGAGATCGAGCAGACCCGCATAGCCGACGACGATGTTCAATCCTAGAGCCAACAGGATCCAGTGGCCGGCATCGGCGGCCACGTTGACGTGCGATGAATCGGAATCGAGGATGGGAAAAAGGATGAGCGCGACTCCCAATAGAAGGTAGGGGACGTTGCGACCGCGGCCGAGGGCGCCGAGCCCCCGAACTTCAAAATCGCGCACCCGATCGATGATGCCCGCTTTGGCACGAGCCTTCGGGCGCTTCATTTTTCTGGTACCCGCATCCCCAAAAGTCCGGTCGGGCGGAACACCAGCGTCATGATCAGGATGCTGAAGACCACGACGTCGGACCATTGCTGGCCTCCCTGGAAGTAGCCGCTGACCAACGCGATGATCATGCCGATGACGAAGCCCCCGATCGAGGCGCCCACGACATTGCCGATACCGCCGAACACTGCCGCCGTGAATGCGACAAGGCCGGCACGGAATCCAACATCGAACGCGATGGTCTGGAAATAAAAGCCATAGATGATGCCGCCCGCAGCGGCGAGGGCCGATCCAATAAAGAAGGTAATGGCGATCGTTCGGTTGATGTTGATCCCCATCAGTCGGGCCGCGTCTCGATCCTGGGCCGTCGCGCGCATCGCGCGACCGATGCGGGTGCGCCGGATGAACTGACTGAGCCCCACCATCAAGGCGACGGCGATCAACACGATCAGGATGGCCCCGATGCCGACCGAGGCGAAGCCCAGGTTGACGCTACCCGACGGCAGGAGGTTCGGGTATGAGACCTGGTTGGGCCCCTTGATCAGGAAGAGGATGCCTTCCAACACGAACGAGATCCCCACGGCAGTGATCAACGGAGCCAGGCGCGGTGCGTTCCGAAGGGGCCGGTACGCGACGCGCTCGATGACGACGCCGAGCAGCCCATTCAAGCCCATGGCGACCGCGAAGACAAGGACCAGACCTGGCAGCAATAGGGCAGCTGGGGCGTGATCGAGGCCAATCAGGCCGATCAAGGTCAAACCGAAGAACCCGCCGACCGTGAAGATATCGCCGTGCGCAAAGTTGATCAGTTCGATAATGCCGTAGACCATCGTGTAACCCAGGGCGATGAGGGCGTAGATGGCGCCGTTGGTCAGCCCAAAGGTCAACTGCTCGACAAAGAACCGCATCCCTCCTCCCTGGCTACTGAGATCGGCTGCCCCACAGTGTAGCCAGCCCTGCCGCTGGCTTCAAGGAACGGGGCAGGGCGCCGGCCCTGCCCCTGTCTCGCTCGGAGAGTTAGGCGACGGTGACCTGGTCGACGAAGGTACCGCCGGTGTCGGTCGTCGAGTTCCACTTGTAGATCGTGATGATCTTCAAGGTCGTATCGCCGTTCGTGTCGAAGCTGGTGGTTCCGATGGCGCCCTTGAAGCCCTGCGTCTTGGCGACGTCGGCACGCACCTGGTCACGGGTCGGCATGCTGCCGCCCGCGTCGTCGATCGCCTTGCTGATCCCCTGAATGATGATGTTCGCGGCGTCGTAGGCCTGGGCGCTGTAGGCGCCAGGATCCGCGCTGTACTCCTTCTTGTAGGCCGCATTGAAGCTCGTCGCCGTCGGGAGCGTCAACGGATAAGGGCCCGCGACCGTGAAGTAGCTGCTCGCGGCGTTCGCACCCGCATCCTTGGCGAACTGGTTGCCCGAGATGCCGTCACCGGCGACGTACGGGACGTCGATGATGCCGGCCATCTGCTTGCGGATCTGTCCGCCCTTGGTGGCCGTGGTGCCGCCGAAGTAGATGACGTCCGCGCCGAGGGACTGCGCCCGGCTCAACAACGACTTGAAGTCCGTCGTCGAGGTCGGATCGAAGGCGCCCAGGTCCGTCGGGTTGAGCACGGTGCCGCCGTCCTTCGTGAATTGGGCGGCGAAGTTCTTCGCGATGCCGGCCCCGTACTGCTGCTGGTCGTTCAGGACGAAGACTTTCTTCTTGCCCAGCTTGTTATAGGCGTAGTCGGCGCCAGCCGGTCCCTGGATCAAGTCCGTCGTGCAGACGCGGAAGTAGTTGTTCTTTCCCGTCGCCGACCGGATCTTGGCGGCCTGGCCCTTGCAATGCCCGTCTGCCGGCTCCTGAGTTAGGCACTCGCTGGTGTTGGCCGGGCTGATCATGGCCAGGTTGGCGCTGTTCGCGATCGGAACTTCGCCCGCGGCGACACCGCTGTTGAAGGGTCCAACCATCGCGAGCAGGCTGCTGTCAGCCACGAACTGTGTCACATTCTTGGCGCCCTGGGCGACGTCGTGAACGCCGTTCACCGCATCATCGAGAGCGAACGGCGCTAGCGTAAAGCAGGCGTCGGTGTGGCTCGAGGCGCCGCAGACCTTCCCCGCCAGCTTGATCGCCAGCTTGGCGCCGTTCTGGGTCGGCTGGCCATCCGAAGCGTCAGCGCCGCTGACCGGCAGGTCGATGCCGATCTTGATGGTTCCCTTGATGGTCTGACTGGTTCCGCCTGACGTGCCGCAGGCCGCCAGCGCTACGCTCGCCACAGCAAGCGCGGCGAGCAATTTAGTCAATCTCATACGCGTCCTCCTTCCAAATGTGAATACATCCCGAATTCGCGGTGCCCGAAGGCGTAGCTCTTTATACAACCTTGCCCCAGCGCCTGCAACTAATACGGCCATCCTTCTAATACCTATTAATAATCGTGGGGCGTTTTGCACAAGCATCGAGTACGTCCCCCGTTGTGATGCCTGGCAAGTCGTACGCGGGCTTGACAACGCTTTTGACGCGCGCGTAGGGTATACGACGCATTCAGGAGGGCAAGCGTTGGCCGAATTCGCAGAGCGCATCAAACCCCGGGCCCAGTACGTCGATGAGGCAATCGAGCTGGCCCTGGCGAGCAAATGGACGGAAGCGGTCCAGGTCAATCGGGGCATCATGGACCGGTTCGGCCCGGATGAGGACACCCTCAACCGACTGGGCAAGTCATACACCGAACTCGGCCAGTTGGAGAACGCCATCGATGCCTACAAGAGCACCCTCAAGCTCAACCCCGTGAACCCGATCGCCGTCAAGAACCTGGCGAAGCTTCAGGCGCTCCGCGGCGGCCAGCCGGTTCCCACGTCGAAGGCGAAGGTAAATGTCGATGCCTTCATCGAAGAGACGGGCAAGACCTCCCTCACCGCGCTGCATATGCACGCTGAGGGTGACCCCTGCGCCAAGGTGTCGGGCGGCGACCCGGTCAAGCTGATCGTGGCCGGCGACACGATGAACGTGGAGACGTCGCGAGGCGTTTACCTTGGCCACCTCGAACACGTCCTTGGGCGCCGCCTCATCAAATTCCTCGAAGGCGGCAACCGCTACTCCGGGGTCGTCGCCTCCTGTGACCCCGGCGGTGTCAAGGTCATCGTCCGGGAGACGTACCAGGACCCAAAGTTTTTCGGGCGGCCGTCATTCCCAATCAAGAAGGTGGGACGTGACGAGTTCCGGCCCTACGCCAAGGAATCTCTGCTCAACCGGGCGGCCGATGCCGAGGAGACCGAGGAGGACGGCGAAGAACCAGCCGAGGAGCTCGACGGGATGCACACGGTCGAGTCTGCCGAGGACGAGGTCGAAGTCCCCGAGGCTGACGAGGATAGCCGCAAAGAAGACATTTATTAGGTTCAGCCCCGGCCGATCTGCCAGCGCGATTCGATCTCCAGTTTGCGCAGCACACTGCGCATCTGGCTCTTGACCGTATGGAGGCTGACATGCAGTTCGGCCGCGACCTGGGCATTGGTCCGCCCGTCGGCCGCTAACGCCGCGACCAGCCGCTCTCGAACCGTCAGTGGGTACAGGACCGAGTCCAGCGCAACGCGCGGTAGCTCAGCATCGGATGCCGCTGCCTCCATCACGCGTTCGTAAGCCTGGCGCACCTCCTGGCAGCGCCGCGCCGTGCGCGCGACGTCCTCCTTGAGGCCGCGCAACGTGACCTCCAGAGCCTCGAACGCGAGTACGCACTCAGCGCGATCCTCCAGACGATACGGTTGGGCCACGAGACGACGGTAGGGCGTTGCGCGGCGCCTGCCTACCTCCAGACGGCGGCAGAGAGTGCAGCCAAGCGGCGGGGGCCGATCGGCGGGTCGTTCTTAAACGCGCTACAACAGCTTTAGCCGGGACGCCGCCGCCACCGCTTCCGCCCGGTTGCGAACGTTCAGATGGAAGAGCAGGTTCTCCACGTAGCCCTTGACCGTGCTATCGCTCAAATGGAGGCGGTTAGCGATCATCGCGTTCGAGTACCCCTCGGCCACCAGGCTCAGCACCTCGCGCTCGCGTCGCGACAGCCGCACCGCGGGCTCGCCTCCCAGTGCCCCCGGTCTTGCGGTCTCCGGCGCGGCCGTCTCCGTCTCGCCCGCGAGCCGGAGCCGGAACGTCACCACGAGGCAGACCGCAATCATTGCCAGCAGCAGCACCGAGTTGACCAGTCCGCCGCCGTCGAAGAGCTGACCGAACAATGGCAGGCCGAAAACCTTGACCGTGAGGGCGGACACGACAAAAATCCCGATCGACAGGATCGCGCCGGCCGCCCCGAAGTAGAACACGGCCTCGATAAGCCCAATGACATAGGCGCCGAGTGGCTCGCTCCCCGCGACCTGGGTCGCATAGAGTCCGGGGAAGATGAAGCCGAACATGATGTCGATGATCGTGACCGTGAGCGCAATGCGTCGATCCCAGGCGGCCGGTGCCCGCGCCACCAGCGCCGTGACGCCCCCGTTGTAGATGGTGGCGGCGACCACCAGATAGAGCAGGAAAGTCCCGAGCTTCGGGGTCAGCATGCCGCCCGCTGCGACCAGCGCGATGGTGATCCAGCGCAGCACGATGCCGATGCGCAGATTGCGCCGGACCTGGCCGGCCGTCGGCGCGGGGAGTAGCTCTGAGAGGTTTACGGCCGACGCCGCGGCCCGTAGGACGCTCAAAGCAGGCCGTTCCGGATCGCGGCCGCCACGGCCTCCGCTCGGTTTCGCGCCTTCACCTGGGTCAGCAAGCGCTCCAAGCAGGCCTTGACCGCCCGCTGGCTGACCCCGAGGCGGGTGGCGATCGTCGCGTTGGAGCATCCTTCGGCGACCAGGCGCAGCACGTCCTGCTCGCGTCTGGAGAGCTGCGGCCGCGGCTGGACGGCGGGGCTCCAGACGATCCCATTGCGCCGAGCGTCGTCACCGGCAGAGCGTGCCAACACCTCGCTGACCCCGCCCAGGCAGGCCCCGATCAAGACCACGATCATGGTCGATGCGAAGACACCCATCGAGTCGAACGGGCCCCGCCCGAGGACCGCCGCAGTCGCCTGCGCGAGCACGATGCCGGTCACGAAGATGCCGGTGGAGAGAACGGCCCCGGCCGCGCCGAAGAAGGCCACTGCCTCGATCATTCCGGGCACATAGGCGGCCATCTGGTGGCCGCCGGGCACGACATTGTAGAGACCGATGAAGGTGAAGCAGAAGAGCTGGTCGATGACGGTCGTGACCAGGGCGACCCGGGGCAGGGACTCGTCCGTGGCGCGGACGGCGACCCCGGTGAGCAGGCCGTTGTAAATCACCGCGGCGAGGATCTCGGCCGCCAGCAGGTCCGGTGGCCGCGGGCCGAGCAGTCCCGCCAGGCCGGCGAACGCGAGCGCGATCCAGCGAAGAATCACCCCAAGGCGGATGAGCGCGCGCATCTGCCGGGCGGTTAGGCGCGGCGGGAGGTCCAAAAACGCGCCCGTCAGCCAGTGCACGGCCCCGTCCCTCCTGTAGTCCGCCCGTCGGGCATCGCCGACCCGCGAATTTAGTCTACGTCAGCGTTGGGCCGTCCGACTGAGCCATTGCGCGCCGAGCCCATTGAGGAGCCCGACCGCGACCGCCACCACGAGCACGCCGAAGCCAGTTTGCACCGCGAAGCTGGCGCCGCTCCGGCTGAACGTGTAGATGGCGAGCGGCCCGATCCCCAGCTGTCCGTTGCCCCAGTTCTGGGATGTGCCGACCACGTTGAGCAGGAAGGCGAGCGCGACTTCGATCACGAGGACGGTCAGGGCGCCGATGAGCGACGCTCGGAGAAACGTCACAGGTCACCTCCTTTGGCGGCTGCGAGCAGCCGGCCGTCCTGGGCCAGCACCGTGAGGGCGAGCAATTGCACGACAAACGGCAGGGCGGCGAAGGCGAGGGGGAGGCTGTGAATCGTGCTGGCGGCGGCCAGCCCCGCCATGCCAACGAGGCCGCAGATCAGCGGTCCGGACGCGTGCACCAAGCCCCGATCCGGGCCGGCGTGATGGACCACGGCCACCCGCCACCCGGATCGGATCAGGAAGCAACCGGCACCAGCGCGACGGGCCGCGACGGCGTGGCCGCACTCGTGTGCGATTACGGCAGCGACCAGCCCGACCGCCATGGCGGCAAGCGCTGGAGTGAGCGCCGGCGCGAAGAGGAGCGCAGGGAGCAGCAGTGTTCCGATGAGCGCGATCCAGAGCGGCGCCATCCGGATGCCCACCACGGATGCAATCTGCCGGAGCAAGGTGAGGGCTCCGCCGTCCGCCAGCGCATATCGTCGGACGCGCGCGGGTGGCCATCGATGCGCCACGACCAGGAACAGGCTCACTTGCAGCGCGCGGCGCAGGCGGGCCCGCCATCCACTCGGGCGCAGGTTGACTAGTTGCGCGCGGCTCAGCTGGAACGCGAACTCGGCGAGGTCGCGTTGGACCGTCTGCGGATTGACGTCGAAGCGGGCGGCCAGGGTCTGGGCCGCGTCCCGGATCGAGTATCCGGCCGCGAGCAACGCCATCCCCTCCATTCCCGAGCCGCGCAGGGGATACGCCTCGCCGAGGGCGAGGTCGTGGAGCGCATCGCCGTCGAAGCGAACGTCCGTGGGCAGCTCGAGTCGATCGGCGAGGTCTATCATGCTTCCCTCCACGGCGCACGGCTGCAGATCAGAGCGGTCAGCGCGAGGACGGCGACGAGCACCAGCGCTGGCGCCGCAACCAGGCGAGAGCGCTGCGCAAGGAACGTGGCGATCCCGAGCGAACCAAGGAAGAACAGGAGCTGCAGTCCGAGCACTCCCAGCTGGCGCGCGAACGCGTCATGCCGGAATGGCAGCAGGCGGCCGACCGCGGCCGGGATCGGAGCCGCCATCACCAGCGCGCCGAGCACGAAGGGATACGCATCGAGTGGCATCACGGCGAACACTGGTGACACGACGACCAGGCTGATGGCGCCGGTGATGACTCCGATGGCGATCCACCAGTGCAACCCCACTCGTGTTCCCGTGGGAGGGATCGATCGCCACAACCACCGGCCCTGCGCCAGGTCGGATGAGAGCGCCAGGGGTGTGCCTGCCGCGAACTGGACGAGCAGGATCGCCGCGAGTGGCGCCAGGGCAGCGGCCGATCGACCGGCCAGCAACGCGGTGGCCGTGATCATGCCGGCGCCGGACACTAGGCTCAGCAGTAACACCACCCGCACCCGTGAGTCGCGCAGCGCCGTCAGCGTGAGCCAGGTTCCCATGGCCAGCGGCAGCCGCCGAGAGATCCGACGGCTGCGGTTGCGGTCGGTGCCGGCGGCCGATCGTCCGGGCAGCGTGGCCGCGGCAGTCCAGGCGCCGGCCGCAAGCGCGCCCACGGCGATCACGCCCAGCAGGGAGGTGGCGATCGAGGGGACCTGGAGGGGCGCGACGGGAGCGTGAGGTGTCGAGCCCAGGCCGTGCGGTAGGAAGGCGACCAGCCACGACCATGCCGGCGCGCTGCTCAGCGGCGCGAGCGCGGCAGGGATTCCCAGGGCGAGCACCAGCGGGATGCTGCAGACCAGCACGCGAAGGGACGGACGGGCGCGAAGGATCTCCATGATGGTGGCGCCGGTGACGCAGGCGATCATCTGCGCCAGCAGTAGGAGCGCGGCCCAGGCTTCCGGCGCCGGGGCCTGGACGGTGCGGAACAGGCTCGTCCCGAAGTCGAAGACTGGGATTGCGAAGATGAGCCAGGCGATCGTCAGGGGGAAACCCGTAGTTCCCAGGTAGGCGGGGAGTGGCGCGATCGGAACGGTCCGGATCTGTTGATCGAGACCCTCGAAGCGCGGGGCGGCGGCCGCCAGTCCGAGGCCGATGAGGACGCCGCCCAGCAGCACGAGCGCCAGCACCGAGCTGAGCCCGGCCGGAAGGAACACGGCCATGATCGCCGCGCCGGAGCCGGCCTTGACCGCCAGCCACATCACGCCGACGACCGCCCCCACCGCAGCTGGGACGAGCAGGGGATTCGCTCGGGCGAGGCGGACCGCCGCGCGCGAGACCCGACGCCACTCGACGTCAGTCAGGAGGAGCGAGGACGTCATCGATTCCCTCCAGCACATGGGTCAGACCGGTGGCCTTCATGAATGCGTCGCGAAGATCGGTGGCGCCAAACGTGCGCCGCAACTCGGCGGGTGTGCCGGTAGCCTTGAGCCGGCCCTCGGCCAGCATGAATATGAGGTCGCAGGTTCGCTCGGCGAAGTAGATATCCTGGGTGGCGACCACCGCCGCGCAGCCATATCGCACCGTGCTGCGCAGCAGCGATTCCAGGACGACGACGGATTCGGGATCGAGGGCGCTGGTCGCCTCATCGAGCAAAAGCAGCGGGCGGACCAGCGCGATGGCGGCCACGATGGACACTTTGCGCCGAGTTCCGTGGGACAGCTTTGCCAGCAATCGGTTCGCGTGGGGCTGCAGGTCCATGACACCGAGCAGGTTGGTGGCTCGCGCGCCGTACTCCGGGTCCGCGCTCTGGAGCGCGGCGTAAAGATCGAGGTATTCCTGCACGGTCAGATGGTCGAACCCGGAGGGCGAATCGGGAGCGAAGGCGAAGCGTCGCTTGGCGTCGACCGGAGTCGCGCGCAGCGATACGCCCTGGATGCCGATGGAACCCGCGTCCGCCTCCAGGATGCCGGTGATCAGGCGAAGCGTTGTCGTCTTCCCGGAGCCGTTGGGACCGATCAGTCCGGCCACCGTCCCGGGCGGCACCGTCAGGTTGAGGTCATCGACTGCCAGTGTCGTCCCGTAGTGGAAGCTCAGGTGGTCCACCCGCAGCGCGAGGGGCGCAGACTCGGGGTCTGACGAGCTGTCTTTGAGGGGCATGGCGCCCATTGTCTGTGATCCTCCTTGCAAGTGCCGGGTGCCGGGCCGGCCGTACCCGGCACCCGAATGGTCAGGCGTTCCGTCGCGCAATCAGGCGTAGAACAGGCATTTGACCTGGAAACCGGGTGGCCACCATTGCCATCTGATGTCGGCGCTACCGCCCAGATAGCTGCAGTACGCGGCATAGGCAAGAGCGAGGGCGAATGTCACGCACAGGACGATGAACAGGATGCAGGGCCAGCATTCATTGGCGTCGGTCTGGCGCACACCCAGGTCGATCGTCGGGCGACGGTAGCCGGTGGTTGTCGGGGGGGCGAGGGCTAAGGCGATCGAAGGCACTTCTTCACCTCCTTGTCGAGTGGTGGGGGGCTAGCTAGCGCTCTCGACCGTAGCCCGATTTGTGGGCGCCGTCGTCGCTCACGCGAGCGAATGTCTGGTGATCCGCGCCGAGATTCACCCTCGAGAATGATTCAGCCGACGCGCCAGTAGAAGCCGGCTTTCCGGTTCAGCAGCTCGCGCTCGACGAGCGCACGCCTGAGCTGGCAGTAATCGGGCCAGAACTCGCGCAGGACGGCATCGACCTCCGCCTCCGCCAACCGTTTTCCCGGTGGAAACGCTCGCACCACCTCGGCCAGGACGAGCCGGCGTCGGCTTTCTCGGGCCGGCCACTGGACGATCCGGCCGTCCCTCCAGAACGGCCGCAGCTTGCGCATCTCCTCGGCGGCCGCATTCGGGCGGGCGGTGGCCACGCCCCATTGTAAAAACCAAAGCGTCCCATTCAGCGCGGGTAGACTGACGGCGATGTTGCTGGCGATCGACCTCGGGAACACGAACCTGGCGTTCGGGCTCTTCGAGGGGGACCAGCTGCGCCACGACTGGCGCCTCGCCACCCGGCGGGACAGCATGCCCGACGAGCTCGGCCTGCTGATGGTGCAGCTGATCCGGCAGGAGGGCATCGACCCGAAAAGCGTCGAGGCGGTGGTGGTGGCGAGCGTCGTTCCGCCCCTGAATAGCAGCCTGGTCCAGGCGATCGAGCGCTATTTTGGCAAGGAGCCGATGATGGTCGGCCCCGGGATCAAGACCGGGTTGAAAATCCACTATCGCGATCCCAAGGAGGTCGGCGCCGACCGCATCGTGGCTGCGATGGCCGCCTTCAAAAAGTACGGCGGCCCGCTGATCATCATCGATTTCGGCACGGCCACGACCTACGACGTCGTCTCGAAAGAAGGCGACTATCTCGGCGGTGCCATCTCACCGGGGATGGGAATCTCGGTCGACGCGCTGTACGAACGGGCGGCACGGCTGCAACGCGTTGAGCTCAAGGCGCCCGCCAACGTGATCGGCCGGACCACCGCCGAGAGCATGCAGGCCGGCATCATCTTCGGTTTCACGGCGCAGGTCGAAGGGATGGTGGCCCGCATCAAAAAGGAGCTGGGCGAGGACCCGCGCGTGATCGCCACGGGTGGGCTGGCCGGCCTGATCGCCGCCGAGACATCGGTCATTGAGCTCGTGGACCAGCGGCTGATGCTGGAGGGGCTCCGGTTGATCTACGACCTCAATGCCTGACGAGCTCACGCCACGCCCCAAAAGCTCCCCGCCGATCAGCGACCCGGCCGCCATCTTCATCGCTGCCGCGACGCTGTTCGCCATCTTCATCAACTCGCAGAACGTCGGCCCGATCCTGATGTTGGGTGTGATTGCGCTCCTCCTCGAGCTCCGGCTGCGCCCGAAAGACTGATAGGCTGGTAGCCCCGTGAACATCGGTCGGCATACCCTCCTCTCGCCTGTTTACGTCGCCCCCATGGCGGGTGTGACGGACGCGCCTTTCCGCAAGATCGCCCGCGAGTTCGGCGCCGGCATGGCCTGCACCGAGATGATCAGCAGCGAAGCGTTGGTCCGCCGCCACCGGGAGTCTTTCCGGCTCATGGACCTCGGCTGGGACCAGCGACCGGTTTCGGTTCAGCTGATGGGTGGCGACCCACAGGTGATGGCGGAGGCGGCCCGGATGGCGGAAGCGGCCGGGGCCGACATCGTCGACATCAACATGGGCTGCCCGGTGCCCAAAGTCGTCAAGACCTCGGGGGGCTCCTCTCTGCTGCGCGATCCCGATCGAGCGTGCCGCGTGGCCCAAGCCGTGGTCGGCGCCGTGTCCGTCCCGGTGACCGTCAAGATCCGCCTCGGCTGGGACTTCGCCACCCGCAACCATCTGGAAATGGCGACCCGGCTGCAGGCGACCGGAATCCAGGGGCTCGCCGTGCACGGCCGTACCCGGTCGCAGCGGTACGATCCGTCGGCCGATTGGGACGCGATCGCCGAGGTCAAAGCGGCCGTGACCATCCCGGTGGCCGGCAGCGGCGATCTGCGCAGCGCCGATGACGCCGCACGCCGCCAGCGCGAAAGCCGGGTCGATGCGGTGATGCTGGGCCGCGGCATCCTGGGCAACCTCTGGCTGGTTCGGCAAACGGTCGTCCGCCTGACCACCGGCGAGTCGATCCCACCGCTGTCCTGGCAGGAGCAGATCGAGCTGGTCCGCCGCCATTGCGACCTGGTGCTCGACTATTACGGGCCCGAACGAGGGCCACGCCTGCTCCGGAAGTTCATCGCCTGGGGGCTTCGGGGATTCAGGGGTGCGGCGCGGCTGCGCACCATGGTGCAATCCGTCACCAGCCCGACCGATGTTACGGTCGTACTTGACGCAGCGCTTACGATCGATCCGGGTCCTTTCTCGCTGGATGGCGAGATCGACGACGCCCCGGCCTCATGCGAAGCGGCCTGACCGGAACTTTTCCGGCCCGACCGCGTCATAGGGGTATGGAACGTGTACTGCTGCTGTTGGTCGCTCTCATGGTTGGGGGCTGTGGAGCCCAGGCGGCAGCACCGGGCCCGTCCGGCACCGTCTCCGGCACGAATGGCCCATTCCACGCCCAGGCCGCTCCAGCCTCGCTGCCGGCCGGCGGGACGGTTCACCTCACGCTGACCGTAACCGGGCCGATCGACTACGAGATCGGCTGCGTTCAGACGCTTCACATCTGGGCGGAGGATAGCCAGCACAAGACGGCGTGGGAGCAGCCGGTGCCCGCGATCATGTGCATGGCGTTCGGCCACAAGCAGCTCGCCGCCGGCGAGACCGCCGCCTTCAGCGCCGATTGGCCGACCTCGAGCCAGCTGGCGCCCGGTTCCTACACGCTCCACGGCCTCTTCAGGACCGTCCTGCCGATGGGTGCTGGAGCCCGGGTGCGCGAGAATTTGCCGCCGCTTTCGATTCAAATTCTGGGGTAGCGAACTCGCGGCGGGAATCCCGTATAATACGGCGGCTCTGGGAGGCGCTTCGCGACTCCGAGAAGGAAGAACTATGGATAACGACAAGGTTGTCTATCTCACCCAGGAAGGGTTGAACCGGCTCCAGGCGGAGTTGGAGGTGCTGCGCAACAAGCGCCGGCCCGAGGTCGCCGAGCGCATCCGGCAGGCCAAAGAGTTCGGCGACATCAATGAGAACGCCGAATACGACGACGCCAAGAACGAGCAGGGCTTCGTCGAGGGCCGCGTCCTCCTCCTGGAGAAGCTGGTCCGCAACGCCAGCATCATCGAGGGCAAGCACGTCAAAGGCATCGTCGAAGTCGGGTCAACCGTGAAGGTGCACGACGAATACGGCGACGAGGCCTTCACGATCGTCGGATCGGCCGAGGCTGAACCGAGCAAGGGCCGGATCTCCCTCGAGTCCCCCGTTGGCAAGGCCTTGCTCGGCAAGCATGTCGGCGACGACGTTTCGGTGGTCACTCCAGGCGGCTCGACCAAGATGCTGATCGTCGAGGTGCGCTAGCGGCCGACACCGCCGACCTCGTCGTGATCGGCGGGGGAATCATCGGTTGCGCCACGGCGTTCTTCGCGGAGCGCGCTGGCCTCAAGACCGTCGTCCTCGAAAAGCGCCCGGCACTGGCAACGCTGACCACGCCGGTGGCCACCGGCGCGTTTCGGCTGCAGTTCGACAACGTCGAAGAGGTCGAGCTGGTCCGGGAGAGCGTGGCATTCTTCGACGAGCTGCAGACGCGTGTCGATATCGGGCTTCGGCACCAGGGCTACCTCTTCGTTACGAGGACACCTGAAGGCGCGCACGCCCAGGCCGAGCTGGTGGCGGCGCAGCGTGGCTGGGGGCTGACGGACATCGAGCTGCTGGACGGCACAGAGGCGCGGCGGCGTTTTCCTTACCTGGCGCCGGACATCCTCAATGCCCGGTTCCGACCGGGTGATGGCTGGCTCGAGCCTCGCGTCCTCGCCCTTGAACTTGCCAGGGCGAGCGGCGCCCGAATCCGGACGGGCGTCACGGTGACCGGGTTCCGCATCCATGGCGACCGCCTGCGCGGCGTGACCACGACCGACGGAGACGTCGAGGCCGAAACCGTCGTAATCGCCGCAGGTCCCCTTTCGGGTCCGGTCGGCAAGCTCGCCGGCCTCGACCTGCTGCTCGCGACCGTGCGCCGACAGAAACTCATCCTGCCGGATGTGCCTGCGGTGCCCGCGGACGCGCCGATGACGATCGACTTCGAAACCGGGGCGCACTGGCGACCCGCCCGCACTGGAGCGCACGCGCTCTGGACGGCGCCGGCCCCCGCCGAGCCGCCGCTCGACGACGTACCGACGTCCGCGTCGTTTGCCTTCGGCCTTCTCGATCCAACCAGCGATCATGCGCTGGCGCGCATCGTCCCCTTCTGGAACGACGTGTGGGCGTCCTCTCGGCTGCAGTGGTGGCTGCAAGCCGGCCAGTACACCTACACGCCCGATCGACGGCCACTCCTGGGACCAACACGCATCCCGGGCCTCGCCGTCAACACCGGTTACAGCGGTCACGGCATCATGGGCAGCATCGGCGGCAGCCGTCGGGCCGTTGACGCAATCACCGGCAAGCTCCGGCCGGCCGACAATCCATTCCGTCCCGACCGACCAATGGAAAGCCGCGCCTTCGACGTGCTCTAGGCGGGTCAATCGCCACGACCCTTTAGACTTTCGCGGAATGGAAGGGGAGCGGACCGAGCAGGAGCTACAGCGCCGCCAGAAGCTGACGACGCTTCGCTCGCAGGGCATCGAGCCATACCAGAGCCGTTTCGACCGGACACACAGCTCGGCAGAGGCGCTCGCGCTGTTCGAGCAGGTCGAAAAATCGGGGGGAGCCGAAGCTCGTAGTGATCGTGTGGCCCTCGCCGGCCGGTTGGTCGCCATTCGGGTGATGGGGAAGGCCGCCTTCGCCCACATCCAGGACTACGCCGGACGAATCCAACTTCTCGCGAAGGTCGACAAGCTTGGAGAAGCCCCCTACAAGCGATTCACGGACCTCGACCTGGGGGACATCATCGGCGTGCACGGCACGCTGTTTCGAACCAAGCGGGGCGAGATCACCTGTGAGATCGACGATTTCGTGCTGCTGGCGAAGGCCCTACGGCCGCTGCCGGAGAAATATCACGGCTTAAAGGACAAGGAACTCCGCTACCGGCAGCGGTATCTGGACTTGATCGCCAACCCCGACGTGATGGAGGTTTTCCTCGCGCGCAGCCGGTTGGTGGAGGAGACACGCACGTTCCTGAAAGGGCGCGGCTTCGTCGAGGTGGAGACGCCGGTCCTGCAGGCTTTGGCCGGCGGCGCGGCGGCGCGACCCTTTCGCACCCATCACAACGCGCTGGACATGGACCTCTACCTGCGGATCGCCCTCGAGCTTTACCTCAAGCGATTGATCATCGGCGGCTTCGACCGTGTGTACGAGATCGGCCGCATCTTCCGCAACGAGGGGATGGATCAATGGCACAGCCCGGAATACACGATGCTCGAGCTGTACCAGGCATACACCGACGTCGAGGGCATGATGGAGCTCACCGAATCGCTGGCCATCCACCTCGTGGAGCGCGTAAAGGGCATGCCCACGATCCAGTACCAGGGCCAGGAGATCACCTTCAGCCGACCCTTCAAGCGCATCGAGATGGTGGAGGCGGTCAGCCAGGTGGTTGACGAGGACGTTCTGAAGGCCGACGTGCCGACGCTCCAGGGACTGATCAAGAAGTACAACATCGAGCCCAAGCCGGGGCTTGGCTGGGGCGGACTTACGGCCGAGCTCTTCGAAGAGCTGGTGCAAGAGACGCTGGTGCAACCGACCTTCGTCCTCGGTCACCCGGTCGAGGTCTCGCCGCTGGCGCGGCGACGCACTAGCGACCCGCGATTGACGGACCGGTTCGAGCTCTTCATCACCGGTGAAGAGATCGCGAATGCCTTCTCCGAGCTGAACGACCCGGATGACCAGCGCACCCGGTTCGTCGACCAGGCGCGCGCCCGAGCGGCCGGCGATGAGGAGACGCATCCCATGGACGAAGACTTCCTCACGGCGCTCGAGTACGGATTCCCGCCGACCGGTGGCATGGGACTCGGGGTAGACCGCCTGGCCGCGATCATCACAGATCAGCCGTCGGTCCGTGACGTCATCCTCTTCCCGCACCTGCGTGCCCGCCATGCTGAGCCTTAGCTTCATCCGCGAACACCCGGATCTCGTCCGGGAAGGGGCGCGCAAGAAAGGTGAGACGGCGCCGGTCGACGAGATCTTGAAGCTCGACGCCGAACGGCGGGAAACGCTGACGAAAGTCGAGCAGCTAAAAGCGGAGCAGAACAAACGATCGGCGGCGATGGCGAAGACGCGGGATCAGGCAGGCATCGACGCCATGCGCAGCCTCAAGGATGAGGTGAGGGCGCTCGAGCAAAAGCTGGCGCCGATCGATTCGCGGCTCAACGACTTGCTTCTCGAGGTGCCCAATCTTCCCGACCCCTCGGTCCCCGAGGGAAAGGATGCGTCCGCCAACCCGACGATCCGTGAGTGGGGTCTCGGCCGGGAATTTTCCTTTACGCCAAAGTCGCATTACGACCTCGGTATCAAGCTAGGCTTGTTCGACTTCGAGCGGGGGGTCAAAGTCGCGACCTCCCGTTTCTTGTTCCTGAAAGGCGCTGGTGCCCGCCTCGAGCGAGCGCTGCTGAATTTCATGATCGACCTCCACATCCGCGAACACGAATACATCGAGGTCTTTCCGCCCTTTCTGCTCAACCGTGCCGCGATGACCGGAACTGGCCAGCTGCCGAAGTTCGAGGAGGACGCCTTTCGCATCGAGGCTCGCGATCTCTTCCTGGTGCCGACGGCGGAGGTCCCGGTGACCAATATGTACCGGGAAGAGATCCTCCCTGCCTCGGCACTCCCCATCAAGCACGTCGCCTGGTCGACCAACTTTCGCAGCGAGGCGGGCGCGGCCGGCAAGGACACACGTGGGTACATTCGGCTGCACCAGTTCAACAAGGTGGAGATGGTCAAGTTCGTCGAACCGGAACGGTCGAACGAAGAGCTGGAGCTGCTGGTCAAGGACGCAGAAGATGTCCTGCAGCGGCTCGAGATCCCGTACCGTGTGATCCTGCTGTGCACCGGGGACATGGGCTTCGGCCAATCGAAAACCTATGACCTCGAGGCCTGGTCTCCCGGCGAAAAGCGCTTCCTCGAAGTCTCGTCCTGCTCGAGCTACAACGACTTCCAGGCCCGGCGCGCCAACATCCGCTATCGGCGCAAAGACGGAAAGGTCGATTTCGTGCACACGCTGAATGGATCCGGTCTCGCGCTCCCTCGCACGATGGTCGCAGTCTTGGAAAATTACCAGCAGGAGGACGGCACCATCCGGGTACCCGCGGCGCTGCGTACGTATATGGGCGGTCTCGACGTCATCCGGTGAGTGGGCCGGCGCCCGCTCCTTCTCGCTGCGGGCGGAGAGCGTACCCAGGCGTTAGGAAAAAGATTCCGTCCTCACGCCGGTTGGTCCGTATTATTGATCCTCGCCGGAGGGATGGCCGAGTGGTCGATGGCGGTGGTCTTGAAAACCACTAAGGTGCAAGCCTTCGGGGGTTCGAATCCCTCTCCCTCCGTATTCGGATTTCGGCCGTAAGCCCAGTCGGGACCCGATTCCCCACAAGTC
>DATNMN010000033.1:0-13307 GCA_035602295.1 Candidatus Dormiibacterota bacterium | reverse complement strand
GCCCGCCGAGTATTGGGCCGGGGCCAAGCTGACACTCCGAACGCCCGAATTCGCCGGAATAGAATGGACCGACGGGGCGTTGGCATGAGTAGCGACTTTTCGCTTTTTGAGAGGCATCTCGATGCGTTGTATCGAAGCGCGCTGCGCCTCACGAGGAAGCCCGAAGACGCCGAGGATCTAGTGCAAGAAACCTATATGCGAGCGTACCGATACCGGAATCGGTTCAAGCCGGGCACCAACGAAAAGGCCTGGCTATTCACGATCATGACCAATGTCTTCCGCAACCGGCTCCGCCAGCGGCCGGCACCCGAGGATCCCCTTGATCAGCCCGGCGCCGATTTCTCTATATACGAGCAGATGCGCCGCGAAGGCATGCCAGTTCACCTCATGTCGCCCGAGGAGATCATTGTGGACCGTGGCTTCGGGGGCGAGGTCAAGCGCGCGCTCGAGGAACTGCCTGTCCCAATGAGAATGGTTGTCGTGCTGGTCGACGTCGAGGACTTCTCCTACAAGGAAGTCGCGTCCATCCTGGGGATCAAGATTGGGACCGTGATGTCGCGCCTGCACCGGGGCCGGCAAGCACTGCAGAAGAAATTGTGGGAATATTCAGGTCGGCCGAAGGCACCGTCGCTGGCCGTGGGGGCACGCTGATGGGAGATCACTGCGAACAAACGATGCGCCGGCTCTCGACCTATATTGACCGCGAGCTGAACGAAGCCGAAGTCCGCAAGGTCAAGGCTCACCTGGACGACTGCCCCCCATGCGAGCAGGTCTTCGACTTCCAGGCGGAGATGAAGCGATTGGTCCGCAAAGAATGCTGCACCGACGACGCCCCAACGCGCCTCCGCGCCTGGGTCCGTCAGCTCGCGACCGAGAAGCCTAAGCCGGCTCAATGATCCTCGACCTGGCCCTGGCGTTCGTCGCCGGCCTGTTGTCGTTTGCGTCCACCTGTGTCCTGCCGCTGGTGCCCGCCTACGTCGCCTACATGGGTGCGGCCGCGGCGGGCATCGAGACCACCGTCGCGCAGCAACTCAAAGTACTCGGCAAGGCGGCGCTCTTTGTCGCCGGATTCGCCACGGCGTTCGTCGCGCTGGGGGCTTCGTTCGGCTTGATCGGCGCAGATTTGAGGGCCTATCGGCCACTGCTGCTGGAGATCAGCGGTGCGGCGCTCATCTTGATCGGGATTGCCCTTCTGACGATCGGCCGCATACCAGGGCTCATGGGTGAGAAGCGGTTCGACATCGCCCACCGGCTGCCGCGTACGCCCTGGGCGGCCTACGTGATCGGTCTCGCCTTCGCGATCGGCTGGACGCCGTGCGTCGGCCCGATCCTCGCCGCCATTCTGCTCCGTGCCGGCAGCAGCGGGACGGCGGCGCAGGGCGCCCTGCTGCTCGGGGTCTATTCAGCCGGGCTCGGCCTGCCCTTCCTGGTCGCGGCCGGGTTATCGGGAATGTTGACGCGCCTGCTGGCACGCGTGCGGGGCGCCTATGCGGTGCTGAATGCGGTGGCGGCCATTTTCTTGATCGGCATGGGCGTGTTGATCTTTTCCAACCGGCTCACGGTCTTCAATGACTTCTTCCCGGTCGTAGCACTCACGACGCCCTTCGACTCCCACTTCGAAAGCAACAACCCGACACCGGTGGCAAATGGACCGGTTCAGGTCGGCAAGCATGCGCCCGACTTCACGCTCAAGGACATCGATGGGCAGACCGTCGCCCTCTCGGCGCTCAAGGGCAAGCCGGTCCTGATCAATTTTTGGGCAACCTGGTGTCTTCCCTGCCGCAACGAGCTCCCGCTGATCCGCGATGCATACCTGGCTCACCGAGCAGAAGGCCTGACCATCGTGGCCATCGACTACGGCGACGAAGCAGCAGCGACCATCCGCACCTTCTGGAAGTCGATGAACCTGCAGCCCGCCCCGGTGCTGGATCCGAGCGGCGTGGCGAGCCGCGACTATGGCGTCGCGTTGAGCAGCAGTGGGCTCCCCGTCAGCATCCTGGTGGCCCGCGACGGCACCGTCAGCAGCTACGAACCCTTCCCGTTGACGAAGGACTACCTCGACCCGGCGCTGCAGAAGATCCTTTCGTGACGCAGCCGGCGGACACCAGGACCTGGTCTGGCCACGGCCTGTGGCGCTATCGGCCGGACCTTTTGATTCGCGGCGATCCGGTGACGCTGGGCGAGGGCGCGACCCCGATCGTGCCCTACGATAAATATCTTCTGAAGCTCGAAGGCATATCTCCGACGGGCTCGTTCAAAGACCGCGGGGCCGCCACGGCCATCACCGCAGCCCGGGCGGCAGGGGCTCGGACGGTCGTCGAGGATTCGTCGGGCAATGCCGGCACCGCCATCGCCGCCTATGCCGCGGCAGCCGGCATCAAGGCGCGGATCTTCGCCCCCGATGACATCGTTGCGGTGAAGGCTCGGGCCATCCAGGTGCTCGGGGCGGAGCTCATCAAAGTGTCAGGACCGCGCTCAGCCGTCACGGCGGCAACGGTCGCAGCGGGACGCGAGGCCTACGATGCCGGTCACGCCCGCGACGACGCATTCCTCGAGGGGACGAAGACGATCGCCTATGAATTGTTCGAAGAGCTGGGCGAGACGCTGACCGATGTGGTCACCCCGGTGGGGCAGGGCACCGTCCTCATCGGGCTGGCGATGGGATTTGCCGACCTCGTATCGGCCGGAAGAATGGAGCGGGCACCGCGCCTTCATGGCGTGCAGTCCGAGGCGTGCGCGCCGCTGGTGCGCGGCGCAACCATCGGGCGACCGGCGCCGGTCGTTCCCCAACCGTCGATCGCCGACGGCATTCGGATCCCCGAGCCGACCCGGGCGGAACGGAGCTATGCCGCGGTGCGCTACAGCGGCGGACGCTGGATCGCCGTGTCGGAGGACGCGATCGAACGGGCGTGGCGCCAGGCGGCCTCAGTCGGGCTGCTGATGGAGCCGACCTCAGCGGCTGCGATCGCGGGCGCCCGGGTCTTGAACCTTCCGCCCAGGGCGGTCCTGATCATCACCGGCTCCGGCATGAAGGCGATCGAGCGTTACTGAGCGCTGCCGCGCTCGAGCCAGCGTCTCCGGATCGTAGGCGAGTGCCAACCGCGCACCCCAGAGGTCGATGTGATAACCGGGCAGGCGCCGCCGTCCTTGGCGCGGCATGTCGAGGTCGGGCAGCGACTTCACCTCGAGCGCGCGTCGCGGGATTGCCTTGCTGACCGCCCAAGCCAGCAGCCGCTCCGGGTCGGAGCTGACCACCTTCCCATACCAGCCTGGTCCGAAGCGCGCGTGCTCGAGATAGACGAGCGGAGCCAGCCACAGCCCACCGCCCGCCGCATGTCGAAATCCGTCGGCGCGGCGAGCGAAGGCTCGCGGTGTCTCAGGCGGCACGAACGAGGAACCGGGCCGGGTCGAAGTCATCGACGGGTAGGCGGGTCCGGCGGCCGGCAAGCAGGTCCGCCATCAATTCAGCCGTGATCGGCGCCAGCAGAATGCCCGCTCTGAAATGGCCGGTGGCCAGGGACACCCCTTGCCATCCGGGGAGCCGACCGATCAATGGAAGTCCGTCCCCTGTCCCCGGGCGGAGCCCAGCCCAGGCCGCGGTGAAGGTGGCATCGGCGAATCGCGGCACGAGGCGTGGCGCCAGGGCCAGCAGGCCGGCGATGCCGGCTGCCGTCGGACGCGCGTCGTAGCCGGCCTCCTCCACCGTGGTTCCTACGTAGGTAGTGCCGTCGGCCTTGGTGAGCATGTATCCCCCGAAGGAACTCACGACGTGGCGAAGTCCGGTCCCAAGGGTCCGGAGGGCGACCATCTGACCGCGCACCGGCCGAACCGGGATCGGCGTATGCAGGGCCTCCGACCAGGAAGCCGACCAGGCGCCGTTCGCAATCACGATCTCGCCGGCATGAACGCGCTCGCCACCGATTGCGACGCCAACCACCCGCTCGCCCTCGGTCAGCAGCCGATCGACACCGGCACCTTCTCGCACGATCGCTCCCAGGTCGACCGCGGCTCGCGCGAGCGCCCGGGCAAAGGCCCGCGGCATGACCTGGTGATCGTTCGGATAGTAGAGCGCAGCGCGAACCTCGGGATTCATGCTGGGCTCGAGATCGAGCGCGGCCGTGTGATCGAGCCAGGCGACCGCGACCCCGTGGTCAGCCTGCCAGGCGCGGTGCACTCGCAACGGCGTCTCCTCCTCCTCATGCAGCGCCACGTGAAGGAGTGGGGCCGGCCGATAGCCGACATCCATACCGGTCCGCTCCCGCAGCTCGGCGGCCAACGCGGGGAACAGGCGAGCGCTCTCGACTTCGACCGTGGTCAACGCCGTTGGGGTGGTCCGGTCCGGATTGATCTGGATCATGCCGGCGGACGCCCCGGTCGCCCCGCCGCCAACCTCGCCGCGTTCGAAAACCGTTACCTTGATACCGGCTTTGGCCAGCTGGTAGGCGATCGAGGTGCCGATCGCGCCGGCGCCAACGATGATCACGTCCGGACTCACAGGCCGATATTAGTCGGGGCTAGATAACGGCGGTTCCCCACTCAACATCTGTGTGTTCGATTGGTGCTTTATCCTCTGTCGCCGGTCGATCTCCAGGATCACGGCCATCGCCAGCGCGGCGGCGAGGATATCGAATCCGGCGCTAACCACCATCGCGAGAGTAATTACCTGGCCCTGATATTGGACTCGATCTGGCGCTGCAACAAGGTTGTCGAGGACCAGGGCGGTCAGCCATCCCATCCACCAGATCGCGAGAAGCGCAGGCGTGGGCATGCGGCTGCGGGACGCGAGATCGTTCTTCGGTGTCGCGGGATCGCTTGAGTTCCAGATCTCGACCGCAACTCGGAACGGCTTCCAGCAGTTGCCGACTGGCACAAACCACCAGCCGATGGCGACGCCTGGCGAGTACTCGAGCCCCTCGGCTCCGAGCGCTCGCAGGTTGCGGTAGCTCCTGCTGAACCATACAAGGAAGCTCACCACGCAACCCGCTCCCACCACAGCGGCGAGGAGGCTGCCACCAAGGACAACGGGCGGGAAGCCCATAAAGAAGTAGTCGTGGACGATGGAGATGGTCAGGAGGCTGGCCACCATCGAAAGCGCGAGGAAACCGATTGCAACCATCGCCGGAGTGTGGGCTGAGACGAACAACGCTGGTGGGCCGTGGAAATCTTCGGATCCGAGCGGGACGTTCTGAGCCTCTAACATGTCGCTTCTCCTTGTCGTTTTCTCATGGCTCTAGCGTCGATCCGACGCAGCCTCAAGGACATCCGGGAAAAGGCTCAGGTGGTGCTCATTTGAGTGCTCAAATCTTGGAGCCGGATGGCAGCTAAACTGGCGGCGTAGGGGGCTTGGGGATGCTCAGACCGCGCCGCGGACCGCTTGCCGTGGCGACGGCATTTGCGGTGCTCCTAACGGGCGCCCTGGCGCTCGAAGGCCGGCAACAATCGCCGGCCGACTGCCTGAGTGTTGTCGTGGCCTCCTCGGAAGAGAAGTCAACGCTCCTCAGCCAGATCGCTGTCGACTACCAGCGCACCGCACCGTCCCTCGATGGACATTGCGTAAGGATCCGGGTCGATCGCGTGGCGTCTGGACAGGCCGAGCAGGCCCTGGCCGGGGGCTGGAGCGAGTCTAGCTACGGACCGCGTCCCGATGTCTGGTCGCCGGCGGCCGCGACGTGGACCCTTCTTCTCAGCCGGGATCTGACGAACCGTGGACAGGCTGATCTCGTTCCCGAGGGCGTCGCCAGCCTCTTCAAATCCCCGCTGGTCATCGGCATGCCGAAGCCGATGGCGGATGCCCTGGGATGGCCGGGCAAGGCGATCGGATGGAGTGACATCCTCGATCTGGCGCGGGGACGGGTCGGCTGGAGCCGATTCGGACAGCCCAAATGGGGTGCGTTTCAGCTGGGTAAGACCAACCCAACAATCTCGACGTCCGGCCTTCACGCCCTGATCGGAACGTATTTCGCCGCCTCCGGTCGTTCGTCTGACCTCACTGTGCCCAGCCTCGAGGATCCCGCGGTCGTGGCCTTCGTGCGCCAGGTCGAGACATCGGTCGTGCACTACGGCGACTCCGTATCGACGTTCTTGCTCAACTTGCAGGCGGCCGACGACGCGAATGCGGCGCTCTCCTACGTATCCGCGATCGCCATGGAGGAGAAAGAGGTCTGGGATTACAACCAGGGAAACCCTCGGGCCGACCCGACCCAGTCAGGAAAGCATCTGCCGCCGCGAGTCCCGTTGGTCGCCATCTACCCAAAGGAGGGGAGCCTTGCAGCCGATCATCCCTACGTCATCCTCCGGGCTCCCTGGGTCACGGGGAGCAAACGGCGCGCCGCGCAGGCCTTCTTGAATTACCTAGAGGCACCGGCGCAGCAGTTGCGCTTCCAGAGCGTCGGTTTCCGTGACCAGTTCGGCCACGCGGGTTCCCAGATTTCCACCACCAACGGACTCCAGCCCGATCGGCCGAGTGCCTACCTGCAGCCGCCCGCCGCAGTCGTCATCCAGCAAATGCAACGAGACTGGAAGGATCTCCGCAAGCGGGCAAAGATCTTGCTGTTACTGGATACCTCGTCGTCCACGGCTGGTGGTGATGCCCACGGCCTGCAAGCCTCGGTGGCGGCCGGTCTGACCCAACTGGCGGCGGACGACCTGATCGCGTCCTGGGAGTTCAACAGCAATGGCGTGGGTCTCGTGCCCTACCACCAGGTCCTGGCCTTTGCCCCGGTGAGCCAGAATCGATCGCCGGTAGAGGCGGAGGTTGGCGGCCTTCGGTCAACCAGTAATCCAGCCGACCTCGACAGCGCCGTGCTTGGCGCCGTCGACGCGATGCAGGCAGCTGCCGACCCTACGCGCATCAACGCCGTCGTCGTGGTGACGAATGGCCGTAGCACCAGTCCGGGCGACCTTGATCTCGACGGGCTCTTGCGCCGGCTGCAGGCCGCCAGCGAGACGGCTGGCGTTCATGTCTTTACCGTCGCCTACGGCGCGCACCCGGACACGCTGGCGCTCGGTCTGATTGCCCGCGCCTCCCGGGGCGCAACCTATGACGCAACCGGTCCGCTGGGCGGCGTCTTCAGCGCACTGGTGTCGAACTTCTGATGTTGGCGGTGCTCCGCGAGCTGCGCGATCCGGCAGGATTGGGCCTGGCGTTGTTGACCGGCGTGGCGAACGTGGCAATCGGAGTACGTCCAGTTCTGGCGGCCGGAGCGATGATCGCCGTCCTGGCCGTTCGGCTGGCCGCCGGGCTCGCCTGGCCCAGGCTGACCCCACCGGCTAAGCCGACCTCGCTCGATCAAGCAGCAAGGGCGACATCGATCCTGTCGAGGCGCGAACTCGAGATCGCGGCCCTCGTCGCGGATGGACTCAGCAACCGGGAGATCGGCGACAAACTGTTTATCGCCGAGCGGACGGTCGACAACCACGTGCAGCATATCTTCAACAAACTCAATTTCAACTCGCGGGCGCAGATCGCCGCCTGGTACGTCCGGCAGCACGCGGGCGAGAAATGAGCACGAAAATGAGTACCGGCTGAGCCTTTTCCTCGATGCCCCCGCTGGCTGCGAGCCGCCACGCTGCAGTCAGAACAAAACTGGAGGCATCAAAGATGGGCACGAGTGTTGTTTCGACGGAGACGGCGCCGGCCGACCGAGTTTGGATCGATTCGACGCCTCCCGACCTAACTTACCTAACCGGCTTTTCGAATGAGGACCTCGAATGCAACCGAGAGGGGCGGCTTTCCGGGAACCAGCAAGTCGAGCTGCGAGGTGCCGTACGCGCAAAGGTTTTTGAGGTCGGCGCACTCCTGGCCTACGCGATCTTCGGCTTTGCGGTGTTCCACGTCACGGTCATGCCCCTGGTCACGTGCGTCGTTCTCCTCTTCTATCTTCTCCGGCTGCTCGAACGCGTCACCGAGCTTCGGCAGGGCGTCCCTTCCGAGGTCGCGGGCGATGCCTGGCCGGAGGTCGTTCCGGACAGCGAGGGGCCTGATCGCTACTGGCTCCACATCGACGGCCTGAGGTTGGAGATTTCGAAGGCGGCCTACGCGAGCTTCCGCCGGGGCGGTCCCTATCGCGTCTATTACGTGGCCTCCACAAATACGGCTATCGGCGGTGAGGTTCTGGCCGACTGGAGATCATTGCCGTCCCCAGAAAAGTCCGGGCGCCACTGGTGGTCGCACTTCTCGATCGGCGACGCGTAGGACGTGGCTAGTCGGCGAGGCGGCGCAGCCTCAGGTCTTCACTAGCGCGCGCTTCCTGATAGAGGGCGCACGTCGCCATCTTTCCGAGGCAGGGCGGCGTTGGCCACTTCATGACTCCGTGGAAACGGTGCACCTTGCGGTCGACATGGCAATCGGCCTGGAAGACCCGCAGGAAGGCCTGCCGCTTACGTAGGATTTGCTCGAGATAGGGACAGTGCATAGGACGGAAAGGTGATACTACAAGGCTAACACGGCGCTGGTCCCGTGTCTCCTTGCAGACGCCCTCTTCTAGCGAGACAACGCAGAGTCCACAAGCTTCCAGCCCACTGCCACCGACCCGTTACACTCAGCCCTGGCGCATGCTCGGATCGGGATCTAATACGTAATCTCTATGCGGGAAACTGGATTTTGGCGATCCCCTTCCATGCTGTCATGGTGGCGACGGCGCCGGAATTCGTCCCCGCCCGGTGGCGACAAACAACGACGGCTTGTGTTTGTCCTTGGTGGCGGTGGGAGCCGGGGCGCGTGCAGCGTCGGGGTGCTCAAGGCCCTGCTGGAAGCTGGGATCAAGCCGGACGGCCTGGTGGGATGCAGCTCCGGGGCATTCAATGCCGTCGCGCTCGCGGCCAAGCCCGACCTGGAAACGATCGACCAGCTCGCGCAGGTCTGGCGATCGATCCGCAACCGCGACCTCTTCGACCGCAACCCGCTGCGGATGGCGTATCGGTATGTGCGCAGCCGCAACAGCTTCTTCGATAGCCGCTATCTGCGCACGCTGGCTGCGATGAATCTGCCGGCGACCTTCGAGCAGCTGGTCCTTCCGTGCGCGGTGATCGCGACCAACCTGACCCGGGCGCGCAAGGAGATCTTCACCACCGGAAGCGTCCCGGATGCGGTGGCGGCGTCGTCCGCGATTCCCGGCCTCTTCAACCCCTACCGCATCGGTGATGAAGAGTTCGTGGACGGCGCGGTGGCCGAGAATGTCGGCCTCCCGGAGGCGATCCAGCTCGGGGCGACCCACATCGTCGCCATTGACAACAGCACCTCCAACCCACGAATTCCGCCGAACCACTCGCTGACCGGCATCCTGGCCCAGAGCATCCAGATCATGCTTGGCCAGCGGATGCTGGAGGAGTATCAGCGGTACTCTGGCGACGCCGAGATTTCCCTGCTGTTCCCCAATGTCGAATTCGGGACCGCCGGGACTGATTTCAGCCAATGTGATCGCCTGATCGACGAGGCGTATGCCCGCACCAAGGGGTTTCTCGCTAACGGTGGGCTCGATGAGCGCGGGCGGCTCGAGCCCGGCATCCACTACATGCTGCCGATCCGGCACCCATCGATCATCTCCCTGGCACAGTGACGGTCGGCGCGACGAAGCCGGGCCGCCAACGGCGGTTGCTCCGATGGATCTGGCCCCTTGGGCTCCTGCTGATCGCCTGGCTGATCGCACCGCTACGTGCCGGCGCCACCTATCCCGGCATGCCCTGCACCGCCCAGGCCGACACCGTGTTCAGCCTCGCCTCCTACACCCTCCTCTTCATCCCGACCGCCGCCATCCTGCTGGTCCTCAGCCGCCGGCTGATTCCTGCGGCGATCCGGCGTGGGCTACGTGCCTGGACCGCGGGCCTCGTCGCCGCGGGCATCGCCGTCGCGATCGTGTTCCTGGCCTTTGCCGGCATCTCGGCGGATCGCCGGCCGCAGCGGACTTCCGAACAGGCGATCGCCTGCCCCACGCTGGGTGCGGGACTGCAAGCGCTGCACTGCTGGCAGGATGGCAGCACCATCGAGCTGAATGTCCTTGGGCAGAGGCCGCTCGACATAGCCGGCATCCAGAAAATGGCCTCGGCGCTGGCCGCAAGCAAACAAGACGCCACCCTGTACGAGGCCTTCGTCTTGGATACCACCGATCCGAGTGTGGCCGCGTACTCCAACGCCCGCCTCTTCATCCTGCAGAGCCCGGGGCTCACCGACTTTGCCGACCTATGTCTTAACGAACGCCAGGCGAAGCTGCGTGACGTGCAGACCCATCGGGTCGGCTTCTATCGTTACAGCGCGCGGCAATCGCCCCCGGTCGACGCCTTCTTTCTCCGCGACAGCGGCAGCGGCGAGGTCGGCTACGAGGTGATCGACTTCCTCCATGGTCAGGCGACGCTGCCCTTCGTACGTCCAACCGACCTGCAACCGGCCGAGTCCGCGTATCTCGACCGCGTCACAAAGGCCGCAGCGACCTTGAACCAGGACCTCGATCGCGAGACACAGTCGCCCTCCCCACCTGGTTCACTGGCCGCGATGCGCCGCGATTTCACACGCCTCACAGCCGATCTGATCGACGTCCCAGCGCGGCTCGTCCTCTACCGCGACACGCGCGTCAAGCGCTTCCTCGAGAATTACGACCTGATCCTTTCGGCCGAGGAGAGCGCCGCGCAGGGACAGAGCAGCCAGGCGATCCACTCGAGCGCCTACCAGGACCATCGCCGGCAGTACTACCAGGAAGCCCGGGTCGCGCGGCTGATTGGGTACCTTTACCTACAGGAGCCCGGCCTGGCCTTTACCGATGACCAGCTTTCGCCCGTGAACTGGGCCGTCTTTTAGGCCGCCATCGGCATCGCCGGCGCCCGCGCTTCGTCGCGCAGGATGCCCTTGACGGTCTCGATCCAGCTCGAGTCACCGTGATCGGCCCGCCACAGCCAGTACTCGCTGCCCCAGAACAAGACGGTGCTGAATCCGGCGTCCTTGAGGTTCTCGAAGATGGCGCGCATCGCCTTCGGGCTGGTGCTCTTGGGGTCCGCATAGTTGAGGTTCGACGACTCCCACGGTTCCGCCTGGGCTTCGGTGATCCAGGCCTGCTTGCCCTGTTTACGGGCCAGGTCCAGGACCCGCGCGAGCCGATCCGGCCAATCGCTATCGGCGTGGCTCATGTGATCGCTGCCCAGAAACTGGTAGCCGATGGCGGTGTAGACGTCGAGGCCCAGCACGTCACCCCGACCCAGGACAGAGAGCCCATCGCGTTCGGCACTGTCGGCATTGAAACCCAGCCATTGGCGAAAGTCGAACCCCTGGCGGGCGGAGGCCTGATCGAAGACCAGGTTGAAATGACTGAAGGCATTCACGATCACCGGGCGGTGGTGCCCGTCAAGCTGGCGGACGCTGGCGATCTCGTCGCGGAGGAACTCGGCATCGATCCAGAGCCGTTGCGGTCCCGCGCGGTTGAAGGGCTCGTTCTCGACCTGCCAGGCGACCAACACCGGATTATCCCGATAGCGAAGGACCGTATCCCCGACGAACGAGAGGGCCGCACCCCGGAAGGTGCTGTCCGACGCAACGTCCTGGCCCTGGCGGAAACCGTTGATCGGCATCACAGGCGCCGGGATGAAGAACTCCGGCCAGCCGAGCGCTTTCATCCCGACAGTGAGGGCGATCGGTTGATTCGACTTGCGGGCCTCACTCATCAGCCAGTCGAGCTGGGCATAACCTTCGCGGTCGACCTGATCCCAGTATGTGCTGAGGCGGATCACCCGGAAATGCAGCGCCTCCAGGCGGGTGAAGGCCGCCTTGTAGTCGAGCCCCAGGTAGGCGGCGCGCAGCGGACTGAAACTGATGCCGACCTGAACCGGGGCCGGGATGCCGTGCGCCTTTGCCGTTGCGGGCATGAAGAGGTGGAGCGGCGCCACCGCCAGGAAGGGGACTAGCAAGGCGATGGCCAGCACCTGCACCCGCCGTCGCACTGCCAGCGATCGGATCCTGGGTAGGGTCATGGCTGAACCGGCCGGCGCGCGCCCAAGCCGTTGCTGGTGTCACGGCCGTCTAAGAGATTTCTTGCGCGTACCGATCGATGTAAAAATCTCGCGACGGTTCACGTACGATGGGCCGATGACCATCGCGCACGCGGAAAGCCTCGCGGCAAAACTCCGCAGTGGCCGCATCTTGCTCGGCGGCCACCGCGGAAACGCGGATGAATGCCCCGAGAACACGCTGGCGTCCTTTCGATCGGCCATCGAGCTTGGTGTCGACGTGATCGAGCTCGACGTGCATCGCTCCGAGGATGGCGGCTTGCCGGTGATCCACGATCACCTGCTCGACCGGACCACCGACGGCAGTGGGCTGGTCCGCGATCACACGATGGCCGAGCTCAAGCGCTTCGACGCCGGGAACTGGAAAGATCCGCGATTTAGGGGTGAGCGGATTCCCTCGCTCGACGAGGTGCTGTCCCTGGCGAGGGGACGCGTGGGCGTCGCGATCGAGATCAAGAATCTGCCCCTGCCCTACGCGGGCATCGAGAACGCAATCGTGAAAACCGTGACGGAGACCGAGATGATCCACAACGTCGTGGTGATCTCCTTCGACCACCGCTCGATCAAGCGCATCGCCGAGCTCGAGCCGCAGATCCTGACCGGCGTGCTCGAGGCGTCCCGCCCGGTCGACATCCTTCGCGTCATGGACGACGCGGAAGCCGATGTCTTCTGTCCGCACTGGGCGTCGATCGAACCCGAGACCGCGCAGGAGCTGCACGACGCTGGCAAACTGATCGGCGTCTGGACGGTCGACGACACCGTTTCCCTGGCATGGGCGAAGGCCCTGCCGGCGAACGCGATCTACACGAACAAGCCGCGCACGATCCGGCCCTAGCCCGATGAACCTCGAACGCGATTGGCCACTGTTCGGGCTATGGATCCAGACGCCCCGACTGGCGCTCAGCTATCCGACCGAGGCCGATCTCGGCAGGCTGAACGCGCTCGCGAATCGGGGGATTCACGATCCGAGCGTCATGCCATTCGATACTCCCTGGACGGATGAGCCGCCAGAGATCCGTCCCCGGCATTCGCTCCAGTTCTACTGGGGAACGCGGGCCAACTGGAAGCCGGAGAACTGGCACTTGACGATGATGGTCAAGGAGGGAGATTCGGTCGTTGGGGTGCAGGGGATGCTCGCGACCGATTTCGCCATCAAACGGCAGGTCGGCACCGGGTCATGGGTGGGACAGGGCTACCAGGGCCGGGGCATCGGTAAAGAGATGCGAGCCGCCATCTTGCACCTCGCCTTCGCTGGACTCGGCGCGGAGCGCGCCACCAGCGGCGCCTTCGAGAACAATGCCGCGTCGCTCGCGGTTTCG
>DATNMN010000032.1:0-19136 GCA_035602295.1 Candidatus Dormiibacterota bacterium | reverse complement strand
TATCGCTGGCGAATGGTGACCCATCGGGGCGTGACCGCGGACGACGTCGAGTTTGCCATCGGCGCGGTCCGCCATATCTTCGACGCTCCGCTTCGCGCGACGGGTTAACGCACCGGCAGGCCCGTCGTCGGGTCGAAGGCGGGACCGCCGAAGGTCGCGTCAGGCAGTAGAAGTAGGGTGCCGAACACCGCCCAGTCACCGCTGGCGTCGGTGAGGATCCCGGCAGGCGACGCTGCGGTGCCAGCCAGGGTGATGGCCGCCGGCTGATCCGGCAGCGTCCAGCTTGACGGCGTCACCGGCAGAGCGGCATCGGCGCCACCAAAGGCGTGCACCGCGCCGGTGGAGTCAAGCGCGAGACCGGAGTGGGTCCCTGCGAATAACGCAGCGTCGACCACCGTCGCGCCTGCCGGCAACGCGGATGCGACGCTGGCTTCGCCCGCGATCGTTCCGTCCGCTGCGACCGCCATCAGAGTGGCGTCCGTCGCGGCGAGCAATCGTACCGGCGAGCTAACCGCGAAATGAGGCCCGGCTGCGCCTGTGCTCGTCCAGGTCGTGCCATCGGCAAGCAGTCGAAGCGGCCCGGATGGGAGACTGGCCACGTCGACGGCGGCGGCGGCGGAGGCGGGCGGCGCCGAAACGACGGTCCGATCGCCGGCGAGACCATGGATCGACGCGTCGGTCCCCAACAGCGAGGCGCCCGTGGGCGACGGATGCTCCTGCCGGACGCCCATCAGCTTCGGCGCGCCGTCGGGCTGATCCGGTAGCGGGCCAAGGATGCTGCGGTCCGCCACGGTGGCTGGGAGCCCGGCGCCGGCCGGCACCGATCCGCTGAGCACGGCGGGCGTCGCTGCATTTCTGGCAGCGTCTCGTGCCGTGAGCCGAAACTGGTATTGCGTACCGGCGTCTCCGAAGAAGCGGGTCGCGCCGAGGCGTTTGCCGGCAGGCGGCTGATCCGTCGACTGCGAGAACCACGGTCGATAGGGGGAGGAGCCCACCGCGACTTCGATCGCGACATCCTTGACGCCGGAGAGGCTGTCACTGGCAGACCAGTGCAGGTTCAACGCGGTCGACGTGGCCGGATCGACGTGCAGGGCCGAACTCGGCGGTTCGACGTCGTATAGATATAGGTAGGTGATGTCGGCGCTGGTCCCGGCTCGGTCGAAGACCCGCAGGTGCAGCGTGTGAGATCCAGGACCAGGCACGGCGGCTGTGCCGCTCGCCGCTTGGGTCCGGGGAGCGCCGGCGCCGGGATCTGTGTCCCACTGGGCCGCAAAACCGGCCAGGCCGCGGCCCCCATCGCGCAGGTGCCAGCTGACCGGTGGCGGCGGACCATCAGCGCCGTACCAGTAGTTCCAGCGTGCCCCACCCGTGAACGCGAGCGGGAGCAGAAATGGCACCGGCGGGCTGTTCGCCCAGAGGTAACCCATGTCCCAGCGCCATGGGTCTTTGCCCGGCCCGGTCCAACCGTAGGGGTCGATTGAATGCCAGGGAGTGAGCAGGTCACGTACCTCGAAGTGCACGTGCGGCCCGGTTGAGTTTCCGGTGCTGCCGCTGAGCGCGATCAGCTGACCCCGCGACACGTGCTGACCGGGATAGACGAACAACTGGTTGTTGTGAAAGTAGGCGGTGCGGTCGAAGGCGTGATCGATGACCACGCCCCAGCCGCCGCTGTCGCTCCACTCGCTATAGATGACCGTGCCATCGTCGGCGGCCACCACCGGCGTGTTCGACGGTATCGCAAAGTCCGTACCGCGATGACCGTCGTAGGCGTAGCCGGTGGCGCCATCGAAGCGGACCATGACGCCGTCTTCCAGTCGCGTCGGGTAATGGTGGTCCATCCACGAGGTGATCCGTGGGTTCGGGTTGGCGAAAGGGAGCGTCAGGTTGCCATCCGCCAGCGCAGGCTGCATCGTCGTGACGGACATGACGGCCAGCCCCACCGCGAGAACCACGACCCTGTAGACCATGCCAGGCAGCGGCGATTGTACCCGCTCCGGGGACCGGGGAAGGGTCCAAACGCACTCAGGTTTCTGAGGAAGTGGGCCCGAGCGCTGGTTCGCCCTACAATTCGGGAAGCGTGGCGCACGCCATCTACTGCTTCCTGGACGGCGAGACGTTGCACGGTGACCCCCCAAAGCGGGAGCTCGAAACGCCGTTCGTACAAACTGGCATCCACAACCTCGGCACCAATAACCGGGGCGCGTTCGTGCCGCTGAGCAGCCTCAAGTACGTCCTCCTCGACTCACGGGCACCGTCCAGCGAGGTCGACACCGCCCGCTACCAGCGGGTCGCCATCCACTTCGTCGACCACGAGGTGCTGCGCGGCTACAGCGATCGCCAGCTCCACCCATCGCGGTACGGCGTCACGCTCTCACTGGTCTCGCCCGACCAGAGCGAGGTCAAGGAGCTGGCCATCCCGTTCACGGCGCTCAAGGGGATCTTCTTCCTCAAGACCTGGGAAGGTGGCGAATCGCCCATGCTGGAGTCGGACTGGGTGCCCCGGATCCTCGAAGCCCGCGAGCAGGAGCAGGTTCGGCGGCAATACGGCGGCAGCGGCAAGCCTCGCCACCTGATGCCGTTACTCGAACGGATCATCCGCCGCCGGAAGATCGCCGACTAACGCGATAGCGGCCGGCCGGACCCTGATATGTTGAATCCTGAGATGCAGTCTGCCGCCCCTCCCCCGGAGGCGGCGGCCCCACGGTCGGCCTTTCGGGATCGTCTGCTCGACGTCCGAACCCTGATCTCGTTCGCCATCCTCGCGGTCGTCCTCTTCGTCGTCCTGACGCACGTTCCGCTCGATTACGGCGCCAGCCTTCGCGCGATCCGCCAGACCAACCTCCTCATCTATGCCCTGGCGGTGGTGGCCTTCTATTTCTCCTTCGTGGTGCGCACCGTCCGCTGGGAAATCTTGCTGCGCAACACCGGGGAATCCAACCGGTTCGGCGAGCTTTTTCACATCATCATCCTGGCGTGGTTCGCCAACTGCGTGCTGCCCGCGAAGATGGGTGATTTCTACCGCGCCTACCTGCTGCGGCAGCAAACCGACGTCTCCGGGTCAAAGGGCCTCGGCACCATCTTTAGCGAGCGCGCGCTCGACTTTCTCGTCCTCATGAGCCTGCTGCTGGTCAGCGGTCTCGTCAGCTTCCGTGCTTCCGTCCCGGAGCGATTCGTGCCCGCCTTCATCGTCGGGCTTGTCATCGCCGCCGGATTGATCGCCGGCCTGATCGTCATCCGCTACAGCGAGGGGCGCCTCTCGCGCTTCCTCCCCGAACGCCTTCGAGCGCAGGCGACTCGCTTCAAGCACGGATTGTTGAGCGCCTTCGCCGGGCGCCTCCCGCTACTCCTTGGGCTCACGGTGCTCGTGTGGATGGCCGAGTCAGCTCGCCTGTTCCTGGTCGTCCAGGCGCTGCCGCTTCACATCTCGCTGAGCATCGCGCAGATCGTGTTCATCGCCCTGGTGGCCTCACTGCTCACGACCATTCCGGCGCTCCCGGGCGGGCTGGTGCTGGTGGAGGGCGGGATCATTGCCGTATTGGTTTTCTTCGGCCTGAGCTCGTCGCAAGCGCTATCAGTCGCCATCCTCGACCGAGTGATCAGTTACTGGAGCCTGATCGCGGTCGGCCTGGTCGTGTTCCTGCTGAGCCATCGCCGATGAAGCTCCTGATCACCGGCGGCGCGGGCTTCATCGGGTCGCACGTGGCTGATCGGCTGCTGGCCGATGGGCACGAGGTCGTCGTCCTCGATGATCTCTCGACCGGGCACGTCGAGCACCTCAACCCCGCCGCCCGCTTCTACCAGATGGATATCCAGTCGCCCTGGCTCGACGAACTGTTCAAGATCGAACGCCCCGAGGCCGTTCTTCATCAGGCCGCGCAGGCAAGTGTCCGCCATTCGGTCGAGGACCCGGTGTTCGACGCTCGTGTCAATGTGCTAGGGACAGCGACGCTGCTACAAGCCAGTGTTCGCCATGGCGTACGGCGGTTCCTCTACGCCTCGACCGGCGGGGCCATCTATGGGGACACCGACGTGATCCCGACCCCGGAGGATGTTCCGACGCTGCCCGCGTCGCCGTATGGGGCTTCCAAGCTTGCCGCCGAGGTCTACTTGCGCACCTTCCACGCGCTGCATGGCCTTTCGTACGCGGCCCTTCGCTATGCCAACGTCTATGGGCCGCGCCAGGATCCGCATGGCGAAGCGGGCGTGGTGGCCATCTTCGCCCGGCGCCTGCTCGGTGGTGAGACGGCGCGCATCAACGGCGACGGCAAGCAGACACGCGACTTCGTCTACGTGGGCGACGTGGCCGAAGCGAACGCGCGGGCGCTTACCTCGGACGCCGTCGGATCCTTCAACGTCGGCACCGGCGTGGAGACCGACATCAACACCATCTTCCAGCTGTTGAAGCGCCTCTCCGGTAACAATCAGCCGGAAGCGCACGGACCAGCGATGGTCGGGGAGCAGCGCCGCTCCGTGATCGATGCGCGCAAGATCGAAAAGGTGATGGGCTGGCAACCCCGGACCAGCCTGGAAGCTGGCCTCGACGCTACGGTGCGGTACTTTCGCCAGGCGTCGCCGGCAGCGGCGGCAGCTTCAGCGCTGCCTGCCTGAGCGCGGCGTCACCGGCGTCGAGCAGCCGCCGGGCTTCGGCCAGGATGAGCGGGTTGTGCGCGCTCTCGCTCCCGATCATCCGGCTCGCCCAGTCGTAAGCTTCGCAGGCCCGCCCCAGCTCGGCACGCGCGGCGGCGCCGGCGTCAGGACCGCTCGTTGGCCGCAAGCGGAGGGTCTGGTAGTAGCCGGTCTGAAAGATCTTTCGGCTGGCAGCGGCCTCATCTTCGAGGGCCGCCGGGTCGCCTTCGAGCGCCTGACGAAGCCGGCTGGCCGCCCGTTCCACACTGGTCGCCACGTCCGCCAGGACGATGTTGTAGTCGCGGGACGCCAGCCGTGAAGGGGTCCCGAGCACTCGGTACGCTCCCACCAGTCCGGCGGCCAACAGCAGCAAGATCAATACATACAGCCACGCCATGGCGTCGCCCTGAGGTTACTTGTAGCGGAAGATGATCCGGCCGCGAGTCAGATCGTAGGGCGAGAGGTCGACCCGGACCCGATCGCCGATCAGGATGCGGATGTAGAACTTGCGCATCTTGCCGGAGGTGTAAGCGAGGATGGTCTGGCCGGTCTGCAACTTGACCTTGAACATGGCGTTCGGCAGCGGCTCGACCACCTCGGCGTCCATCTCGATGGTCTCCTCTTTGCCGGCCGGGGTCTCCTTGGCTTCCAGCGTGTCGATGCCGGGGCGCAGCGTGGTAGGACCGCCGCGCTTCTTGGGGTAGCTTCGTTTCTTACGCAAATCGTCGACATCTTACCCGAGTTGCGCGTGAGACAATCGGCCGCGTGCAGATCAAGGCCGAACTGGCCGGCAATCTCTGGAAGATTGTGGTTCGCGAAGGGCAGCAGGTCCAGGCCGACGAGACGCTCATGATCCTTGAGTCGATGAAGATGGAGATCCCGGTCACGGCACCTTTGGCCGGACGAGTCACGAAGCTTCACGCCCGAGAGGGCGACACGGTGCAGGAAGGCCAGCTCTTGGTCGAGGTCGAGTAGCTCCGAAACGCTACGCGGCGGCTTGTTCGGCCTGGGGAGCGAAGAAAGCGATGCCGACCACCGACATGCCGTGCATGCAGAAGGTGCAGTAGGTGACGGTCACGCTCTTTCGGCTTTCCCAGCGCCGCTGCTCGCGCCGGCCACAGTGCTGACAGACCAGATCGAACATCATGTCGGCCATCTTCGCCGCGACCGTATCACCGATCCCTCGCGGTCGGAGAAACGGACCGCCCACGGCCAAGTAAGGAAATGTAAATTGAGATCACCTGTGGCGAATTCGGGTGTGCTCGCCGAAGGCAACGGCACAACTATCCGCCGGATGCGCGACGACCTCGATGACTATATGCTCCTGGTGCGCTGGCGCAGCACCCCGCACGTGGCGGAGTGGTGGGACACGGCACGAACGGACCTTGGTCTCGACGGCGTCGTCGCCAAGTACCGCCCGCGGACGCGGTCTGAAGATCCGACCACCGCGTGCGTCATCGAGGTCGCCGGCCTACCGATCGGCTACATCCAGTATTACCCCTGGAACGCTTACGAGTGCGAGATGCGCGAGATTGGTTTTGACTTACCCATCGGATATTGGGGTGTCGACATCTTCATAGGCGAAGGCGATTACCTCGACCGCGGCTTCGGTTCGCGGGCCGTATCACTGCTCTACCGCTATCTGAGCGAGGAGCACCGCGCGGCCGGCGTGGCGCTAGTAGTGGCTCGCGACAATATCCGGGCGCAGCGGGCCTACGAAAAGGCTGGGCTTGTCCGGGTTTCCGAGGTCCTCGATACTGGCACCCGCGCCGGACGGCGCATCCCTTCGTACCTGATGGCGACCCCCCACCCCGACCCTCCCCCGCAGGGGGGGAGGGAGAAATCAGGCTAGGAGTTTGTCGAGCGCGGCCTTGACCTCATCGGTCGCGGTCGGCCCTTCGAAGCGCGCCTGGATGATCCCTTTCGAATCGATGAGAAAGATCCAGGGCTCGCTCTGCAGGCGCCAGTCGACGACGGCCTGCGCCACTTGCTTTTTAGACGGATCCGGCTTGAAGTCCCGGTAGATCTCCACGTGGATGAAGGCCAGCCGGTCTCGATAGGCGGGCTCCAGGCTCTGGACCACCTTGACCTCGGGTCCGCAGGTGTTGCTGGTGCAGAACGCCGGGGTGGCAAACACCACCAGGGCCGGCCGGTGTTGCTGGATGGCGTCGGCGATCGACAGCTGGTGCATGTCGTCCGGCGGCCGCCCGGAGTCGATGGTCTCGACGTCGGCGACGTCCCTGGCGGTCGGATTGTGCGTCGCCGGCGCCGGCTGGCCAACCCCCGGCACCACTGGCAGCGCGATCACATTCATCGCGAGTCGTACGGTGAGATGCGCGCCGTTGGGCCGCAAGGCCGTGACCTCCACGCCCCAGTCGCCGGCTTTATCGAACGTCAGGTGCGCGATGTAGGTGCCCCCACCTTCCAATCCCTGGCCCTTGAAGGGGGCGTCGGACTCCCCTTTGAACACGCCAGTATTGCCGTTGAGCACGAAGGAGCGGACGTGGACCGTCGCGTCGCTCACCGGGGTGTTGTGGTCGGTGATGCCGATTGGAACCCGCTGCTGATCGCCAACCACGATCTCGCTTGCCACCACCTGCGCCTGCAGTTGTGAACTGGTCGCGCCCGGTGTCGGAGCCGCCTCCGCTCCGCATGCGCTCAGCAGCAGAGCGACGACGACGATCGCCGGTTTCACCGGGATCCGGCGCGCTCGATGAACAGTTGCGGACGTTGGATCTCCGCCATCGTCGGCAGCCATTCGGGCCCCTCCCAAACACGGCTCAGGAGCTGTTGGCCACCCGCCTCACGGACGTCCCGGCAGAACCGTTCGCCAATAACGTACTGGCGCATCTTCATCTCGAGTCCGGTCAGCCGTAGAAAGGCCTTCTCCAGTGGCGTGCGTTGCTCCTGCCGGCGGCGGTAGGCGCCCTCCAGCAGCGCGAAGTGGGTCAACTCGCGGCGACCGATGTCGTTCATCACCAGGTTGCAATAGCCCTCCAACAGGCTCATCACCGCCTGCAGTTTGGCGATCGCCTTCCACTGTTGCCCGACGCCAATCGTCAGCGTACGGATCAACTCCAGGCGGGTCGGCCGGCGGCCGTCCGCCAGCCCGCCGACCAGCACCTGCTTGAGCAGACCCTCGAGGTACGGCTGCAACCAGGGATGGGCTCGGAACTCCCACGCGTGGGTCATCTCGTGCATCGCCAGCCAGCGACGCAGCTCGTCCACGGGAAGCTTGTCCTTTTGCGCCCACGCCTGCACATTCGGTTCTACGAGGATCAGCGAGGAGGTTTCGACCGGCTCGCGGCCGAGCAAGGCGGGGTCGTACTGGCCAAGGACGCGTCGGGCGAGCAGGCCCAGCATCAAGCCGAGGTAGCGGGTCAGGCCCCTTTGCCCGAAGCTGAGGAGTAGGGACCCGGGGATCAGCTGCTGGAGGCCCTCGAGCGGCTCGAACATCTGGCGAAAGATCCGAATGTTGAAGCGCACCCACTGCCGCCGGCCGACCGCGATCAGTCCGGGGTAAACGCGGGTACCCGGCTCGGCCGAGCCGGGCCCAAGCGCCTGGGCAAGCTGGGGCTCGAGCTCGGCGGCAATCTGCTGATAGATCTGATCTCGGCTGAGATCGGCGGGCGAGTCGGCAGGCTCACCGGAGCGGGCCAGGGCGATCTGCTCCACCCGATCCCAGTCGATCAAAAGGGCTGACTGTTCGCGAGGCCGGACCAGCTCGCGCACGACAACGGCGCCCAGGCCGATGGCGACGCCCCAGGCCATAGTGCGGCCGACGCGGCGGCTGGGGGCGGCAGGACCAGGAATGCTCATCGGGGGTGGGCCGCAGCGGCGGCGCCTCTCATTCTACCGAGGCCTCCCGCAGCTGGCGCTCACCCCCGCCGACTGCTAGCACTCGGTGCTAAGGAGTGCTAAAATGCCCTGTAGCTACCGCCTCGTAAATACTGGCACGTTGCCCACACATCACAAGCAGGAAGGAGGACGATCAATGGCGAAGCAACTGGTTTACGATGCCGACGCCCGTTCCGCGCTGAAGCGCGGCGTCGACAAAGTCGCTGACGCGGTTCGAATTACCATCGGCCCCAAAGGCCGTAACGTCGTACTCGACAAGAAGTTCGGTTCCCCGACAATCACCAACGACGGCGTGACGATTGCGAAGGAGATCGAGCTGGAGGATGCCTTCGAGAACATGGGGGCCCAGCTCGTCAAGGAAGTCGCAAGCAAAACGAATGACATCGCCGGTGACGGCACCACCACCTCGGTCGTGCTGGCGGCGGCGATCATCGGCGAGGGGCTGCGTAACGTGACCGCCGGCGCCAACCCGATGCTCTTGAAAATCGGCATCCAGAAGGCCGTCGACGAAGTCGTCAAGGCCATCAAGGAACAGTCGGTTCAGATCGCCGATCGCGAGAAGATCGCCCAGGTGGCAACCATCTCGTCCGGCGATCCCAAAATCGGTGACATGGTCGCCGATGCGATGGAGAAGGTTGGGAAGGACGGCGTCATCACCGTCGAAGAGTCGCGCGGCATCGAGGACGAGTTGAAGCTCGTCGACGGCATGCAGTTCGACAAGGGCTACATCTCGCCCTACATGGTGACCGACGCAACCCGCATGGAGGCGGTCCTCGAGGATCCCTACATCCTGATCACTGACAAGAAGATCTCGGCCGTCGCCGACCTGCTGCCGGTGCTCGAGAAGGTCGTGCAGAGCGGCAAGCCGCTCCTGATCATCGCCGAGGACGTCGAGGGCGAGGCGCAGGCCACCATCATCGTCAACAAGCTGCGCGGTACCTTCACCGCCGTCGCCGTCAAGGCGCCGGGCTTCGGCGATCGCCGCAAGGCCATGCTCGAGGACATCGCCATCCTGACCGGTGGCCAGGTGGTCTCCGAGGAGCTCGGCCTCAAACTCGACTCGGTGCAGCTCAACCAGCTGGGCAAGGCGCGGCGCGTGACGATCACCAAGGACGATACGACGATCGTCGAAGGCGCCGGGAAGCCGGACACGATCAAGGGGCGCATCAACCAGATCAAGGCCGAGATCGAGAAGACGACCTCGGACTGGGACAAGGAAAAGCTCCAGGAGCGGCTGGCCAAGCTGGCCGGTGGCGTCGCCGTCATCAAGGTTGGCGCCCCAACCGAAACCGAGCTCAAGGAGAAGAAGCACCGTATGGAGGACGCCGTGTCTGCCACCCGGGCCGCCGTCGAGGAGGGCATCGTGCCCGGTGGCGGCGCCGTGCTGGTGCACGCGCAGAGCTCGCTCGACAGCCTCAAGCTTTCGGGCGACGAGGCAACCGGCGTTGCGCTGGTCCGCCGCGCGCTCGAGGAGCCGCTTCGTCAGATCGTCAACAACGCCGGCTGGGAAGGATCCGTCGTGGTGGAGAAGGTGAGGAACCTGCCAAAGGGCCAGGGCTTCGACGCCAACAAGGGCGAATACACCGACATGATCAAGGCCGGCATCGTGGACCCGACCAAGGTCACCCGCTCGGCGCTGCAGAATGCGGCCAGCATCGCCGCCATGCTGCTGACGACCGAGGCGCTTGTTTCGGACATCCCGGAAAAGAAGTCGGCCGCGCCCGCGCCTTCGATGCCGGATTACTAAGCCACAAAGGCTGAAGAAGGAGCCGCCCGAAAGGGCGGCTCTTTTGTTTGTTGCCAGCCCGGTTGCCGGCTGGTGCCAGCGGCTAGCATGGCTGGCATGAAGCCGAGCGGCATCGTGACACTGCTGACAGATTTCGGCCTCGACGACGCCTATGTCGGAGCCATGAAGGGCGCCATCCTCGCGGTGCATCCGAAAGCGACCGTCGTGGACATCAGTCACGGCGTTCGACCGTTCGCGGTGCTGCAGGGCGCGTTTTTGCTGGATAGCGCCTGGCGAAGTTTCGCGGTGGGCACGGTGCACGTGGCGGTCGTCGATCCCGGCGTGGGCACCGATCGGAAGGCGATCGCCTTCAAGGCGGCGGACCACTTCTTCGTCGGACCCGACAACGGCCTCTTCACCTTCCTCACCGAGCCCATCAGTGAGACGGTCGGGCTGGCGACGCCGCCGGAAGCTGCCCCGACCTTTCACGGGCGTGACGTGTTCGGTCCGGTGGCGGCGCGACTCGCGGCCGGCACCGCGCTGGCCGAGCTGGGCACCGCTCGCTCTCAGGAGCCCCTACGCCTCCCCGACGCGTGGGCTTCCAAGGTGGGTGAGGCGTGGCGGGCGCAGGTGCTGCATTGCGATCACTTCGGCAACGTCATCACGAACCTGCCGATCCGCGCGCTGGCACGGATCAAGGTGATCAACGGGGCGCCGGTTCGAACCGTCGAGACCTACGAAGAGGCCCAGCCTAACGAGCTGGTGGCGCTCGTCGGCAGCAGCAGTCGCATCGAGTTTGCGCTCCGCCAGGGGTCGGCCGCGACACGACTTCACACGGCTCCCGGCGAAACGCTGCTGGTTACGTGACCTGGCCCGCGGTCCCGTGGAACCAGGTCCCGACGTTGTCGTCAGCCGCATTGCGCCAGGCGGACGACCAGGCGCGCTCGCACTTCGGGATCGAGCCGATCCAGCTGATGGAGGTCGCAGGCTGGCAGGTCGCCAGGTTCGTCGATGTCTTCGTGGGCGGCGCGCGTGGGAAACACGTGATCGTGGTTGCCGGGTCGGGCAACAATGGTGGCGATGCGCTGGTCGCGGCCCGCTTCCTTAACCAACGAGGCGCCATCGTTTTAGCCTCGACCGTAGCCGCCCGTGATCCGACGAGCCTGGCCGCGCGCCAGGCCCTGACCATCGGGCGCCTGGGCATTCAGATGCTCGAGGCCCCCCAGGGGATCGACCCATCCGCCGACGTCATCGTCGACGGCTTGTTCGGTATCGGGATCCGGCTGCCCCTTCGAGACCCCGCCCCCCGCATCATCCAGGCCATGAACGCGAGCCACGTGCCGATCGTCGCCATCGATGTCCCTTCGGGGTTGGATGCGGACGGCGGCGCGGGCGGGGAGGGTGCCGTCAAAGCGGCCGCCACGATCACCCTGGTAGCAGCCAAGCCCGGGTTGCGGGGCGCAACCAATGCGGGACGGGTCTTTGTCGCCGACTTGGGCATGCCGGTGGCGGTCTTTGCGACTGTGCGGGACGCCGTGTCCCGGCTCTACCAGATCGGCGACGTAGTCGAGTTGACGAATTGATGCTGCCTGACTACACTGCAGGCATCCGCCCTACGTCCCAGTAATGGATCAGGTACACGTCGAAGCTCCAGCACTAAGCCCTCGGGCTGCATCCGTGGAACGCGAGTTCTATTCGGATTTTCCTCTCGTTCTCAACTATGTCGCCCGACTCATGGATGACATCGACGGTGCGGCCGCCGTCACCTGCGCCGCATTTCGCCAGATTGCCGATGGCTTGCGCCACCGTCCCGCGGGCGAAGGGATTCGCCGCGCCGATGTCCTTCGCGCCGCCACCGAGCTCAGCCGCCAGTCCCTTCGCCCCCGCCGCTGGTTTCGCCGCAGACCGACCCCACAGGTGATCCTCGAGGGCTTTCCCCAGGCGGAGGCGCGGCGGGCGCTTCGCCGCGACACCGTGCAGCGCGCGCTGAGCGCCCTGCCTTTCGAGGCCCGCGCGATGATCCTGCTCCGTGATTTCGTCAAGCTATCGTATGACGAGCTCGCCGAGGTCGTCGACGTCCCGCCGAAAAAGTTGGTGCACGCGCTCGACCGCAGCCGCGCGGAGTTCGGGGAGATTTATGACTACATCAAGTTTTGAGCGCAACCGATGCACCCGCATTTCGCCCAGCGCGGTTCTCGACGACCGGCTCGACGGCAAAGACCTGGAGTGGGCGCGTGACCACCTGCGGCGTTGCGAAGCCTGTCGCGAGCGGGTCGAGGATTTCCGCGAGATGCTGCTGCGGGTCGGGCGCCTGCCGAGCGCCGCGGTAGGCCCGGCCGCGATGGATGAAGCCTTCGCGCTGTCGATCCCGGACCGGCTCCGCGCGGGAGTTGGATCGCGCTCCTACGACATCGCGCCGGCCCAGCCGATGCCCACGGTTCCAGTGGCGGCTGACTTGTCGTCGCCGCTGCGCCCGGAGGTCACCAGTGTTCCCGACCTCCTGACGGAGCTCGAGCGGGAGATCTTCCGGGACGAACCCGTCCAGGATCACCCCACTCGACTTTCCCCGATGCCAGAACCACTCTATTCGACAATGACCGAGCCGGACGAGATCGAGCCTGTGAGGCCCGCCGAACCGGTCCAGCCGCTGTCGTTTTACGAACCGGCGCCGACGGAACCCGAGCCGATCGAGGATGTGGTCGAGCCCGAATTGGCGGCGCCCACGCAGCCGGAGGCGTTTCCCATTCCGCTGCGAGAGGTGCCGGTCGACTCGCATCGCGAGGTCGAGCCCGATGACTGGGCGGCGCAACCGGAGCACGAAGAGTGGACGCGGCAACCGGAGCCGGTCGACGCTGAGCCGTCACGGTGGGATCGGCTCGCGGCGGTCACGAGTGAACGTCCAGTCGATCAAGAGCCGGTACTTCCGATCAATGAGGAATCTGAGGTGGCAACGCCCATCGCGCCGAAGAAGCCGGATACGGCGATGCGGATCGCGGTCGGATTGGGAGCCGCTGCTTGCGTCCTGCTGGCCGCCGTGCTGTACGAAGGTGGCTGGCTGTCCAAGGTCGTGACCGGCGGCGCCACCGGAACAAAGGTTGCGGCGACCGCCAGCATCCGGCCATCCGCGACCGTCCGACCATCCGCGACCGTCCGCGCCTCACCCCCACCGAGCCCGAGCCCCACCGCCGCCCCTGCGGCCCCCGTGCTCTTCACGCTTGGCAACGGCGTGGGCGGTGGGACCGTCTTTCGGATCCGGCCGGGAACTGCGGTGGCCGGCTACACCCGCCTGGTCTTTGACATCCGCGGCAGCGGACTACCGACCATGATCATCACCAAACCCGATGACCTCCATGTCGGCGTGACATTCCAGAACACGACGGCCGCGGGTGTCCCGGTCAATGGAATCCACAGCTACCAGGTCGCCGGGATCGAGCCGGCGGTGCAGCAGGGCGCCGACGGCAGCATCACCATCGACCTGGCCCGGCCGGTTCGAGTGACCGCCTTCACCCTTGCCGCCACCGGCAGTTATGCCTGGCGGCTGGTGGTCGACTTGCACACGAGCTAGTTCAGAGAGGTCTTTACCTTGCCGGCGGCTGCGGCATGGGCCAGCATCTGCTTGAGCAGCGCGATCTCCTTGCGTAACAGGCGCAACTCGAGCACCAGGCGAGAGTCGGTGCGCGCTTCGGCCAGCAGGGTTTGTTTTTCGGGCACCTGGAGGTTGAGCGCGGCGGCGATCAGATAAGAAAGGAGTTCGGGCTCCATCGGCGGTTCGGCTTCGTCGGGCTTCTCGCCGACGAGCTCGCGCAACAGGTTCGCATACTGCCGGAAGCTGATTGCCGTGACCTCGGTGAGGCGCGCCGTGGCGTCGAGATCGTCGCCTGACTCGGGGATGATACGGATCTCGCCACGCAGGTAGGGGCGATCGTCAGCCGTCCGCACAACCGCGAAGCGTGAGGCACCCATCACCAGTATGTTCATGCGTCCGTCGTCCAAACGATCGATGCGCACGATCTTCGCCAGGGTACCGACGTCGTAGGGTGTCGACGGCCCCGTTTCACTTCCCTCTCGGATGGCGACCACGCCGAAGCTATGGCCTTCTTCGAGGCAATCGGCGATCATCTGCCGATAGCGGGGCTCGAAGATGTGAAGCGGCAAAGGCATATGCGGGAAGAGCACGACGTTCAACGGGAACAGTGGGAGCCACTGGGTGGGCACGTCAGCAAGCTGCCGCAACAAACCGCGACGCGCGATGGGCCATCGCCATGATGGTGATCATCGGGTTGACTCCGGAGGCGCTGGGGAATGCGCTCCCGTCGGCGACGAACAGGCCCTTGACAGCGTGCGCCTCGTGATCAGGGCCGACCACCGATGTCGCCGGGTCGATGCCCATCCGGCAGGACCCCATCTGGTGGAAGCTGAAGTAGCCCATTTGCCCCGGGCCGTAGCCGTTACGGTCGACCTCGTTCATGAACGCCTCCACGCCGCCACGCTGGCCCGGCCGGTATGCGACATAGGCGCTCTGGCCCGTGAAAATCTCTCGCGCCCCTCCGGCCTCCATGACCTGGACGGCCGCCTGGATGCCGCGTCGCACGTCCGCCAGATCGTTTGCCCCAGGCCGATAGTCGACGCGGGCGGCTCCATCTCTCGCCGTAACGCGCCCGCCGCCGTGGTCGCGAACCAACGGCGCAAGCACCGACATATTGGGGAGCAAACGCATTAGCCGCTGGTACTGGGTCGGATCCCGCCACGGAATCGCGTGCGCCAGGATCGCGGGATGCATCGGTCCCGACTCGAGCTTCACGCCGTGGTATTGACCGTCGAGATTGATCCATTGATCAGAGTAGACCGCTTGAAGACTGCCCTCCCATGGCCGAAGCGTCTCGTCGAACACGCCCAGTACCGCGACGCCGGGATGCAGACGGAGCCATCGCCCCACCGCCGGTGATCGCACGGCTGAGCGCTGCAGCAAGGCCGGCGTCCCGATCGCGCCGGCCGCGGCTACGACGGCGCGGCTGCGCACGATCAAGGTGAAGGCCGGCATCTCGGGCTGGCGCACGGTGGCGCGCACGCCGACAGCCCGTCCGTCCTCGATGAGCACGCGGTCGACGGTGCAATTGACGACGATGCGAGCTCGCCGCCGATAGGCGTCGAGCAGGTAGGTCTTGAGCGTCGATTGCTTGGCGCCGATCTGGCAGCCATAGCTGCAGAAGCCGCAGCCGGCATCCTGGGAGCAGCCCTGAACGTTGCGCGGCATGTGATCGACGTGCCAGCCAAGCTTGCGAAGGCCGCGTTCCAGCACTCGCTCGCGGGCACTGACCCGGCTGTGATCGACGTTGACGCCGAGCCGTTCGTAGACCGCGTCCAATGATGCAGTGAACTCGTCGGTCGCAAAGGCAGCGAGCCCATAGCGCTGTGCCCATTCTTGTCGGAGCCAGTCGGGACTGCGAAAGCTGGTCGTGTAGTTGACCACGGTGCCGCCGCCGAGACAGCTTCCCGCGATCAGCGCGATCGACGCGTCGGCGGTGGCGGCGAAGCCACCCTGGAAGTACAGCTTGCGCATCATGGCAAGCTCGAGCTGGTTGAAGTCGGCTTCGTTGTAGTAGCCGCCCTCCTCCAACACGATGACGTTCTTCCCGGCGGCCGAAAGCTCGCCCGCCACCACCCCACCTCCCGCGCCGGAGCCGATCACGACCGCGTCGCAGGTCAGGGTCGTGTCGCCGTCGAGCGTCGTCGTTCGGATCGTTTTGGGCGTCGGGGGCGGTGCCGAGACCGGTCCGGGGTAGCCGATCTCCGGCCAGACCGGGTTGGTGCCGTCATCCTCCGTGTCACCGATGAAGGCGAGCAGCGAAAGGCGCTTGAAAACCTGGAAGAGCTGGCGGCGGAAACTCAGCCGGCTGATCGCCCAGGACGACATGACGGCGATGCGTTGCTCGCGGGGCCAGCGGTGAAACGGCACCGGCCGGCCGGTCAAAAGGAACGTGCCGGATCGACGCCCCAGGATGCCGACGAGCAGGCGCAGCCGCCGACGGTCGGCTTCCGAGGGCAGGCGCGCGAACGTTTCCTCCATCGAAGCGGCCACCCGGATGGGTGAACCCGGATGACCCATCCCGCCGATGAACGTGTCCGCAATCGCCACCAGCACCGGCGACTGGCTGTCACGGCTGGTCGTGCTTGGCGGTGCTTTTACCGCGATGGACATGCCTTGAACCCCCCCCTGCGTGATCGGTAGTTCAATCATAAGCAGGCACAGCCACTTTGCGAAGGCCCACAATAAATCCTTATGTGCTATACGAATGCGGCCCGATCTCCGCTACCGCCGATCATGGGTGGCTCAACCGACGAAAACGACCTGGTGCTGACCGCCGCCGACGGCAATCGATTCAGGGCCTACGCGGCCCGAGCCGCCACGCCCGGCGGTGCCGGCGTCGTCGTCATCCCCGATCCGAGAGGTGTGCACCCGTTCTACAAGGACCTGGTGAGACGGTTCGCCCAGGCCGGTGTCGACGCGGTGGTCATTGATTACCTCGACCGGACCGCTGGCATGTCGGAACGGCCGGACGGCTTCGACCTGCGCGCCGCGATCGGAAAGACGACCCCCGACGCGATCGCGGCCGACGTGGCCGCAGGCATCGCCTACCTGCGCTCACCGGCCGGCGGGGCGGTGGAGTCGGTGTTCACCGTTGGGTTCTGTTTTGGCGGCGCCCAGTCCTGGCGGCAGTCCGCGGTCCAGCCTGGGCTGGCGGGGGCGATCGGCTTCTACGGGATCCCCTCCCGCGTCCGCGACGCCATTCCACAGATGAAGGCCCCCCTGTTGCTTCTACTGGCCGGCGACGACCAGGCCACGACGCAGGAGGATTTCGCCCAGTTCGACCGTGAGCTGACCGAAGCCGGCGTTCCCCACCAGAAAGTTGTCTACGAGGGCGCGCCCCACTCGTTCTTCGATCGCACCTTCGAAGAGCACAAGGCTGCCTCGGACGATGCCTGGCGCCAAATGCTAGCGTTCATCAAGGAGCACTCACGACAGACGGCGCGGGCGTAAACCTCGGCCGCGCCGGCGTCTGGCTCGGCCCGATGGCGCTCCTGCCGGCCCGCGACTTGCGGCGTGCGGTGGCCGAGATCGAAGCGATGGGTTTCGGCACCATCTGGATAGGCGAAGCCTTAGCCCGGGAGGCCTTTGCCGCATCAGCCATCATCCTCGAGGCCACCAGCCATATCAAGGTTGCCACAGGCATCGCCAATATCTGGGTGCGCGACCCGACCGCGATGATGAACGGTGGCCGCGCGCTCGCGGAGGCCTGGCCGAATCGGTTCGTACTCGGGATCGGCGTCAGCCACGCGCCGCTGGTGACGGCCCGTGGCCATGAGTACGCGCGGCCCTTGACGGCGATGCGCAACTACCTCGACTTGATGGAAAAAGCACCCTACCGCGCGCCCGCACCCAATCCGCCGCCACCCATCGTGCTCGCAGCGCTGGGCGTGAAGATGCTCGATTTGGCCCGCGACAGGACCGCCGGGGCGCACCCGTACTACGTCCCAGTCGATCACACGCGCGAGGCGCGTCGCATCCTTGGTCCCGAGCGGCTGCTCGCGCCCGAGCAGGCGATCGTCTTCGCCAGGAGTCGCGAGGCGGCTCGCGTGCCCGGTGACATCTACATGCGCACCTACCTGTCGTTGCAGAACTACCGCCAGAACCTGGTCCGCCTCGGATGGCCCGAGGATGAGCTGGCCCCGCCAGGCAGTGACCGGGCGTTCGATGCGCTTGTCGCCTGGGGCGACGAACAGGAGATCGCCCGCAAGGTGGAGCGGCACCACGAAGCCGGCGCCGACCATGTGGCGGTCCAGGTGCTGACGCCGACGCCCGATCGCGCTCCGACGGACGATCTTCGACGCCTGGCGCCGCTGCTCGTCACATAGCCGTGTTAAACTTCGAGCCTCGAAAATCTGATCGGGAGGTGAGGTCCGCGTGGCTGCCATTGTTGTGCGTCGCACCTGCGTGGCGACCGCCTCCCGAGGGCTGCTCTAGCTAATTCCGCGACCGGCCTCCCTCGGCGAAGGCGCCGATGCCATTTGCCGTTGACCACATCAGGGAGGTTCTTAGCTTGAATTCAGATCAGCGCGCCGAGCTGGATGCGCTCGGTTGGAACGACCGATTCGCGTCCGCGTTCGACGATCTCAACGACGAGGACCTTCAGCCGGGGCGGCTCGCTGCCGACTACAGCACGCAATTCCTCGTGCAGCTCGCCGGCGATGCGCCACTCGCTACGCTCAGTCACGCCCTGCGCGAAGCGCGTCTGGTTGCGGTTGGCGACTGGGTGGCCGTTCGCAAAACGGCGCAGGCCACCGAGATCCGCGCCGTACTGCCTCGGCAGACCGCGATCACGAGGGAGGCGCCTGGTGCCGAGACCGCCCAGCAGGTCATCGCCGCCAACGTCGACCTCGTCTTCATCGCCACCTCGGCGGATACCGATTTCAACCTCCGGCGCATCGAGCGACTGCTGACGGTGGCCTACCAGAGCGGAGCAGCGCCGGTGATCGTTCTGACCAAGGTCGATCTCGGAAACCCTGACCCATTTGAGGCAGAGCTCGCAACCATCGCAACCGGCGTGCCGGTGGTCGCGGTCAGCGGCCGGACCGGCGCGGGCATCGAGGCGGTCCGCGCGCATCTGTCACGAGGAAAGACCGCCGTGCTTATCGGGTCGTCAGGTGTTGGGAAGTCGACGCTGATCAACCGCCTCGTTGGGGAGGAGGTGCTGCGGACGGCCGACGTGCACAAGAGCGGTCAGGGGCGGCACACGACCAGTCATCGCCAATTGCTGAAGGTACCGGGCGGGGGCCTGATCATCGACACGCCCGGTTTGCGGGAAATCCAGCTATGGGCCGGGGCGGAGGCGCTCGCCGAGGTCTTCCTGGACATCGAGGAACTGGC
>DATNMN010000031.1:0-5231 GCA_035602295.1 Candidatus Dormiibacterota bacterium | reverse complement strand
CGCGCGCAGCTGTATCGCTTCGAGCGTTTGCCCGAGATGGGCGCGCGTCTGCTCTACTTCCCGTTTCGCTTCAGAACTTGTCGGGCCCACTCGGCGTCCTCCTTTAGCGTGGTCATTGTCTTGGGCGGCGCTCCGATCTTGAGCATGTTCTTTCCGATCAGTCCGAGAATGGCGGCAAGGATCAGGAACAGCACGGTCTCGATGCCGGCGACCAGTGCGTGAGCCGGAATGACCAGCGCGATCGTGACCAGCAGCATGATGAAGAAGAGTAGGCCGCAAACTGCGGCGATGCCAAGGAACACCGCCGCCTTGAGGTTGCTGGCGAGCATCTCTTTGAGCTCGATCTTGGCCAGCTGAATTTCCTGCTGCACGAGGCGCACCGTGTCCTCGACAGCCACCCGGGCGAGATCGATCAGGCCACGACGGCCATTTCCATTGGTCGCGTTTGCCGACTCCGTGGCCGAACCCCGGGGAGCAGAATCCATAACGCCCTCCTTCCTTCCTTGCGAGCCGCAGAACGATACTAAGCTGCAAACATTATAGTGGGCATGTCGGGTAAAATGCCAGTCATGGGAACCATTCGTACTTCCGAAGCCTCAAACGATCCCGTTATTCCGAACCCTGGCCCACCAGAGGTCCCCGATCTGCCGGCACCCGAGCTGGCGCCGCAACCACCGCAGCCGGAGATCCAGGAGCCCCCGCCCGCTCCGGTCGAAGTGCCGCAGCCGGGGATCAACCGCTAGCTAATAATGGGGTCGTGATCCAGCCGATCCCTGGCGTTCGGGGGGCGCAGGCCTTCGTGCATCGGAGCGACGAAGGGCTCGCCGTCATCGATCCCGGCTACACGGGAAGCTTCCGGGCGGTGCTTCGCTTTGTCGAGGAGCAACACCTGGGTCGGATCGACTGGGTGATTCTCACGCATCACCACATCGACCATGCGGGCACCGCGCTTTCACTCTGCCAGGCGACCGGCGCGAGTCTCGCTGTGCACAAGGCCGACGCGCCGTACCTGCAGCCAGGCCGGCCGAAAGAACGCATGACGTTATGGGGCCTGGCTGACCGGCTGCCATCGGGACTGGCCAGGTTCGTCGTGACCTGCGCGGGCCGGGCGGCGCGCCTGCTCGAGGACGGCGAGAAGATCGCGGGGCTGACCGTCGTGCACGGGCCAGGCCATACACCGGGCAGCATCGGTCTTCACTCCGAGTCGGAGTCCGCACTCTTTCTGGGAGACATCCTGAACAACGAGCGCGGAATCCGTACCCCGCCCTGGAACGTCAATCATTCGCACAAGCGCGCCATGGGGGCCCCTCAACGACTGGAGCCGCTCCGCTATGAGCGTGCCTATTTTGGCCACGGGCCGGCCATCCTTTCGGGTGCCGACCAGAGTGTTCGCGCCTTCCTGACCCGGCGCCGGCTGATGCCGGCGGGCGCGACGGGTCAGCCCTAACGCAACATGTCTCGGCCGTCGACGCGGCCGAGGGCGACCCCAAGGAGCGGAGCGATCGTCGGCGCCCAGTCGGCGAGATGGGGTCGCCGCGACGCGATCGCGCCGGCGATTCTCCGGACCACGGGATTCCCGCCGCCGACCAGCGCGACTGTCCGGGCCGTGATCGGTGCGCCATGGAAGCCACCGGTGGGGTACCTCGGCGCCGCGAAGATGCGTCCCGGTTTCGAGCCCGCGATCAGCAGGGAGTCATTCGACCGCACCCAGGTCTCTATCCCGTCGATTCGCAGAAGAGCCGCGCCGGCGTGCTCCGGATCGACCCCCGGCTTGAGGTGGATGAGCGCGGAACCACCATCCGGGATATACGCGTCCCATCCGCCGTCGGTGCCATTTGTCATTGGGTCGACCGGCTGAGACGAATCCCGCGCTTGCATGTCGTGATCCGAAACGATCACGACCACGGTGTCCGCCCACCGGCTGGCGAGGGCATCGAGCACCACGCCGACCGACTCATCGGTTGCCCGATAGCAGGCGCGGGCGGCGTCACTCTCAGGACCATAGTCGTGTCCGGCCGTGTCGGCTTCGTTGATATGGCCGAAGACGAATCCCAGGCTCGGATCGCCAATGGCATCCAGGAGATGGGGGAGGACGGCAGCATTCACCGGATAACCATGGCCGTCGAGAGGCGTCCCAGGTGGGATGACGCCGTCGGGCGGCCATCGACGGTCGGCCGAGTCGGTGCAGAGGAGGCCGCGGTCGTCAGCCACGATCGCGGCGGTCCGAACCCCGGCGGCGCGGCAGGCATCAAAGATGGCCGGAACCCGTGGAGTCTGCGCGCCGGCCCAGTCGGGCAGCCTGGCAAAGCGCCAGGACGTGGTCAGGACGCCGTGCGTGGCCGGCTTGCAGCCGGTCAGCAACGAGCAGAATCCAGGGTCGGTCGACGAAGGAAGGTCGGTGACGCCACCATCCGGCGCTCGACCACCGCGTTGAGCCAGGTCCGACAGCCGTGGCGTTAGCTCGGGCCCGATCGCGCGATGTGGAAAGCCGTCCAGGCCGAGCAGCACCACGCGTGTCACCGGCCTATTCTGACCTGCGTGCTGCCGCCAGACTTCCGGCACGCGCTCGACGGCGCCGATACGGTCCTGGTCGGTTCGCGTGAAGCCGGGCGGGAGCGGGCGGTCCACACCTGGTTCATCGTCACACCCGACGGGGACCTCTACCTATTCAATTACGCGTACGCGGTTCGGGTCGCGCGCTGGCGCAACGATCCGTGGGTTCGCTTGACCATCCCGGGAGGTGGCCCGTCGGTTGAGGGTCGGGTGCACTTTGTCGATGCTGCCGAGGTCGATGCGGCGGTCCAGGACCTGATCGTAGATCGGTGGGGCATGTGGGGGGCGACGACGCCCGAAGGCCTGCGACGGATGCTTCGAGATCGCTCGCACGTCCTCGTCCGGGTCGAGGTAGCGTAGGTAGATGCTCGGCTTGATCGGCGTCCCCTCCAGCGCCGGCACCCATGGGCCGGGTCAAGAGAAGGCACCGGCCGCGCTACGACAGGCCGGGTTGCTGGGCGCGCTGCGCGAAACCGGACTTACGGTCGAGGACCTTGGCGATCTCCCGGTGACTCGCTTCCAGCCCGACCCGGCCAATCGTAAAAGCCAGAGCCTTTCACGCGTGGTCATGGTCGCGCGCCAGGTCGCCGATCGGGTGGCGACGGCCGTTGATCGCGACCTGGTCCCGCTGGTGCTCGGCGGCGACTGCAGCATCACGCTCGGCGTCGTAGCCGGGTTATTGCGCCGGCAACCCGACCTCGGATTGATCTATTTCGACGGCGACGCCGACATGACCACACCCGACACGACCCACTCCGGCATCTTCGACTCGATGGGCGCGGCCCATCTGATCGGCAAAGGCGCTCCCGAGCTGGCCCGCATCGGCCCGCGATTTCCCCTTCTCACGCCCGACCGGATCGCCCTCTTTGGCTTTCAACCCTACGAGGTCGAGCCAAGAGAATTGCTTCTGCTCGAGGAGTCCGAGATACCGCAGTACCCGGTCACGTCGCTTGATCGACCGGTTGAGCGGGCGGCCGAAGCGCTGGCGCGTCTCGAGGAGCGCGCCCGGGGGATCGCGGTACATTTCGATGTCGACGTGATGGATTCCGCCGAGATTCCGCTGGCGAACTGGCCGCATTACGACGCCCTCTCCTTCGGCGACGCGATGCGATGCCTGCGCGTGTTTGTCGGGTCACCGAAGCTGGCCGCGCTGGTCGTGACCGAGATCAACCCCGACCACGATCCGGATGGCCTACTTGTGCGGCAGTTTATCGATGCGTTCGCCGACGCGTTGCGTCCGGTCGCGGCGAACGCGGCGCACCGCTAGCAGGCCGAGACCGAGGAGCAGCAGCACCGCACCAACCGGGAGCGACGGGCTATACACGCGGCCTTTCCACACCGGGGCCGCTCCTCCGCCACCCGGAGCGAGGGCGCGAACCGGCGGACTGGTTGCCGCGGCCGCCGCCACGACCACGGAGCCGGTCATGCTCGGATGAATAGCGCAGTGATAGGTAAAGGTCCCGGCGGTTGCGAAGGCGATGGCACTACTGGTGGCACCCGCCGCGATATTGCCGGTGTCCCAGGCGCCGGTGTCGGAGGTCGCGGTGTGGGTCGGGGCCGTCCCATTGGTCCAGGTTACGGTCGAGCCCACGGTGACCTGGATGGGTTTCGGGCTGAAACACCATGGCGGCGTCCCGGCGCACGTGATGATCTGAGCCGGCGTGTTCGCGGCGCTCGCGGCCAGCGACCCAAGAAGCCACCCCGGGACGACGATGGCGAGGGCCAGGAAAAGTCGTCGCATCGGTTGACGTTACGCGCCGGCGTTACGCGCCGTTGAGCTTCTCCAGAATCGCGGCATGGAGCAGGCCGTTGGTTGCCACCGCGTTTCCGCCTTCGTAGGTTCGCCGTCCCGTGAAGTCGGTCAGGCGTCCGCCCGCCTCCTCCACGATGATCAACGGCGCCGCGAGGTCCCAGGAATAGAGCTCGGGTTCGAACATCGCCTCGCCCGCGCCTTCGGCCACCAGCGCGTAGCCCCAGAAATCGCCAAAGCCGCGATCGCGCCAGGCCGCACCGGTCACGGCGTCAAAGCCGCGTTCCTTGCCGGCTGCAACGAACGCCGAGCGCGAGGCGTAGAAAACCTGGGCATCTTGAAGCTCCGAGACCATCGACACCTGGAGCCGACGCTTGCCCGCCCAGGCGCCGCCGCCGCGCATGGCGCGCCAGCGCTCGTGCATCGCCGGCGCCGACATCACACCCAGCTCCATCACAGCGGCGCGCTCGAGCGCGATCAGCGTGGCGAACACGGGGGCGCCCCGCATGTAGTTGTGCGTGCCGTCTATCGGGTCGATGATCCATCGCGTCTCCTGGTTCGCGGTGCGATCGCCGTACTCCTCCGCCAGCACGCCGTGCGCAGGATATCGCTTCTCGATCCGTTCCCGCAACTCCAGCTCGATGGCGGTGTCCGCCTGGGTCACAAAGGTCCGGTCGGGTTTCCGGTCCACTCGCGGGGCCTTGCGGAAGTGCCGCATCGAGATGCGATCGGCGGCATCAGCAAGCTCGAGGGCGAACGCCGCGAACTCATCGCGCTCGCTCATGAGCGGATGCGCTCGCCGGCCGGGTCGTAGAGCGGCTCGGTCGCGACGGTCGCTGGGACCCAGCGGCCAAACACCTGGACGTCGACCGCGTTGCCCGGGGTGCACGCGGGCGGCAGGTAGGCATAAGCGATGCTGCGATCGATG
>DATNMN010000030.1:0-7414 GCA_035602295.1 Candidatus Dormiibacterota bacterium | reverse complement strand
CCCGCACCCTGACGCCATCGCCGCCGCCCGCGCGCAGCCAGTGAGGGTTAGCCAGTTCGAAGGCGAGGGCCCCGGAATCGGTGAGGTGATCGGCGGCGTGGCGCAAGCGCTCGATCAGGTAGAGGATATTGGAGGGCGCGACGACGAGGTCGAACCGCCGGCCAAGCTCGAGGTCTTCGATTCGCGATTGGATCAGGTCGATCCGCGGGAGGCGTTCCCGCACACGATCGAGCATGGCGGGATGGCTATCGACGCCGACCAGCTCGATACCGGCCGCGCTCAACGGTACGGCGAGCCGTCCGCTGCCGATCCCGAGATAGAGCACCGGGGGCGTGGCGTTCTGGGCCAGCTCGAGCCAGGGCCACAGGTCGGTCGCATCCGGAAGCTGCGCGTATAGCTCGGCGAATGCGGCGTCGGGATTCGACGGGTCGTCGTGAACGCTGGCCATTGGCCGCGTGAGTCTAGGCGACGGCCTGGTCGGCGATGTCGAGCGCCTTGTCGATGATGGCGAAGCCTTCAGCCAACTCGCTCTCGTTGATGCACAATGGCGGGTTCGTCATGATCGTGTTCCAGCGGACGAAGGTGTAGAGCCCGTGCTCGCGTAGGGACTTCCCGACCGCCTTCATCGGCTCCGACGTCCCGTTGAAGGGGGCGAGCGGCTCCATCGTCTTGCGGTCCTTGACAAGCTCCAGGATGCCAAAGAGGCCGATGGCGCGGGTCAACCCGACCGATGGGTGCTTCCGCTTGAGCTCCTGGTGGTGACGCGTCATCACCTCCCCCATCCGGCGGGCGTTGCCGATCATGTCGTCTTCCTCGTACGCCTGGATCGTGCCCAGGGCAGTGGCACAGGCCAGCGGATGACTATTGTAGGTCAGGCCGCCGTAGAAAACATTCTTGTCGAAATGCTCGGCGATCCTTGGCCGCATGCCAACCGCGCCTAGCGGCACGTAGCTGCTCGTCAGTCCCTTCGCCATGGTCATGAGGTCCGGTACTACGTTCCAGTGATTGACCGCGAACCATTCACCGGTCCGGCCAAAGCCCGACATGATCTCGTCGCAGACCATCAGAATGCCGTAACGATCGCAGAGCTCGCGGACGCCCTGGAGATAGCCGTCCGGCGGAATCAGGACGCCGTTGGTGCCGGTGACCGTTTCCAGGAAGAAGGCGGCGATCGTCTTGGGACCCTCGAGCTGAATCGTCTCCTCGAGGTACCTGAGGGATTCCTCCGCCGTGTCCACCTCGCGCTGCGGCCCGTGATAGGGGTCGAGGACATGCACCACGCCCGAGTTCCCCAGGTCGTTCGCCCACCGCCGCGGGTCGCCAGTCAGCGCCATCGCGCCAGCGGTCGCCCCGTGGTAGGAACGGTATCGAGCGATGATTTTGTGGCGGCCGGTCACGGTCCGGGCCAGCTTGATCGCGTTTTCGTTCGCCTCCGCACCCCCCAGCGTGAAGAAGACCTTGTCGAGGTCGCCGGGCATCAGCTCGGCGAGCTTCTTGCCCAGCAGCGCCCGCGGTTCGTGCGCCATGAAGGGATTGGCGTACGGGAGCTTTTCCGCCTGGCGCTTGATCGCCTCGATGATGCGCGGGTGACCGTGCCCGGCGTTGACGCTCATCAATTGGCTGTTGAAGTCGATATACCGCTTACCCTCGGGGGTGTAGAAGTAGACGCCCTTCGCATGGTCGACCGCGATCGGATCGACGGCCGATTGCGCCGTCCATTCGTAGAGGGTGTACTGGCGGCAGAGGGCGACGATCTCCTCGCCGCTGAGGACGTGTGCGCGGGCGGTCGTCTCTAAAGCCACCGCGTCGTCACGACTTTATGCCGGGTGTAGAAGCGAATGCTGTCCTGGCCGGTGGCATGCAGGTCGCCGAAAAATGAATTCTTCCAGCCGGTGAACGGGAGGAAGGCCATGGGCGCCGCTACTCCGATGTTGACGCCCAGCATGCCGGCCTGCGCCCGGCGCTTGAACTCGCGCGCGTACTTGCCGGAGTTTGTGAAGATCGAGGCCATGTTCCCGTAGGTACTGGCGTTGAGCACCTTGAGGGCCTCATCGATGTCCGACGCCCGAACCACGGAGAGCACCGGTCCGAAGAGCTCTTCCTTCCAGATCTTCATGTTCGGGGTGACGCGATCGAAGATGGTCGGCCCGAGGAAGAAGCCATCCTTCTGATCCACCTGGCGACCATCGGATACGAGCTGCGCGCCCTCCGCCTGGGCTCCGTCGATGTACTCGATCAGCTTCTTCTTGCGCTCGCCCCGGATCACTGGCCCGAGCGTCGTTTTCGGATCCGTGCCCGGTCCCACTTTCAGTTTCGCCGCATCGTTGGCCAGCTCGCGCACCAGGGCGTCACCGATCTTGCCGACCCCGACCGCGACGCTGCCCGCCAGGCAGCGCTGGCCGGCGTTGCCGAAGGCCGACGAGATGACGTGCGGCGCCGAGAGCTCGATGTCCGCGTCATCCATGACCAGGATGTGGTTCTTGGCGCCGCCCAGCGCCTGGACCCGCTTGCCATTCGCGGCCGCGGTCGCGTAGATGTAGGCGGCCACCGTCGCCGAGCCGACGAACGAGATCGCCGAGATATCGGGATGGGTCAGCAGCTGGTTGACCGCATCGTTGGCGCCGTGGATGACGTTGAAGACCCCCTCAGGTAGGCCGGCCTCCTCGAGCAGCTCCGCAATGCGCATGGCGGAGAGCGGCGTCAGCTGCGAGGGCTTCAGGACAAACGTGTTACCGGTCACGATCGCGACCGGGATCATCCACATGGGCACCATGTTCGGGAAATTGAAAGGCGTGATGCCGCCGACGACACCAACTGGAAACCTGGTCAGCTCCTCATCGATGCCTTTCGCGATCTGGTCGAGGTTGTGGCCCATCATCAAGGTCGGCGCGCCGCAGGCGAAGTCGATCACCTCGATGGCACGCTTGACCTCGCCGCGCGACTCGTCCAGCGTCTTGCCGTTCTCCTGGGTGACGATCGCGGAAAGCTCGTCGATATGCTTGTCGAACAGCGCCTTGAAGCGGAACATCACCTGCGCGCGGTCGGGCACGGGGGTTTCGCTCCAGGCCGGGAAGGCCTTCTTGGCCGCGGCGACTGCCTCGTCGATCTCCTCCTTGGTGGAGTGCGGGAGGCTGGCGATGGTCTGGCCGGTTGCGGGATTCGGGATCGGGTCGACCTTCTGGGCCCGGGAGTCCCGAAACTTGCCGCCGATAAAGCTCTGGACGTTCTTGGTTGCAATCATGATCTGGCTCCTACCGTGCTGGGCTCGCCGGCCGATACCGCATGGAATGGCGAACGCCGCAGGAACTGGCCGGCGCCCTTGGTCCCCTGGAATTTTCCGTCCCGGACCAGGACGTTGCCGCGCTGCATCACGACCTCTGGCAAGCCCTTGACCGTCATGCCCTCGTAGCAACTGTAGTCCACGTTCATGTGGTGGGTTTTCGCCGACAGCGTTCGTTCAACCCTCGGATTGAAGATCACGATGTCGGCATCGCTTCCCGGCGCGATCGTGCCCTTGCGCGGGAAGAGCCCGAACATCTTGGCCGGCGCGGTAGCGACTAATTCGACGAAGCGGTTGAGCGTGATCCGGCCGGAATTCACCCCGCCGTGAAAGATCAGCGAGAAGCGGTCTTCGACACCGGGCAGGCCGTTGGGGATCTTAGAGAAGTCGCCGCGCCCCATCTCCTTCTGCCCTTTGAAGTGGAAGGGACAGTGGTCGGTCGCGACCAGCTGGAGGTCGTCCTGGAGGAGGCCTTTCCAGAGTTCGTCGTGATGCGAAGGCGGTCGCAGCGGTGGCGAGCACACGTACTTCGCGCCCTCGAAGCCGGGCCGGCCGAGGTCGTCGAGACTCAGGTAGAGGTACTGGGGGCAGGTCTCCGCAAAGGTCGAGGCGCCGTCGTCGCGCGCCTCACGAACCGCATCGAGTGCCTCCTTCGAGCTCAAATGCACGATGTAGACGGCGACCTCGGCAAGGCGGGCCAGCGCGATGGCACGGCTGGTCGCCTCGCCCTCCATGCTGGCCGGCCGGGTCAGGCCGTGGTTGATCGGATCGCCCTTTCCCTCGGCGAGGTAGCGCTTGACCAGCACGTCGATCGCGCCGCCGTTTTCGGCGTGCATCATGATGAGCCCGCCATTCTCCGCGGTGCGGCCCATCGCTCGGAAGATCGAGGCATCGTCGAGCATGAAGACGCCCGGGTACGCCATGAAGAGCTTGAACGACGGGACCCCCTCGTTGACCAGCGCGTCCATCTCCTTGAGGATCGAGTCGTTGATCTCGCGCACGATCATGTGGAAGCCGTAGTCGATGTGCGCCTTGCCTTCGGCTTTCTTGTGCCACTGGTCCAGACCCTGGCGCAGCGTCTGACCATAGGTCTGCACCGCGAAGTCGACGATCGTCGTGGTCCCTCCCCAGGCGGCGGCGGCCGTCCCGGTCGCAAAGTCATCGGAGGCGAAGGTGCCACCAAAGGGCAATTCCATATGGGTATGGACATCGATCGCGCCCGGCATCACGTAGCGGTTCTCCGCATCGATCACCTGGTCGGCCTTGGCCGTAAGTCCGCTCCCGATGGCCACGACCTTCTCGCCCTCGATCAGCACGTCGGTCTTGTTGGTGTCGCTCGCGGTCACCACCGTGCCGTTTTTGATCAGCGTCCTCATGGCAGCTCCTTGACGAGCTCCTCATAGCTCTCTGGCCGGCGATCGCGCAGGAACTGCCAGGTGTTGCGCACCTCGCGATTCATGTCCAGGTCGAGGTCGGCGACCAGCACCTCATCCTCGGTTTCCGACGCCTTGGCGATGATGCGGCCGCGCGGGTCGCAGAAGTAGCTTGACCCGTAGAACTGCGCCTCGTTGAGCGGCTTCTCCACTCCGACGCGGTTGATGGCGCCGATCCAGTAGCCGTTGGCCACCGCGTGGGCCGGCTGCTCCAGCTCCCAGAGATAGCGCGAGAGCGATTTGACCGTTGCCGAGGGGTTGAAGACAAGCTCGGCGCCCTTGAGGCCGAGCGCCCGGGCGGGCTCCGGAAAGTGCCGGTCGTAGCAGATCAAGATGCCGACCCGGCCGACCGAGGTATCCCACACCGGGTAGCCGAGGTTGCCAGGCTTGAAATAGAACTTTTCCCAAAAGCACGGGCCGACGTGAGGGATGTGCGTCTTACGGTACTTGCCCAGCATCGTGCCATCGTTCTCGATCAGCACGGCGGTGTTGTAGTAGACGCCGGTCTGGGCCTCCTCGTAGAAAGGCACGACCAGCGCCATCTTGTGCTTTTTGGCCAAGGCCTGCATGCGCTTCACCGTCGGTCCGTCGTCCCGCTCGGCAGTGTCGTACCACTTGGGATCCTGCTCGGCGCAAAAGTAGGGGCCAAAGAAGATCTCCTGGAGGCAGGTTATCTGCGCACCCTTGGCCGCCGCTTCGCCGATCAGCGCCTCGTGCTTTACTATCGCTTCCTCTTTCGGCATGTTCGCGTGCGCCTGGATCAGGGCCGCTCTCACCTTCGCCATGTCTGTGTCGCCTCCTCCTCCCTAACTGAACGCCGGAATGATGTCTTCGCCGTATCGCTTGATGACCGCCTCGGGTTTCTCCACCATAAGGTAGAGGTTGAACTGGTCGACGCCGACGTCGATCAACTCCTCGATCCGTCTCTTGCTCTGTTCGACGGTGCCGATGACGCAGAACCGGTCAATCACGTCATCGGGGACGAAGTCGGCGTGGGCCGCGCCCCGCTGCGCGTGCTCCGAGTAGTCATAGTGGTCGCGCGCCTTGATGTAATCGGTGAGCGCTTTGGGCAGATCCTTGACGTCGTAGCGCTTCAAGAGGTCGACGACGTGGTTGGACACCAGCGCCGGGAACCAGCGCACCTGCTCGCGCGCCGCCTCGATGTCATCGGAGATAAAGGCCGGGGCAGCGGCCTGAATCTTGATGTCGTCGAACGACCGGCCCGCCTCCTCGGCGCCCTCCCGCACAAACTGCAGGCACCATTTGATGATGGCGGGATCGGCCAGCTGGATGATGACCCCGTCGGCTACCCGGCCGGCAGCCCGGAGCGCCTTCGGCCCATAGCCCGCTACCCAGATGGGCAGTTCGTGCTCGGCCCACTTCAACCGGATCTTGACGCCGTCGTAGGCGACTTCGCGTCCCGCCGCCAGGTCGCGGATCAGGCGGCAGTCCGCCTCCATCTGCTCCACCGTGACAGGCTTCTTGCCCAGCACCCGGCGGGAGCTGTCGCCGCGGCCGATCCCCATCACCATCCGGCCGCGGGAGATCTCGTTCAGGGTGGCGAGGGCGCTGGCGGTCACGGTTGGATCGCGCGTTCCCGGGTTGGTGACGCAAGGACCGATCTTGATTTTGCTGGTGTTGGCGGCCATCAGCGTGAAGATCGGATAGACCTCCTGCCAAAGTACGTGGGAGTCGAAGAGCCAGGCGTACTCGAAGCCCTGGGCCTCGGCAAGCTTGGTCAGATCCACCCAGCGGCTCGGGGGCGGATCGGGAGCAAAGCAGACGCCGAAGCTCAGTCGTGCCATAGGTCTCCTAAAAGGCTGGAGCCCCCGCCGCGAGGAAGGGGCTCCAGCGCGATCGATCTACGAGTTTAGGTCGCCGCCGCTGCCTGCGGGCGCCGCCGAGCGGCAGCCGCCGGGAAGAGAGCCGAGAGCGCCAGGTAGCAGACGAACGCCGCCACCAGTCCCACCACCCAGCTGTAGTCGTAGACATGGAAGGGGAACCAGCTGTAAAGCGGGCCGATGATCCCGCTTTGCGGGAAGGGCCCGTTGCCCGGCGTCGAGTAGGCGCCGCCCACCGCCAGGACACCACCGACCAGCAAGCTGACCAGGCCTCGCCAGTTGACGCCGGCCGAGTACCGGTACTCGCCGTTCACGCGGTACAGATCGGCCAGCCTGAGGTTGGTGTTGCGCATGAACCAGTAGTCGGCGATCAGCACGCCCGCGATCGCACCCAGCGCGCCACCGTAGAAGCCGAGCCAGGTGAAGATGTATACGTTCGGGTTCGCCAGCAGGTTCCAGGGCTGGATGACGATGCCCAGCACGCCGGTGATCAGGCCGCCGGTGCGGAAGCTGATCAACTTCGGAATCACGTTCGAGAAGTCGTACGAAGGGCTGACGATGTTGGCCGCTACGTTCACCGACAGGGTGGCAACGGCCAGCGTGAAGAGCGCGAAGATGACGACCAGCGGGTTGTCGAACTTAGCGGTCAGCGCGACCGGGTCCCAGATCGGTGCGCCGTAGACCTTTTGCGTGGCGGCGGTGATCAGCACCGCCACCAGTGGGAACAAGGTCATCGTCGTGGGCAGCCCGAGAATCTGGCCCCACGCCTGCGCCCGCTGGCTCTTGCCGAAGCGAGTGAAGTCGGGCATGTTCAGCGAGAGCGTCGACCAGAACGCGATCATCCCCATCAGCGCCGGCGG